>JBMOJJ010000019.1:0-23858 GCA_049315845.1 Rhodoferax sp.
TTTCAGGTGCTGCCGGCATTGCTGCTGTCCATGGTGCTGGTGACCCTGTTTTCGCCATCCCTGACGGTGGTTGTTTTTGCCATCGGCATCGTCGCCTGGACCACCACCGCGCGGCTGGCGCGGGCCGAGTTCATGCGGCTTCGTCACCTTGAATACGTCAACGCCGCCCGCACCATGGGCGCCGGCCCGGTGCGATTGATGCTGCTCGAGATTCTGCCCAACGCCTTGCCGCCGCTGATTGTGTCCGCGACGCTGATCATCGGCTCGGCCATCCTGTTCGAAGCCGGCTTGAGCTTTCTCGGCCTGTCCGACGCCAACGTGATGAGCTGGGGCATGATGATAGGCAACAACCGGCGCAACGTGCTGGAATGCTGGTGGGCGGTCACGTTTCCGGGCATCGCCATCTTTGCCACGGTGTTGGCCGTCAGCCTGATCGGCGACGGCCTCAACGACGCCTTCAATCCGAAGCTGCAGCTGCGATGAGCCACCCCCAACCCTTGCTGTCGGTGCAGAACCTGTCGGTCGAGTTCCAGACCCGTCAGGGCAGCGCGCGGGTCCTCAACGGCGTGAGTTTTTCCCTCGAACGCGGACAGACGCTGGCGCTGGTCGGGGAGTCCGGCTGCGGCAAGAGTGTCACTGCTCTGGCTGTGATGCGTCTGATCGCAGAGCCGCCCGGCCGCGTTGCGTCCGGGCGCGTGCTGCTTGACGGGCGCGACCTTCTGGGCGTGAGCGAGCCCGATATGCGCAAGGTCCGCGGCAACCGCATCTCCATGATCTTCCAGGAGCCCATGACGTCGCTGAACCCGGCTTACACGGTCGGCAACCAGATCGCCGAGGCGGTGCATTTGCATCAGGGCGGAAGCTGGGGCGCTGCGATGGCGCAGGCAGCCGACATGCTGGAGGCAGTGGGCATCCCGGCGCCGCGGCGCCGGGTGCATGAATACCCGCATCAGTTTTCGGGCGGCATGCGCCAGCGCGTCATGATCGCCATGGCGCTGGCCTGCAAGCCCGACGTGTTGATCGCCGACGAGCCCACGACCGCGCTCGATGTGACGGTGCAGGCGCAGATCTTCGATCTGATTGCCGATCTGCGCGAGCGCACCGGCACCGCCGTCCTGCTGATCACGCACGACATGGGCGCGGTGGCCGAAATGGCCGATCGGGTGGCCGTGATGTACGCGGGACACATCGTTGAAGACGGCGACGTCAGGGAAATATTGCAGTCGCCGCTGCATCCCTATACCCGGGGACTGATCGCCTGCGCACCGGGTGCGCGTACGGTCCAGGCGGGCGAGTACCTGCAGGAGATTCCCGGAAGCGTGCCTTCGCTGCTGGAACGCGGCGTCGGTTGCCTGTTTGCCCAGCGCTGCAGCCAGGCCATGCCACGTTGTTACCAGGCGCTGCCGCCGCTGACCCGGATTGATGCCGGACGCAGCGTGATGTGCTGGTTGCACACACCGGCTGCGGAGGGCGCAGCATGAGCGATGACGATGTTGTGCTGTCGGTGCGAGATCTGAAGGTTCACTTCCCGGTTGGCGCCGGTCTGCTGCGTCCACGTGGCGCGGTCAAGGCGGTCGACGGCGTGAGCTTTGAGGTACGCCGCGGCACCACCTTCGGTATTGTGGGTGAGAGCGGCTCGGGCAAGAGCACCACGGCTCTGGCGATCATGCGCCTGGTTGACATCACGGCGGGGTCGGTGCAGATGGGCCGCAGCGACATCGGTACCCTGCAGGGTGATGCCCTGCGCCGCGAGCGCCACCGCTTTCAAATGGTGTTCCAGGACCCTTACGCCTCGCTCAACCCTCGCACCCGCGCCGGCGACGCGATCCTGGCGGCGCTCAATCTGATGCATGTGGGGCCGGTCAAGGATAGGCCCGAACGCGCCAGGTTCCTGTTCACCCAGATGGGCCTGAAGGCCGAACAGATGTCGCTCTATCCGCACCAGTTTTCCGGTGGCCAGCGCCAGCGCATCGTGCTGGCCCGGGCCCTGGCGGCGCAGCCGGAACTGGTGGTGTGCGACGAGCCGGTGTCGGCGCTGGATGTGGCGATCCAGGCCCAGATGCTCAACCTGATGCTGCGCTTGCAGCGCGAATTTGACCTGACCTATCTCTTCATCTCGCACGATCTGGGCGTCGTGCGCCACATGTGCATGGAAGTCGCGGTCATGTATCTGGGCCGCATTGTGGAACGCGCCGGGCGTGACGCCTTGTTTGCCCGGCCACTGCACCCGTACACCCGGGCGCTGTGGTCGGCGGCTCCGACATTCGACCCTCAGACCCGCGGACGCAGCAAACGCATTCGCTTGCAAGGCGATCCGCCTAGTCCGATGGACGTGCCCGAAGGTTGCCGGTTCGCCGGGCGTTGTCCCTTTGCACAGGACATTTGCCGCGACCATGACCCGGTTTTGCGCGGAGTGGCGCCGGGTCATTTTGTCGCCTGTCACCGGGTTGCCGACGATGGCACGCCGGGTTATGAAGCCAAGCCTTGACAATCTGAATAGCTTTCGATTTTTGATACATTCCGGCTCGTTCTCGACAATGGCCTGCAAATGCGATTCGCTCTCCAGCAACTTCTTCTCCGCCTTCTTGCGTTCGGTGATGTCGTGCATCACAACCTGAATTGCAGGTCTTCCATCGTAAGAAATTGCTGTGCCCTGGGCTTCAACGTCGATCACTGTTCCGTCCAGCTTGAGCATCTTCTCCTCAATCATCGAAGCGGTGCCGCCATGCTCAAGAAAATACTTCACACGCCCCGATACGAGCTCGCGAAAGTCCGGGCGTATCCGGTCAAGAACCGCTGTGCCGGCCAGTTTGTCTTCGGAGACTGCCCCAAACATTCTCACGGCTGCCGGGTTGGCATAGATGAATTTGCCGTCACGGTGAACCAGAAGCGGGACAGGCGAGCACTCGACAAGGGTGCGGTAACGGCTCTCGCTGTGGCTCAAATCCGACTCGGCCTGCCGGCGCAAAGTGTCCTGTACGTCTAGCAGACCTTCCAGAACTCGACGCCGTCGCTGGTAGAAAATCAGAGTCATGATCGCGGGCAGCGCCAATAGGGCGAAGATTGCCCAATCTCGTACGACCTCCTGACGCCAGGGGGCAAAGACGGCTTTCAGATCGCGGGAAACGTTCACGATCAGGGGCTTGTCCCCGCCCAGATTGGAGAGGTCAACGGCTCTCAAAGCAATCATCCGCTCTCCACCCGTGGCGACTGAGACCCCTGAAAACACGCTGGTCGATTGGCCGCTGGCACCGTGACGCGAGAAGAAGCTGCGCGGATCCGACATGTGACGCCCCAGGATTTCCCTTCTTGTCGGCGACATCGTGAAGAGTTTGCCGTCGCCATGAATGTGAGAGGCTTGCACATCGGGTTGGTAACGAACTGAATCGAGCAAAGTATTGAAGAACGCCGGAACAAGACCCACAACGACCACGCGATTGAACTCTCCATTCGGCCCGACAACTTCCCGCACCAAGGATCTATGGACAGATTGCCCGGTGCATTGATGAAAGGGGGAGTGACATACAGGGTTGTCGGACTGCCGCGCTTGATGATTTCGTCGAAGTAAGCGCGCTTGGAAACATCAATGCCGACAAGTCGTGCCACGCTGGCGGCAATTGCCTTTCCCGTTGCGTCTACAACAAAGACCGCATTGACGCATTTGCCGCAGAACTCAAAACAGAAAGTAGCGTTGCGTCATCGGCAGCGATGTGGCCGGCTCACAGGTCAGCAGTTGGCCATCGGCGCGCACGCTGTAGGTCTGGGCGTCGATCTCCATTTTGGGTAGATAGCTGTTGTGCACCATGTGGTTCTTGCGCACGCCGCGGATATTCTTCACCGCGCTCAAAGTCTTGGCCAGGCCAAAGCGTTCCTTGATGCCGGCGTTGAATCCGGCCTGTGAGACAAAGGTCAGCGAGCCGTGCGCCAGTGCGCCGCCATAGGCGCCGAACATCGGCCGGTAATGCACCGGCTGCGGCGTCGGAATCGACGCGTTGGGGTCGCCCATGGCGGCCATTGCGATGAAGCCGCCTTTGAGGATCAGCGCCGGCTTGACGCCGAAGAAGGCCGGCTTCCAGACCACCAGATCGGCCCACTTGCCGACGGCGATGCTGCCGACCTCGTGGCTGATGCCGTGCGCGATGGCGGGGTTGATCGTGTACTTGGCGACATAGCGTTTGGCCCGGAAGTTGTCGTTGCGCTCGGCGTCCTCGGCGAGTTTGCCGCGCTGCCCCTTCATCTTGTGCGCGGTCTGCCAGGTTCGCAATATCACCTCGCCGACGCGGCCCATGGCCTGGCTGTCGGAAGAAAACATGCTGATCGCGCCCAGGTCGTGCAGAACGTCTTCGGCGGCGATGGTTTCCCTGCGTATCCGGCTTTCGGCAAAGGCCAGGTCCTCGGCTATTGCCGCGTTCAGGTGGTGGCAGACCATCAGCATGTCCACGTGCTCGTCGAGCGTGTTCACGGTGTAGGGCATGGTCGGGTTGGTGGATGACGGCAGGAAGTTCGCCTCGCCGACCACGCGCAGGATGTCGGGCGCGTGGCCGCCGCCGGCGCCCTCGGTGTGAAAGGCGCACAGGCTGCGGCCCTTGGTCGCCGCGATCGTGTCCTCGACAAATCCCGACTCGTTGAGCGTGTCGGAGTGGATCGCCACCTGCACGTCGGTCTGTTCGGCCACGTCCAGGCAGTTGCTGATCGCAGCCGGCGTGGTGCCCCAGTCTTCGTGCAGCTTGAGGCCGATGACGCCCGCGTTGACCTGTTCGTGCAGCGCGGCCGGCAGGCTGGCATTGCCCTTGCCCAGAAAGCCCAGGTTCATAGGGAAGGCGTCTGCGGCCTGCAGCATGCGCTCTATGTTCCAGGCGCCCGGCGTGCAGGTGGTGGCGAAGGTGCCGGTGGCCGGTCCGGTGCCGCCGCCGAGCATGGTGGTGACGCCACTGGAGAGCGCTTCCTCGATCTGCTGCGGGCAGATGAAGTGGATGTGCGAGTCGATTCCGCCTGCGGTGACGATGTTGCCCTCGCAACTGATGACCTCGGTGCCGGGCCCGATGATGATGTCGACGCCGCTTTGCACATCCGGGTTGCCGGCCTTGCCGATGGCGACGATGCGCCCGCCTTTGAGGCCGATGTCGGCCTTGACAATGCCCCAGTGGTCCAGGACCAGCGCGTTGGTCATCACGCAATCAACGGCTCCCTGGGCACGCGTGCGCTGCGACTGCGCCATGCCGTCGCGGATGGTCTTGCCGCCGCCGAACTTGACCTCTTCGCCGTAACCGCCTGCGCGCAGCGTGTAGTCGTCCTCGACTTCGATCAGCAGGTCGGTATCGGCCAGACGCACGCGGTCGCCCACGGTCGGGCCAAAGATCTCGGCATAGGCCTGGCGTCCTATCGTTGCCATCAGAGTTTCCCCTGCGTCAGCGCGCGAAAGCCATACACCTCGCGGTCGCCGGCGTAGTCGACCAGTTCCACCGTGCGCTGCTGCCCGGGCTCGAAGCGCACCGCCGCGCCGGAGGCGATGTTCAGCCGCATGCCGCGCGCGGCTGAGCGGTCAAAGCTCAGCGCGCGGTTGGTTTCGGCAAAGTGGTAGTGCGAGCCGACCTGGATCGGTCGATCGGCGCTGTTCTGCACCACCAGGGTGTGCGTGCGCCGCCCCGGATTGAGCACATGGGCCGGGCCGTCGGTGAGGGTTTCGCCAGGAATCATTTTTCTCAATCAGTTGGGGGCAGAGCTGGCTCGCTGCGCGTAGCTGCGGTCTTTCCCACAAGGTTAAATAATAGGTTGGTGGACGGTGACGAGCTTGGTGCCGTCGGGGAAGGTCGCTTCGACCTGAATGTCGGGGATCATCTCGGCAATGCCGGCCATCACATCGGCGCGGGTCAGGATGGTGCGGCCCAGGCTCATCAGCTGCGCCACGGTCTTGCCGTCGCGGGCGCCTTCCATCACGGCCGCGCTGATCAGCGCCAGCGCCTCCGGGTAATTGAGCTTGAGGCCGCGCGCCTGTCGGCGCTCGGCCAGCAAGGCGGCGGTAAAGATCAGCAGCTTGTCTTTTTCGCGGGGCGTGAGTTCCATGATTTCAGCTATGCAATTGCCGTGCCGTGGCACGAAATGTGCACCGCAACGGGGTGACCTCCATCGCCACTCCGTCCGACCCGCCCGAGGCGCTGCAGCGCATCACGCGCGTGCGGCGCGACTACAACGCCTGGGTCGCGAGCGAAACCATGGAGGACTACGCGCTGCGCTTTGCGCCGCAGCGCTTTCGCAAGTGGTCGGAGTGGCGTGTCGCCAACACGGCTTTCGGTGCCGCCTCCTTCCTGATCCTGGAAGCGGTAGGCGCCACGCTGCTGGTTCAATACGGCTTTGCCAATGCGTTCTGGGCAATCCTGGCTACCGGCCTGATCATCTTTCTGGCCGGCCTGCCGATCAGCATCTACGCCGCCCGCTACGGCGTCGACATGGACCTGCTGACGCGCGGCGCCGGCTTCGGCTACATCGGCTCGACCCTGACCTCGCTGATCTATGCCTCGTTCACCTTCATCTTTTTTGCACTGGAAGCGGCCGTCATGGCCTACGCGCTGGAACTGGCGCTGGGAATCCCGCCGAGCTGGGGCTATCTGGTCTGCGCGCTGCTGGTGATTCCGCTGGTCACGCACGGCGTGTCGACCATCAGCCGGCTGCAGGTGTGGACCCAGCCGCTGTGGCTGGTGCTGCTGGTCGTGCCCTTTGCGTTTGTGTTCATGCTTGATCCCGGTGCATTTGCCGGTGTCGTGCACTACAAGGGGGAGCGTGGCAATACGTCTGATTTCAGCCTGCCCCTGTTTGGTGCTGCGTTGACGGTAGGTGTTGCGCTGATGACGCAGATGGGCGAACAGGCCGATTACCTGCGCTTCATGCCGGCCATGACGCCGGCCAACCGCCGCCGCTGGTGGCTGGGTGTGCTGGCGGGCGGACCGGGCTGGGTCATTCTGGGCGTGCTCAAGATGCTGGGCGGCGCCTTGCTGGCATGGCTGGCCATCAGCCACGCGGTGCCGACCGACCGCGCGGTGGACCCGAACCAGATGTACCTGGCCGCCTACGAGTACGTATTTCCGAATTACGGCTGGGCGGTCGCCGCCACTGCGTTGCTGGTGGTGGTCTCCCAGCTCAAGATCAATGTCACCAATGCCTATGCCGGCTCACTGGCCTGGTCCAACTTCTTCTCGCGCTTGACCCACAGCCACCCGGGGCGCGTGGTCTGGGTGGTGTTCAACACCCTGATCGCGTTCATGCTGATGGAGATGAACGTCTTTCAGGCGCTCGGCGACGTGCTCGGGCTGTATTCCAACATCGCCATCGCCTGGATGATGGCGGTGGTGGCGGATCTGGTCATCAACAAGCCGCTCGGCCTGTCGCCGCCCGGCATCGAGTTCAAGCGCGCGCACCTGTACGACATCAACCCGGTCGGCGTCGGCGCGATGGCGCTGGCCTCTGTCTTGTCGGTCACCGCGCATCTGGGTTTTCTTGGAACGATGGCGCAGGCCTTCTCGGCGCTGATTGCGCTGGGTACGGCCTTTGTCAGCGCGCCGCTGATTGCGTGGGCGACCCAAGGCAGGTACTACATCGCAAGGCCGGATGACCCCCGCACGCCACCGCGGCACGGGTCGCTGGCCCCAAAGGGGGCGCTTTCCTCTTGGGGCGGTCCGGCGGTGAAGCCTACGTTACATGCGGCTGCCAACGTTACGCTCCAGCGCTGCGTGATCTGCGAGCGCGAGTACGAAGGGCCGGACATGGCGCACTGCCCGGCCTACCAGGGCGCGATCTGTTCGCTTTGCTGCACGCTGGATGCGCGTTGCGGCGACATGTGCAAACCGCGCGCCAGTCTGGCGGCGCAGTGGTCGGCCACGCTGCATTGGCTGCTGCCGCGCCGGCTCTGGTCCTATCTGGACAACGGTCTGGGCTACTTCCTGCTGCTGATGCTGCTGATCTCGCCGCTGCTGGGCAGTGTCTTCGGCCTGCTCTACCACCAGGAACTGCGCGCGCTGGCGCCGGCCACGGGCGAGCTTGAACTGCTGCAGGCGCCGCTGACGGCGCTGCGTTCGGGCTTTCTGAAGGCCTACCTGGTCTTGCTGGTGATTGCCGGCCTGGTCGCATGGTGGGTGGTGCTGGCGCACAAGAGCCGCCAGGTCGCGCAGGAGGAGTCGAACCGGCAGACCCGTTTGCTGATGCAGGAGATCGATTCGCACCGCCAAACCGATCGGGCGCTGCAGGACGCCCGGCTGCTGGCCGACCAGGCGAATCAGGCCAAGAGCCGCTACATCAGCGCCATCAGCCACGAGCTGCGCACGCCGCTCAACAGCATTCTGGGCTACGCGCAGCTGATGGGCGAGGACGCCTCCATTCCTGCGCATCGCAAACAGGCGGTGAGCGTGATCAAGCGCGGCGGCGAGCACCTGCTGTCGCTGATCGAAGGCACGCTGGACATCGCCCACATCGAAAGCGGCCGCCTGACCCTGGTGCAAAAGCCGATGCACTTCGCCGATCTGGTGCAGGAGATCGCCAGCCTGTTCGAATTGGAGGCGCAGGCCAAGGGGCTCGGCTTTCACTACCAGGAGGAAGGCGCACTACCGGCGGTGGTGCGGGCCGATGAGAAGCGCGTGCGCCAGATCCTGATCAACCTGCTGGGCAACGCGATCAAGTTCACGCAGCGCGGTCAGGTGCGGTTTCGCATCCGCTATGCGCGCGAGATGGCGGTGATTGTGATCGAGGACACCGGACCGGGCCTGACGAGCGAGCAGCAGGCGCGCATTTTCGAACCCTTCACGCGCGCCAGCACACCCGGTGCGCAGGCGCCCGGCGCCGGCCTGGGCCTGACCATTGCCAAGATGCTGACCGACCTGATGGGCGGTGAGCTGGGCGTCAGCAGCACGCCTGGCGTCGGTTCGGTCTTCAAGGTCAAGCTGTTCCTGCCCGAGGTCCACCACGCCCCGGGCGCCGGTGGCGCCGCAGCGGGCCGCGCCGCCGCGGCGGGGCCGCGCCTGGGCTACGCCGGGCGTCGACGCCGCGTGCTGGTGGTGGACAACGAAGAGGCGGACCGCGAGCTGCTGGTCCATCTGCTGCAACCGCTGGGCTTCGAGCTGCGCAGCGCCGCCAGCGGCCACGACTGCCTGGATCTGCTGGCCAGCGGCTACCGGCCCGATGCGATCCTGATGGACCTGGCGATGCCCGGCATAGACGGCTGGGAGACGATCCGCCGCCTGCGCCGGCTAGGATTCGACGCGCTGCAGGGCAGGGCGCAGATCGCCATCGTTTCGGCCAATGCCTTCGACCAGGGCCTCGACAACGACGTCGACATTCCGATCGACGACTTTCTTCTCAAGCCGCTGCGCCACTCCGAACTGCTGGACTGGCTGGAGCGCCGCCTGTCGCTTGACTGGTTGAGCGCCGCGCCAGTCGCGCCGGTTGCCAGCGCAGGCCCGGCGCCAGTGTGGGTCTACCCCGAGCACACGCAGCTGGAGGCCTTGTGCGAGCTGGTGAGCCTGGGCTACTACCGGGGCATCATGAACAAGCTCGATGAAATCGACGCGCGGCAGCCGCGCTGTGGCGTCTTCGTGGCTGCGATGCGCGAGCTGGCCAAACAGTTCCGGTTCGAGGCCATGAGCGAGCAGCTGAAAGGCCGGGTCCATGAGAGCTAGCCCGCCCGGCCACCCGCTGGACCTGACGCTGGACCGCGCCAACAGCGACGTCGTGCTGATCATCGACGATGTGCCCGACAACCTGTCGGTGCTGCACGACGCGCTGGATGAATCGGGCTACACGGTGCTGCTGGCCACCGATGGCGAGGCGGCGTTGGCGCGCGCTGCGCAGGCGCTGCCCGACATCGTGCTGCTCGACGCGATGATGCCTGGCATGGACGGCTTCGAGGTGGCACGGCGCCTGAAGGCGAGCGCTAAGACCGCGCACATCCCGATCATCTTCATGACCGGCCTGACCGAGACCGAGTACCTGGTGGCGGCGCTGGACGCCGGCGGCGTCGATTACGTCACCAAACCGATCAAGCCCAAGGAAGTGCTGGCTCGCATGCAGGTGCACCTGCAGGGCGCGCGCGAGCGGCGCCAGGCGCGCAACGCGCTGGACGCCTTTGGCTATGCCAGCATCACGGTGCGCGCCAGCGACGGCAAGCTGATGTGGCAGACGCCGCTGGCGCGCGAGTTGCTGCTGCGCTACTACGGCACCGAGGCGCCGCAAACGCCGGCGACGGTGCTGAGCTGGCTGCGCCGCCACCTGGCCGAGGCGGTGGCGCTGATCGAGCCGCCGCGCCTGAGCATCGAGCTGGGACCCAAGCGCCTGACCTTTCGCCTGCACCAGCAGATTGGGGACTCCGAGGGCGGCGGCGACTGGCTGATCATCATGCGCGAGCAGTCCGACGAGAGCGTGATCGACGCCATTGCGCTGAGCTTCAAGCTCACGCCGCGCGAAGCCGAGGTGCTGTACTGGGTGGTCAAGGGCAAGATCAACCGCGACATTGGCGACATCCTGGGCAGCAGCCCGATGACCGTGAAGAAGCACCTGGAGCGCGTCTTCGCCAAGCTCGGTGTCGAGACCCGCACCGCCGCCGCCGGCATGGCGATGAGCCGGATCCGCCAGTTGCATCCGCAGTTTGAGAGCTGAGTCAGTCAGGCCGGTTTCGCGTCAGCCGGATTGCGTTGTGCGGTCTCACACAACGCCGCCAGCTCTTTCAGGCTGCCCCGCTCGGCAAGATCCTTGGCCCAGTCCGCGAAGGCGCCCCACTGCGCATGCTTTTCGGCCAGCGAGGAGGCCCAATCGACCAGGTCGGAGATGGCGCCCATCCGGATCAGCAGCAAGGCTTCGTCCAGGTACTTCTGCTCCGGATAGGTCATCGCCACCGTCAGCGTGCCATCGTTCTGCTTGCTCGTCTCCAGCCGCAGCAGGCCGGCCAAGCACCGACGCAGCAAGCTCAGGCTGACGGGTTTGGGCAGCACCGCGGAGAACCCGGCATCCTCGTTCACCGCCCAATTATGGGTGGCGGTCAGCAACACCACCGGAATTTCCGGCCATTTGGCACGCGCCACCCTCAGCACCGCTTTGCCATCGGCGAACGGCATCTGGAGATCGGTCAGAATCAGATCGGGCGGCTTGACCTCGGGCACGCCGATCCGGTCTATGGCCTCCTGTCCATGGCCGATCGGCAGCACGGAAAAGCCCAGGCCGCCCAGCTCCGAGCACAGCATGCTGCGGATGATGTGGCTGTCCTCGACAACCCAGATTTGACGGCCGCGACCGTCCAGGTCGGGCGCCAGCCCCTCATCGATAATCTGGTTCTGATGCGACAAGGCGTCCTCGCTGGTCGGTTGCAGCGCAATGCGGACCTGTAGCGTGGTGCCTTCTCCAACGACGCTGGAGGCCTCGATCGAGCCCGACATTCGCGTGACCCACTGCTGCGCGATCGCCAGTCCAAGGCCAATCCCCTCGTGGTGCTCGGCGCCTCTCAGTCGCTGAAACGGCTCGAATATGTGCGTCAGTTCATCCGCTGGAATGCCCGGACCGGTGTCGCGCACGGTGAAGATGAAGTCCATGGGTTCGCGCTCATCGGAAAACGTGTCGGCCGATACGCTGACATGGAACTCGATGCGCCCGTTGCGGGTGAACTTGGCCGCGTTCGCCAGCAGATTCTCCAGCACCTGTCGCAGGCGCTTGGCATCCACTTCCAGCACCAGCGGCAGTTTTCCGAAAACCTTGAATTCGAAGCTGTTGCCGGACTTTGCGGCCAGGGCCTCGGCGTCGGTGGCAATACTTTCCAGCCACGTCGACGTATAGATCGGCAGCACCTGCAAGGCATTGGGCTGGGCGCTGCCGCGTGCATAGTCGATCAGGTCGTTGAGCAGGGCGAGCAGGTGCTGGGCGCTGCGCCTGATGATGCGACCGCTCTGGGCATCGGGTCGCCCGGCACTGATGATCATTTCCGAATACCCGATGATCGCTGTCAGCGGAGTGCGCAGATCGTGGCTGATCCGGGCCAGGAAATCGCTCTTGGCCCGATTCGCCTCGTCGGCTGCGATGACGGCCTCCTGCAAGGCCAGCGTGCGCGAGCGCACCGCCTCAGCCATCTGTGCCTGCTGCTGCTGATTGGCCTGCCAGAGGGCGGCCTGGGAGTCTGTCTTCACCTTGTGCTCAGCGATCGAGCGGCGTACCACAAAGTACAGCAGAACCAGGGTGAATCCGAGCAGGATGGTTATGGCCAGACTGTCGTGGTCCAGCAGGATCGGCGCCATCCCCAGCACTGTCAACAGGCGCAGAATCAGGATGACCCACTGACCGGCAATGGCAATGAAGAAAATTCCGACATTGGGCAAGCGCTGGCGCCATGCCAACAGCATGGACAGGGGCCAGATCAGCAAGAAGGCCATCAGGAAACTGTTCGTCAGTGCGATGAACATCCGCAGACTGCCAAACGCTGCGCCGATCGCGACCGCCAGGAAGACCAGCGGCAGGCCCAAATAGACGCGACGCCAGAACTTCAGGCGTGAAAGTTCGAGAAAAACGTACATGAACGCGGTGCACATCGCCAGCGCCAGGTTGGCCAGCACCGCGGAGCTGCGAATGCTCAACTCGCCGCCTCCGGTCAAGACAAAGCGATTCAGATAACCACCGTAGGCCAGGTCGTGAAGAGCCGCCAGAAACAACCAGGCGGCCAGCAACAGAAGGGGCCGGTCCATTCGGGCCAGCGAATGAACCAGCAAGTAAAGCGCCACCGTCATCAAGGCGGCGACAGGAATCAAATGAGCCAGATCCTTGCCGGCTTCCTGCTCCCGCAAAGCCGCGGGCTCCCACAACCCGACGTCCATGGAAAGGGTCGTGCGGCCCTGAACGCGCAGCAGCAAAGTCGCCCCCTCACCACTGGCCAGTGAGACCGGGAAGACAAAAGTCCTACCAGCCAGCGGCATCTCCTTGCGCGCGTGCACGGCGCCACCCGCAAGGGACTGTTGTACACGGTCATCGCCCGGCGCCAGGCGGTAAAACCTGATGTCTTCGAGTTGCTGCGAACCCATGCTCAGCCAGCGCGTGACCTTCTCCGGTGAATGATTGACAACGACCAGCCGCAGCCAGAATGCAGACGTGCTGGTGCTCCTGCTCATCTGGCGCGGCGTTGCTACCTGCCAGCCCGCTTGTGCCAGCGCAGCGGCGGGCGACAGCGCGGCGGCGGAGTCTTCCAGAATCGCCAGTTCACCCCATACGGTGACCTGCCTGTCTGGCACGCCAAGATCGAGCCCCTGCGCTTGCAGCGGGGTGCATGCCAGCGCGCCCATGCAAAGAAGAAGGCACAGCAGCCGGCGCAACAGGCCTGCGATCATGCGTCTTCCACGGCTCTGGGCGTTGCCTTGCGATACTGGCGCGGCGAGAGGCCAAAGCGCTCGCGAAATGCGGTCGAGAAGTTGGCAGCGCTGCCATAGCCCAGGTCATTGGCAATCGTCTGCACTTCGAGTTCGGTTTCAGACAGCAGGTGTCGCGCCTCCCTCATACGGGCCTCGCGCAGGTAATCGAATACCGTGACGCCCGCGTGCTTGCGAAAAGCCTCATTCAGCTGGCGCGTATTCGTCCCCACGCTGCGCGCCAGGCCCGCCAGATCCGGCGTGGCCGCCAGATCCTCCAGCAAGCGCCTCTGGGCGGCCTGGAAAACCGCCGCGTCGAGCGACCCACCCGGGCTTGCCAGGCCCTGCATTCCGCCAGGGTGAGCGTCACGGTGCGAGGCGTTCAGGTGAATGCAGACGCGCAAGCGCACCTCGTCAAAATTGAACGGCTTGGTGATGTAGTCCACGGCGCCCTCGGCCAGGCCCCGCACGCGCTCCTCGGGCAGCGCCGCGGCGGTCAGGAAGATCAGCGGAATCGCCATCGTCTTGGGCTCGGCCTTGAGCAGCCGGCAGGCGGCAATGCCGTCACAGACCGGCATGTGCACGTCCATCAGTATCAGATCGGGCTGGATGTAGAGCGCTTTCTCGACCGCATCGCGCCCGTCCTCCGCCACATAAAGCCGATACCCCTGGCGCCGCAGGAAGTCGGCCAGCAAATGCCGATCTTCTTCGCGGTCGTCCACAACCAGGATACGGGCGGCAGGCGAAGGCGCTGGAGCAATGCTGAACATGGGCTCATTGTTCCACCGTCCGCCGGGCTTGGCGGCCCTGTGCGCGCTGCTGCAAGAAATAATTCCGTCCAGCAAAGGTATTGCGCAGTCCGGCAAAGGTTTGCCGCGCCAACGCCCCTAGGATCATCCACAGCTGCGCCGGACGGCGCGTCCGTGGCAGCCATTGAGTGCGTTGCATAGGGAGTGATCAACACGCTGTTGTCTTCCCACTAACCTGAATACGGATTGGCAAATGAACGTTTACAACACAATTTCACTGCGAATGCTTGCTGTCGCCGCGGTAACAAGCTCGCTTGCTCTTCAGCCGACGGGTTTGACACATGCTGCAAATCATTCGTTGTCAAGCATCAAAGATACCCACATCATTCATCTGACGGCCAATGTCGACTGGAATTATGACGGCCCGGCGCCGATGCAACTTGGCACCACGGGAGTGGTCTTGACCAAGACTGTGATTGAGGAAAAAGTTCTGCGCGAGACAGCACGCAGTATCTTTCTGATGACCGAGGGCAAGCACAGAGTAGGCAATATCTACGTCTACAAAAACAGCAAATACGGGAATAATGTCGATATCAGGCTGTTGAATCAAACCGGCAGGTCCAATGCCCATCTTGCAAGCTGGCAAGTCAATGCAGGCAGGAGCGCAAATTTTCTATCGATAGAAAGTGAAGATGAGAAAAAGAAGAAATACATCTATTCCTATCCTCTGGGTGATTATGGGAAAGTGATAGCGCATGAAATGGGGCATTACATCTACGCGGTTCTGGACGAGTACGCTGGAAGCGAGGCAGATACCAAGTATGGTCCCTCATTTCCCAACCTTGGCGACAATGTTCGCAGCACCATCATGAATGACAGCAGCCTGTTTACGCGCTTTTCAGTGGCGGGCGACTACCCGGGCAATGGTGAGAACAGAACGGCCCAAGCCAGAATCTATGGAAATCCGGCCAAGGCATTGAGCGCAGGCAGTCAATGGGAAATGCTTGTCACCGATCCAAGAAATGATACGACCGCGGCCAAGAAGGATCACCTGGGTAACCGGAAATGGTTCGAGGCTTTCAAAGGGTTTGCGGCACCCAGGAACTATACCGACCTCGACAAATTCTTTGGTGTCTGGTGTCCTACGCCGAGGCCTGCTTTGCTGCCCGGACAAGTGGATGAATGTCTGGACGGCGGGAAGAACTATCAAGGCACGCCATCGGATAGGCGCATCACAGACGGTAATGTGTATTGGAGCAAGCTCTACCTTGCGTCGGGAGGGTCGGCATTGGCAGACGCCGCTGATGGTGGGAAGGGAGGAGCCTTTGAGAACTTCAAAGTCGTCTGGATGGACTCGCCTTCAGATGCCGCCCTCGCGCGCACCGCTGTTGTAACGGATCGGGCAATGCCCCAGGCGGCCGTCAAGGAGGCAATGGCTGTATCTGTGACTGCCGTTGCACGCGACGCGCTCCTTATCGATCGAACAATGCCGCAGGCAGCCTTCAAGGAAGCCATTGCAGCGGCTGTTGCCGAGGTGCAAAGCAGGATGGACAATTCTCAACTTGCCATCGTGGTTTCTCCGAGCGACAGCGCCTTGCCGGTTTTTCCTCTTAAACCCGTTGCCAGCAACAAGCAGGAGATGATCAAGGCGTTGCTGTCAATAGCACGCAAGGACGGCGTATTTGACATCACAAAGGGCTATGAGCAGATTGACGCGCTGGTCAACAAGGGGCGCGCAGACGTGGATTCCTCATCCATCTTCTTGATGACCGACGCCGGCAGAGAAGCTGTCATTTCTGCAGGCCTGGGCAAGGATGCTCGCGAAAAGAGCAATGCATTCAACATCATAAGATTCGACGGACCTCTGCTTGGCAAGGGGTATGAAGCTGCTCCGGAGTACGCCAGAAGACTGTATGAACTGGCATTGGCCACCGGAGGAGAGTTTGCAACGGCAGACAGCTCGCAAAAAGCAGCCAAGGCGGTTCGAAACATGAGTCAAGGCGCGACCGGCATGAGGACCAGTTTTCTGGCTTCAAGCAGCTATCTGCCGAGTGCTGGAGCTCACAGGGAATCGATCCCGTTCAAAGCTTCCAAGTACGACGACACCCTTAGCGCGGAATGGTTCTTTGATCCCGACGATCGCTCGCGGCTTGGTTTCAGCCTGGTGTCCCCAGCGGGCGCTGTCTACAACAAGATCGATCCCGAGTCGAATCCTGACGAAGGCTATGTTCTGATCAAGGTGTCCAATGCTGACGGCGCAAAGATCGGCAACTGGCGCGTTGAAACAAGTTATTCCGGGCCAACGAGTGAAACCGTAGAGGTGGAGGTTTCGACAGAGTCGGCCGTAGAACTGAACCCTTCCATGTCAGGAGGATCGAAGTCTGATGGTCGTGCGCCGGTATTGCGCGCGATCTTCGGCGGTGATTCACCGATCATTGGTGCCAAGGTCATGGCGAACATTTACCGTACGCATGATCTGGCATTGGTGTTGTCCGGGCTTGAGTTGAAGGACGACGGCTTGGGAGTCGACGCTCGACCCAACGATGGCTCCTATGCAATCGACCTGTCGGGCCTGCTGTTTGCGGGCGATTACTGGGTGGAAATTACGGCCGAAACCAATGATGGGTCGGTGTTTTCTACCAATCTGCCGTTTGCCCTGGGTCAGCCGGCTCCTGAAGTTGCGGTAGGTGCGGGGGTGGTTCGCGTCGAAACCGTGGACTTCAGCCTGGAGGAGGGCGCGCCCGGCGTTCTTTTTGCATCAAGTCGCAGCAGCGGGGGTGGTTGCACCGTATCGAATGGACCCGCGGACGCCGGCCTGATTGGCTTGTTGCTGGTTGCCGTGATGGGTCTGGGCTTGCGCCGCCGCAAGAGCCCGCGTGCTGACTAGTCATGCTGTTCGCCGCCGCATTCGAGCCAGGACCTGAAGGGAGGAAGACATTCCTGCTCTCAGGCGCGACTTTGCTGATGCTGGCGCTGGCCTTGCCGGCATCCTGGCTGGCACTCAATTCCGGTTTGCCGCCGGTCAAGCTTGCGAACCTCCAGCAAGCCTTGTGGATGCTTGTTTGCGCCCCGGTGATAGAAGAAGTTGTTTTTCGCAGGATCCTGCAGAAGAATCTGGGCGATTTCCTGTCGCAGCGCTTCAGTCAGCACTCTGCAGCGGTCTGCGCGGCGCTCATCAGTGCCGTCGTTTTTGCACTTTGCCACGGCTATCGCGTAGGGCCGCAGTGGATGGTGCTGTGGCTGGTGCCAGGCCTGGCGCTGGCCGAGATATGGCGGCGCGAACGGTCGGTGTGGATTTGCATTCTTGTTCACGCGTACTTCAACGGATCGATCTGGATCACGGGAGTGTCATGGACCTGAACCGCCGTCTGTTTCAGCTGGTCGGTGCAATGGCGCTGCTTTTGCCAGCATCGGGGATGGCCGATGCGCTTTTGGCCAGCGCCAGTTCGGGAGCCTGGCAGGCACGGATCGTGACGACCGTATCGGCCAGCAAACTGCAGTTGTGGCAATCCGTTGCGGCCGGATCGGCACCCGCGCGCCTGATTCTTGAAAATTCAGTTTTTTTGCCACCAGGGCTCGGGAATGTCTCAGGCGGGATTCGCTTGCTGGACCTGCGTATCGCCGGTGATCGGCTGGAGATCTCAATTCAGGACCGTCCGCCGGCAAGCCTGGCCTACATGCAGCGCGACTTTTCCTTCGATTTGAGCAAGCCGCGGTTTCCACTGTCTTACTTTCGCACCGTCACCTACCGTGAGGAAACAGCCGGTTGGCTTGAAGTTGATTTTGAAAAAGCCAGGGCCAAGCAGTGCAACGAAGTTCCTTCAGTCAACCTCACCCAATGTGAACCCCGGGCCGTCAAGCTGCAGGATCAGTTCCTTGCTCCGTTCCTGACGGACATCGGCGATGCGTTCTCGTACTCGGCACCCCTGCTCCTGCGGCTGGTGTACTGAGGCCTCTCACAATGATGGACAGTGATCCAGGAGTGGAAAGAAGAGCATGAAAAACAGACATTTCCTTTTGCTGAATGCGGCGCTTGCCGGCCTGGCGGTCGCGGCCTCGGCTGCTTTTGCCCAGACCTATGAAAGCCAGAAAACCCTGGAGGACGAGCTCAGGAGAACCGCCGACGAGCTCGGCTTTCTGGAATTTGAAAGTGAATCGAGCTGGGGGCAGACCAAGAGGTGCCAGCTCAAGTACCGTGTTGCAATTTCCGGTGACCCGTACAAGGCCGGAGAGGCCCAGATTGTTCAAGGCTCGGTGACCAGCGACTACTACCACGATAAGCCCATCAACTTCATATTGAACCTGCAGCCGCTGCGGCTCGACGTGAATCCGTCCAATCGCCAGGCAGCTTCAAGGACCATCAATCCGGCGCGCGCTGCTCTCATGATCAACGGCCTGGACCTGAGCAAGTACCAGCTTGAGAGCAGCATCTGTGATGCCAGCACCTGCATTGTCTACGCCCCGACGAAGGGCGGCGACATCGTCGACATGATCAAGGCCGTGCAGTCGAAATCCATCTTTGATGCAGAGATCGCCTATTCGCTGAACAAGGTGCTGCCTGACAGAACGATCAGACTTTCAAACATCCCAACGCATGGAATCACCAACAGCGAGGTCAGAAAGCAGTTCACCAACTGCCTGAACGAACTCCTGAAGAAAGAGGTCGGCGACCTTCAGAAGCTTGACGGCGCCAAGAAATAGACGATGGCCGCAAGGGCTCCTGTCCGCCGGGCTGTGGCCTTACGCGGTGGGCGTCCGGAATTGCTCCGCCCGGGCCAGGAATGCGGGTGGAATGGCTGACACCTTGCGGCCCTCGCGCGTGACGAAGACGATTCCGATCTTGCCCAGCGCGACTTCGCGGCGGGTCGTCATTTCGCTCATCCGGAACTGAAGGTCGAAACCGTATTTGTTGAAGTCTTCGGGGTTCATCTCGACCCGCATCGTCTCGCCGTGAAACCCCTCGGACTTGTACTGCGCCACGATGTCCGCCACCACGATCAGCGCGCCCTCCACGCCCGACTCGAAGTAGCCCATCGCCTTGAAAAATCGCACCCGCGCCTCCGACGCCAGCGTCAGCAGTTGCGCGTTGTCCAGATGTCCGCCCTGGTTGACGTGGCTGATGTAGATCTGCATCTCGGTTGCAAACGGGTAACTGCGGGCGGGGCTGAGCTGGATGCGGGGCATGGGAGTGAGGTCTTGAAAAGGGGTTGATCGTAACTTCCGCAGTCGGGCGAAGCTGCGATGGCTTGCGTCCGCGGGTTCCACCACAAGATCTTCAGGCAGCAGGCTCGGCGATTGCCCGTTGCGGAAAACTCAGCTGAAGTTGGCCGCTAGAATCCCCTCCTTCAAGCCATTTATTGTTTTGAAAGTGACGCGAGGTTCTCCTCCTCTGCGTTCCAACACAGACCACCCCGGGGCAGACCGCCCCTCCATTTCAGGGAGTTTTCAATTGAAATTGCGCACACTGGCCCTTGCCACCTCATTGTTCCTCGGCGCCATTGCCTCGGCCACCGCCGGCGAGGTACTTAACCAGATCAAGAGCACAGGCAAGCTGACATGCATCGTGAATCCGAATTCACCGGGCTTCTCGGTGCCCGACAGCAAAGGCGTGTTTCAGGGGTTCAACGTGGATTTCTGCCGCATGACGGCAGCGGCCATCTTTGGTGATGCGAACAAGGTGGAGATCCGTGGCGTGGGGTTCTCCGACAGCCTCAAGACGCTGATTGCAGGCGATGCCCATATGGCCTCGCGTTCCATCACCCGTACCGGAACGCGAGATACAGAGCCCGGTCTTTCCTTCATTGCCACCACCTTCTACGACGGCCAGGGCTTCATGGTTCCCAAGAAGCTCAAGGTGTCCAAAGCCAGTGAACTCAAAGGCGCCACAGTCTGTGCGGAGGACGGAACCACGACCCTGCAAAGCCTGGCTGACTACTTCGGCCGACTCAAGCTCAAATACAAGGTGCAGAACATTGCCGACAAATCGGCCCGGCTGCAGGCCTTCTTCAATGGCAAGTGTGACGTGCTGTCGTCGGACTTCAGCGCGCTCGCCTCCGACCGCCTGCTGGCGAAGAACCCGGCTGATTTTGCGATCCTGGCGGACGTGATCTCGAACGAGCCCCTGACGCTGGTCAGCCGCCCGGACAAGGAGCTTGAGTCCACGATATTCTGGTCGCTGCAGGTCATGTTGCTGGCCGAGGAATACGGAGTCAACTCGGCCAATGTCGATCAGATCACCGCGAGCCTGAGTGCGGCAACGCCCGAGGTGCAACGGATCTTCGCCAAGGATCAGGCCGGTGCAGAGATGGCCCGCAAGCTCGGGATCAACCCCGCATGGGCCTATACCATCATCAAGTCGATCGGCAATTACGGGGAAGTGTTTGAACGCAATCTGGGCAAGGCTTCACCGCTTGCGATGGATCGCGCCAAGTCGCCCAACCGTTTGGTGAAAGACGGTGGACTGCTGTACGCCCACCCGATCCGCTAACCCCGTCGCAGGAGGCCACCCGACGGTTCACGATGGACGGTGGTCTGCCGATGCCTTCCCCGCTGGATTCTGAACTGTTCAGTCTGCTGGAGGTTCCGGCCGGTGGGCTTCTGATCCTGTCGGCGCAGCCCTCCAAATTCGGAGCTGTGGAACAGGCTCTTGCAGCTTATCGCGCGGCGGGCGCCAGGCATCTGATCTCGCTGCTGCCCGATCATGAATTGCTGACACTGGGTTTGCAGTCGATGCAGGACCGCTGTGCGCAATCCGGTTTGACCTGGGCGCATTGTCCGATCGACGACTTCTCTGCGCCCGGACCTGTGTTTGAACAGCATTGGAATGGCATCGCATCCAGGGTTCATTCCTTGCTTGATCACGGTGAAGGCGTGGCCCTGCACTGCCGCGCCGGACTGGGACGCACAGGAACGGTGGCGGCACGGATCTTGATCGAACGCGGCCTGTCTGCGTCGGACGCGATTCGCCTGGTGCGTCAAACGCGGCCAGGTTCGATTGAGACTGCAACGCAAGAGCACTACCTGCAGCGCCATTTTTCTCAGCCTGCGTCGGGCCGGGAGTTGTCGGGCACAGCGAGCGCCGGAGTGCCCAGGTGAAAGAGCTGTCCTTGAACTTCGCGTTTCTGTTGCAGCCCGCCGGCTTTGACATCGGAGACGCGCTGATCGCCTTTCAGGCCAGTGACGCCTACTGGCGAGCGTTTGTGGTGGGGCTGCTCAACACGCTGCTGATGGCCTTGACGGCCGGCATCAGCGCCATGCTGCTGGGCGTCGTGGTGGGAGTGGGCCTGGTGGTCAGCAACCGCACCAGCAGGGGCGCCCTGAACGTTTTTGTCGAACTGATGCGCAATCTGCCCAAATTGTTGCTGTTGCTGGCGATCTACATCCTGATGGTCAACACGCTGCCAGCGGTCGCGGATGCATTTCATCCATTGCCAGGCGTCTACCTGTCCAACCGGGGGCTGGCTTTGCCTGCATTTGATTTTTCAGCCGGTGGGTTCTCCTTTCCAGAAATTGACCGGTTCAGCTTTCAAGGCGGTTGCGAAGTTCAGATGCAATTTGTGGCGCTGTGGCTGACATTGACGATTTACCATGGCGCACAGATCGGCGAGATCGTGCGGGGCGGGTTGCAGGCCATTCCGAAAGGGCAATGGGAGGCGGCAATCGCGCTCGGCCTGCCGCTCAAGCATCGCCTGCGACGTGTCATTCTGCCCCAGGTCATGCAACAGATCATCCCGTCGCTGATCAGTCAATTCATCAATCTTCTCAAGAACACGTCGATCGGGCTGGCTGTCGGGTTTACCGACCTGATGGCAGTCGCCAGCACCACGATCAACCAGGCCTTCAAGCCGGTTGAGGTGATGCTGCTGATCATGCTCACCTACCTCGGTATTGGGGTCTTGCTCGCAAGCGCCTTCAATGCACTGACGATCCGCCTGCGCAAGGGGCTCCGGTGAATGCCAACGCTGTCTTTCTGAGCCGGGGCCGTTCGACCCTGCGCCGCCGGCTTGCCCAGCACCTGGGCACCTCGTGGCCGGTCATCGCGATCAATGTGCTGGTGTTGCTCGTGGCAGTCCTCGTGAGCTGGCTTTGCGTGGATTGGGCCATTGTTGCGGCGGTGTCGCCCTGGTCTGCCGCAAACCAGTGCACGGATGTCACCGGAGCATGCTGGCCGTTCCTGGTGGAGAAGGCGCCCTTGATTCTGTTCGGCACCTTTCCTTACGAAGAGCGTTGGCGACCCGCTGTGGTCAGTCTGGTATTGATCGGGGCCAGCCTGGTCACACTGTTTCAATGGCTGAACTGGCGCTGGCAGGCTGCCGCTTGGGTGGTGGCCATCGGCAGTTTTGGCGTGCTGATGGGGGGTGGCGTCGCAGGACTGCCGGAGGTGCCGAATGCGCAGTGGAATGGCTTACCCGTGCTGCTGTTTCTGGGCGCCTGCAGTCTTGCCTGCGCGTTGCCAGTGGGTCTGTCACTAGCGCTGGCGCGACAGTCCGGACGCAAGCGCTTGAGTCGTCCGGCAGTGGTCGTGATCGAGACCTTGCGGGGCATTCCCATGGTGGCAGTGCTATTTTTCGGGGTCTTCGTGTTGCCGCTGCTATTTTCGGGCTGGCGCCTGTCCCCGGTGCACGCCGCATTGATCGTGCTGATCGCCTTTCACGGCGCCTATGTGGCAGAGGATTTGCGCACCGGATTCTTGTCCGTTGGAGCCGGGCAATGGGACGCATGCAAGGCGGTGGGGCTCAGCCATGCACAGTCGCTCAAGCTGGTCATCCTGCCGCAGGTCGGCAAGGCGGCAACCCCCGCACTGACGAATACCGCCATCGGCGGCTTCAAGGACACTTCGCTGATCGTGCTGGTGGGGCTGCATGATTTGCTGTCCACCGCCAAGATGTCATTTGGCGACGCCCAATGGCAGAAGCAGGCTCTGGAAGCCTATGTGTTCGTCGGCCTGATCTTCTTTATCGTCAGCCGCGGAATAGCGGCCGCAGGCAAGAGGTTGGAGAGACTGCAGCAGAAGTGGTGAAAGTCGCGAGGGCATTCGATCGGATTCGTCCAGCGTTTCCACAATTCTCCAGCCACCGGCCATCCCCCATACGCCACTCGGCGTATTCCCCAATCCCCTGAGCTTCCCTAAAGTCAAGCCATCGTTACGCAAGGCGCAGCGAGATGGTTTTTCTTAACTTCGGAAGGTCACACATGCAACGTCGATTTACCCTCAAGGCGCTCACCGCCGCCGTCGCCCTGGCGGGCCTTAGCAGCCTGCCCGCTTTCGCCGCCGACACCATCAAGGTCGGCATCCTGCACAGCCTCTCGGGCACCATGGCCATTTCGGAAACCGTGTTGAAAGACACGGTGCTGATGGCGATCGACGAGATCAACGCCAAGGGCGGCCTGCTGGGCAAGAAGCTCGAGCCCGTTGTGGTCGATCCGGCCTCCAACTGGCCTCTGTTTGCCGAAAAGACCAAGCAACTGCTCGGTCAGGACAAGGTCGATGTGATCTTCGGCTGCTGGACATCGGTTTCGCGCAAGTCGGTGCTGCCGGTGGTGGAGGAAATGAACGGACTGCTGTTCTACCCGGTGCAGTACGAGGGTGAAGAGCTGTCCAAGAACGTGTTCTACACCGGCGCTGCACCGAACCAGCAAGCCATTCCCGCAGTGGACTACCTGATGAGCAAGGAAGGCGGCGGCGCCAAGCGCTGGGTGCTGCTGGGCACCGACTACGTCTACCCGCGCACCACCAACAAGATCCTGCGCG
>JBMOJJ010000020.1:0-23857 GCA_049315845.1 Rhodoferax sp.
CCTCGTGGTAGTGCGACTCCAGCCGGTTGTGCAGCATCGTCAGCTGGCGGTAGATCTCGGGCATCTCCTGTTCCATCTCGGCAAGCGCCTTGGGCGTGCGGATGCCGGCCACCACGTCCTCGCCCTGGGCGTTGACCAGATACTCACCATAAATGACGTTCTCGCCGGTGCCCGGGTTGCGGGTGAAGCCCACGCCGGTGCCCGAGTCGTTGCCCATGTTGCCAAACACCATGGTGCAGATATTGACCGCCGTGCCGCTGGCCTGATCCTTGGTGATCTTGAACTGCTTGCGATAGTCGACCGCGCGCTTGCCCATCCAGGAGCGAAACACCGCACCGACCGAGATTTCCAGTTGCTCGTAGGGATCCTGCGGAAACGGTTTGCCGGTGTGCTGCTCGATGATCGCCAGGAACTCGCCGGCGAGTTCCTGCAGTTGCTCGGCGCCCAGGTCGACGTCCTGTGAAGCGCTGTATTTGCGCTTGATCGCCGCCATGCGCTCGTCAAAATGCTCGTCGCCGATATTGAGCGCGATCTTGCCGAAAAGCTGGATGAAGCGGCGATAGGCGTCATAGGCAAAACGCGCGTTGCCGGTTTGCCCGATCAAGCCCTTGAGCGAAATCTCGTTCAGTCCGAGGTTGAGAATGGTATCCATCATGCCCGGCATCGACATCGCCGAGCCGGAACGGACCGATATCAAGAGCGGGTTGCTGGCACCGCCAAAACCCTTGCCGGTCTTCTTTTCCAGCGCAGCCATGTAGACCCTGATATCGTCCATCAGGCCGGCCGGCAGCTGGTTCTTCTCCAGATAGGCGGTGCAGGCCTCGGTGGTCACGGTAAAGCCTGGCGGCACATTCAGGCCGATCTGTGTCATTTCGCACAGATTGGCGCCCTTGCCCCCCAGCAACAGCCTGTTCTTGCCGTCACCCTCTTCAAATGAATAGATGTACTTGATGCTATCTGCCATGATGTTTTCCTTTAAAAATTTCGCCCTGTTTTCCGATCTTCAGCCTGTACCAATTATGCTTGCCCCGCCAGCAGCCCGGTATCGACGGTCGGATAGCGCAACTTGAGCCGCAACTCGCGGTGCAGCCGCGTGTTGTCCATGCGGCGCGACTCGCTCATGAAGCTCAGCAGCATCAGCGGCAGCAGTTCGGTGGCCGTGCTTCGGGGCACGCGCGGCGGGCGCGCCAGGCCGTACAGATCGGCCGCCAGATCGAAATAGTCGCCCATCTTCAGACAACTGTCGTCATTCACGTTGTAGACCCGCTGCGGCTTGCCACGCCACAGCGCGGCGACGCAGGCCCGCGCCAGATCATCGGCGTGAATGTGGTTGGTGTAGACGTCGTCGCTTGCGCGCAGCACTGGCGTGCCCTTGAGCAGGCGCGAGCGCGGCGTGCCGCCCTCGCGGTCGGTCGCGTAGATGCCCGGGATGCGCAGAATGCTGCTACGCACCGCGCCGGCGCGGCCCAGGAAACGCAGAGCATCCTCGGCGTCGATCCGTCGCCTGGCGCGCGGTGTGTCGGCGCCAGGCTTTCTGGTTTCGCTGACCCGTTGGCCCTGGCAGTCGCCGTAAACGCCGCTGGTCGAACCATAAACCAGCGCCTGCGGCGGGCTGCGCAGGCGCAGCGCGCGGACCAGGGCCAGCGTGCGCGGGTCGCGCCAGCCCTCATTGGGCGGCGGCGCCAGATGCACGACGCGCTGGGCCAGACCCGCCAGGCGGCGCAACGAGGCCGCGGCGTCCAGGTCGCCCAGCAAGGGCGTGATGCCCTGGCGGCGCAACAGCGCCAGCCGCTCGACGCTGGAACTCAGCGCCAGCACACGCACCCCGACCGGCAGCGCTCGCGCCACCCGCAGGCCGACATCGCCACAGCCGACAATCAGTACCCGCATCCGGCGAAACCGGGCCGGCAAGGCGCCCGGGCGACTGGCGTAAAGGATCGGATGGGGGCTGCGGTTTGAAGGCAAAATCAGGTACCCGTAGATTGACGGTTGAAAACAGGCTCCAAGGATACAGAAAAGATGAGCAGCAGCGAGATCAGCGCACAGGAATTTCAGATCATTGTCAAACCCAGTGGACGATCCTTCGCGGCCGGCGCCGGCGAGACGATTCTGGCCGCCGCGATACGCCAGGGCGTCGGCATGCCGTATGGCTGCAAGGACGGTGCCTGCGGCTCGTGCAAATGCAGCAAGCTGTCTGGCAGCGTGGCCCACGGAGCGCACCAGAGCAAGGCGCTGAGCGACGACGAAGAAGCGGCCGGCTTGGTCCTGACCTGCTGCGCGGTGCCGCTCAGCGACGTCGTGCTGGAATCGCGCCAGGTCGCGCAGGCCGATGCGTTGGCGGTCCGCAAGATGCCGACCCGCGTCAGCGCGCTGGAACGCAAGTCGCCCGACGTGATGCTGCTCAGGCTGCAACTCCCGGCCAACGAGAATTTCGACTACCACGCCGGCCAGTACGTGGAGTTCCTTTTGCAGGGTGGCGTGCGGCGCAGCTATTCGATGGCCGGCGCGCCCGATGCGGCCAGCCAGAGCACAGGTCTGGAACTGCACATCCGCCATCTGCCGGGCGGCCAGTTTACCGACCATGTGTTCGGCACCATGAAGGAGCGGGAGATCCTGCGCATCGAGGGGCCGTACGGCAGTTTCTTTCTGCGCGAGGACAGCGCCAAGCCGATCATTTTGCTGGCCTCGGGCACCGGCTTCGCGCCGATCAAGGCCATCATCGAGCATATGCAGCTCAGCAACATCACACGCGCCGCCACCCTGTACTGGGGCGGACGCCGGCCGCAGGACCTTTACATGGACGACTGGGTCCGGGCCAGGCTCGCCGAGATGGCGCAGCTGCGCTATGTGCCGGTGGTGTCCGACGCGCTGCCCGAGGACCACTGGCAGGGGCGCAGCGGCTTTGTCCATCAGGCGGTCCTCCAGGACCTGCCCGATCTCTCGCCCTATCAGGTCTATGCCTGCGGCGCCCCGATCATGATCGACTCGGCCAGAGCCGATTTCGCAACGGCCGGCCTGCCTGCCGATGAGTTTTATGCCGACGCCTTCACCTCCGAAGCCGATAAATTGATGAAAGCACCCTGATGTACTCCAGACAAATCCTGCTCGCCGCCATCACCCTGGTCGCCGCCACCATCTCGCCGCTGGCGCAGGCGCAAGGCAAACCGGTGCGCCTGATCGTGCCCTACGCGGCCGGCGGGCCGCTCGACGTCACGGCGCGCGCGCTGGCCGAGCGCGTGCGCGACAGCCTGGGGCCGGTGATCGTCGAAAACCGGCCCGGCGCCGGCGGCAACATCGGTGCCGATGCGGTTGCCAAGGCGGCGCCCGACGGCCTGACGATAGGCATCGCCGCCACCGCCACGCACGCGGTCAACCCCTGGCTCTACAGCAAGATGCCGTACAACGCCGCCACCGACTTTGCCCCGATCACGCAGATGGTGCGGGTGCCCAATGTGCTGGTGATGAACGCCGAGACCGCGCAGCGCCTGAAGATCAACAGCGTGGCGGATCTGATCGGCTACGCCAGGGCCAACCCGGCCAAGCTCAACTACGGCAGCGGGGGCAACGGCAGCGCAGGCCATCTGGCGGGCGAGATGTTCAAGCGCGATGCCGGAATCTTTGCCGTGCACATTCCCTACAACGGCGGCAATCCGGCGCAACTGGCGCTGCTCAGCGGCCAGGTCGACTTCAATTTCGACAACCTGTCGACCGCCGCGCCCAACATCCGTTCCGGCAAACTCAAGGCGCTGGCGGTAACCACGCTGGCCCACTCCCCGGCCCTGCCGGGCGTGCCGCCGGTGGCCGACACCCTGAAAGGATTCTCGATCGACACCTGGTGGGGACTGGTGGCGCCCGCCGCCACGCCGAAAGACGTGCTGGCCCGGCTCAACCAGGCCTTTGTCGCCGCCCTCCAGGCGCCGGAGACCCGCAGCCGTTTCGCCACCCTGCTGGCCGAGCCGGTGCCGAGCACGCCGGAGGAATTCGGTGCCCTGATGAGCACTGAACGCGCGAAATACGAGAAGCTGGTGAAGGCGTCGGGCGCGCGGGTCGACTGATCAGTCGGTGCTGGCGCCGCCCTCGAACCACTGCTTGATCAGAAGGCGCTCGGCCTCGGTGATGCCGGTGGCGTTGTTCATCGGCATCAGCTTCTGCACCACCACCTGCTGGTACATGTACTGCGCGTAGGCTTTCACGCCCTGGCGCGAGTCGAGTCGGACATTCTTCATCTGCACCAGCTCGCCGTGACACAGGTAGCAGCGCCGCTGCAGCACCGGCTGCAACTCCTTGTAGGTCACCGCGGCGCTGCCGGCGACACCCGCAGTCGTTGCCGCCGGCCGCAGCCAGACGATCAGGGACACGATCACCGCCACGCCGGCCAGCGCATAGGCGAGCGGATTGCCGTTGCGGCCGAGCTTGTAGCCGTGTCGCATGACAAAGAACTGGCGGATCGCCGCGCCGGCGAACATCATCAGGATCAGCACCAGCCAGTTCTGCGGGTGGCTGTAGGTGAAGCTGTAATGACCGCTCAGCATGGCAAACAGCACCGGCAGGGTGAAATAGGTGTTGTGCACGCTGCGCTGCTTGCCGCGCTTGCCGTGCATCGGATCGACCGGCGCACCGGCCTGGATCGCGGCCACCACCTTCTTTTGCCCGGGAATGATCCAGAACAGGACGTTGGCGCTCATGCTGGTGGCCAGCATCGCGCCCACCAGCAGAAACGCGGCCCGCCCGGCAAACCAGTGGCAGGCGGCCCATGAAGCAACGCAGACCAGCACAAGAACCAGCGCGCCGACGATCGCATCGCCGTGCCTGCGCTGGCCGAAGATCCGGCATATCAGGTCATACAGCAGCCAGAACAGCACCAGAAACGACAACGCCACGCCGATCGCCGTCGCCGGCGCCCAGTCCACCAGCGACTTGTCGATCAGGTAGGTGCTGGCGCTCCACAGGTAGCTCACGGTGAACAGCGAAAAGCCGCTCAGCCAGGTCGAGTAGCCCTCCCAATAGAACCAGTGCAGTTGACCCGGAAGTTCCGGCGGCGACACATTGAACTTGACCGGATGGTAGAAGCCGCCGCCATGCACAGCCCACAGTTCGCCGGTCACGCCCTGCCTTTTCAGGTCTTCATCGATCGCCGGCGTCAGACTGCTGTCCAGGAATACAAAATAGAAAGAGGAGCCGATCCACGCGATCGCGGTGATCACGTGAACCCAGCGCAACAGCAGGTTGGCCCAGTCGAGGTAGTAGCTTTCCATGAATTCCCGCCCTTTCGATGTTGGCCGTTCAGCGCCGGCCCGGCAAGGTCTGCAATATCTGTGCCGCCACCGCCACCGCGATCACCTCGGGCTCCTTGCCGGAGATCCCGGCGACGCCGATCGGACAGGTGACCCAGCCCAGTTCCTGCGGCGTGTAACCGCGTTCGCCAAGCCGGCGCCTGAAGGTCGCCCACTTGGTCTGGCTGCCGATCAGGCCGACATAGGGCAGATCGGCCCGCAGGCGCTGGCGCGCCAGGCAGGCCGCGACCACGTCCAGGTCTTCAGCATGGCTGAAGCTCATGATCAGCACGCGCGAGCCTGGCTCAAGCGAAGCCACCGCGGCCTGCACCGGATCCGAGTGCTGACAGTTGACGGTCGATGGCAGCGACGCCGGAAAAATCTCGTCGCGGCTGTCGATCCACGTCACCGCCAGCGGCAGGCGCGCCATCACATCGACCAGCGCCCGGCCGACATGGCCGCCGCCAAACAGGGCCAGCGGCTGGTGAGCGGCCGCCAGGCGCAGGCGCAGCGCTTCGATGTCAGTGACTGCGACCGGCTCAAATCGCAGCTGCACCTCACCGCCGCAGCACTGGCCGAGGGTCGGACCCAGGGCGTAGCGCAACAGCGCATCTCCCTGGCCGTCAGACAAGCGCTGGCGTGCCTCGGCCATCGCCTTGAATTCCAGATGGCCACCGCCAATGGTGCCAAGCTGTCCCTCGGCAAAGACGGCCATCCAGGCACCGTTTTCGCGCGGCACCGAGCCGCGCGAGGCTTGCAGCGTCACCAGGCAGGCACTCTCGAATGCCAGACGAGCCAAGAACTTATCGGTGGCAGTCATGAACCACGGTAGGTTGAATAGCTCCAGGGACTGACCAGCAGCGGCACGTGGTAGTGCTGCGAGACGTCAGCCACGCCAAAGTCAAGACTCACCTGGTCCAGAAAATTCGGCTCCGGCAGCGGTACGGCACGCGAGCGGAAATAGTCGGACACGTCGAAAACCAGCCGGTAGCAGCCGGTCTTCAGGCTGAGGTTGTCCAGCAGCATGCCCTCCGGAGGGCGGCCGTCCTGGTTCAGCACAAAGCTTTGCAACAGCGTCGCCGTCTGCGCCTGCACGCGATACAGCGCCACCTGCATACCGGCAGCGGGCGTCCCGTGCATGGTGTCCAGTACATGTGTGCTCAAGCCCATGGCATATCTCTCTGTCCCGCGAAAAATTGCCATTATCATGCCGGCATGTCCCGTTCCTGAATCCATGACCCACTTCGACAGCACCTTGCCTTATCCGCGCGACCTGGTCGGCTACGGCTCCAAACCACCGCATGCCCAGTGGCCGGGGCAGGCGCGCATTGCCGTTCAGTTTGTGCTGAACTATGAAGAGGGCGGTGAAAATTCGGTGCTGCACGGTGATGCGGGTTCCGAGCAATTTCTGTCCGAGATGTTCAACCCGCCGGCTTTTGCCGCGCGTCATCTCAGCATGGAGAGCCTGTACGAATACGGTTCTCGCGCCGGCGTCTGGCGCATCCTGCGCGAGTTCGAGCAGCGCCGGCTGCCGCTGACGGTCTTCGGTGTCGGCATGGCGCTGCAACGCCACCCTGAACTCGGCGCCGCCTTCAGGGAACTCGGGCATGAGATTGCCTGCCACGGCTGGCGCTGGATCAGCTACCAGAACCTCGACGAGGCGACCGAGCGCGAGCACATGCGCGTCGGCATGGAGATCCTGACGCAGCTCTGCGGCGAGCGCCCGCTGGGTTGGTACACCGGGCGCGACAGCCCGCACACGCACCGTCTGGTCGCCGACTTTGGCGGTTTCGAGTACGACAGCGACTACTACGGCGACGATCTGCCGTTCTGGATGCAGGTCCGCAAGACCGACGGCAGCGTGGTGCCGCAACTGATCGTGCCCTACACGCTGGACTGCAACGACATGCGCTTTGCTTCGGCCCAGGGCTTTGCCCAGGGCGACGACTTCTTCACCTACCTGAAAGACAGCTTTGATGTCCTCTACGCCGAAGGCGATCCGGCCGGCCTGGACCGGCCCAAGATGCTCAGCGTCGGCATGCACTGCCGGCTGCTGGGCCGCCCCGGGCGCATGCGCTCGCTGCAGAAGTTTCTGGACTACCTGCAGCGCCACAGCGGGGTCTGGATCTGCCGCCGGCTCGACATTGCCCGGCACTGGAAGCAGATCCACCCTTGCCTGCCCGCGGCCAGCGCTGGCGCCTGAGCATCGACCATGAGCCAGACCCTGAACCAGCTCAACAGCGCCGACCCGGCCGACGCGGCGCAGATGCTGGACGGCTTGTACGAGCACTCGCCCTGGATCGTGCAAGCCGCGCTGGCCCACCGGCCCTTTCAATCACTGGCACAGCTCAAGCAGCGCTTGGTCCAGGCGGTCGACCGCGCCGGGCCGCCAGCGCAACTGGCGCTGATCCGCGCCCACCCCGAGCTCGCCGGCAAGGCGATGGTCGACAACAGCCTGACGGCCGCCTCCAGCGACGAGCAGGGCAAGGCCGGCCTGAACCACTGCAGCGCGAGCGAATTCGCCAAGCTCCAGCAGCTCAACGGCGACTACAACGCGCGCTTCGGATTCCCGTTCATTCTGGCGGTGCGCGGCGAGCGCGGCACCGGCCTGTCCAGGCAGCAGATCATCGAGACGTTCGAGCGCCGCCTGAACGGTCAGCGCAACTTCGAACTGCAGGAGTGCCTGCGCAACATTCACCGCATCGCCGAGCTGCGTCTGAACGACCGCTTCGGCATCGAACCGGTACTGGGCAACCTGGTCTGGGACTGGGCTGAAGCGCTGGCGCAGCACAGCGATGCGCCGTACCGGGAGCAGGGACAGCTGACGGTCACCTACCTGACCGAGGCGCACCGCGCCTGCGCGGCCTTCATCCAGGCGCTGATGCTCGAATGCGGCTTCGACACGGTGCAGATCGACGCGGTCGGCAACGTGGTCGGGCGCTACCTCGGCAACGGCATGGCGGCGAGAACGCTGCTCACCGGCTCCCATTACGACACCGTGCGCAACGCCGGCAAGCACGATGGCCGCCTGGGCATCCTGTTGCCGATGGCCTGCGTGCGCGAGCTGGCCCGACAGCGCAGGCGCCTGCCCTTTCACTTCGAAGTGCTCGCCTTCGCCGAGGAAGAAGGACAGCGCTTCAAGACCAGCTTCCTGGGCTCCAGCGCGCTGGTCGGCCAGTTCGACCCGCACTGGCTCGAACAGCAGGACGCGAACGGCATCACGCTGCGCGATGCGATGCTGGGCAGCGGCTTGCGCCCCGCCGATATCGGTGCACTGCGGCGCGAGCCGTCCGGCTACCTGGGCTTTGTCGAGGTCCACATCGAGCAGGGCCCGGTGCTCAATGAACTGAACCTGCCGCTGGGCGTGGTCAGCTCGATCAACGGCGGCGTGCGCTGCACGGTCGAAGTCACCGGCACCGCCTGCCACGCCGGCACGACGCCGATGGACCGGCGCCAGGACGCGGCAGCGGCGGCGGCCGAAGTGATACTCGCGGTCGAGCAGCGTGCCGCCCGCGATGGCGACTCGGTCGCCACGGTCGGCCAGTTGCTGGTACCCAACGGCTCGACCAATGTGGTGCCCGGGTGTTGCCAGTTCACGCTCGACATGCGTGCGCCGACCGACGCGCAGCGCGACGCGCTGGTGAACGACATCGTGGCGGCCCTGGACGCAATTTGCGCGCGCCGCCAGTTGCGCTATACGATCGAGGAAACCATGCGCGTGGCCGCCGCGCCCAGCGCGCCGGTCTGGCAGCAACGCTGGGAAAGCGCGCTCGCCGCGCTGGGTCTGCCGGTGCACCGGATGCCCAGCGGTGCCGGCCATGACGCGATGAAATTGCACCAGATCATGCCGCAGGCCATGCTGTTTGTGCGTGGCCAGAACTCCGGCATCAGCCACAGTCCGCTCGAGTCGACCAGCAGTGACGATATCGAGCTGGCGGTCGACGCACTGACACAATTGCTGCAACAACTCGCCACCGAGTCCTGATCCGAACCGAGCCTTCCCATGACAAGCTACGAGCAACTTGACGCCTGGATTGACGCCCACTTTGACGAGCAGGTGCGCTTCCTGCAGGAATTGATCCGGGTTCCAACCGACACGCCGCCCGGCAACAACGCGCGGCACGCCGAGCGCACAGCCGAACTGCTGCAGGCCATGGGACTGCAAGCGCAGAAATACCCGGTGCCCCAGGATCAGGTGCGCGCGGCCGGCCTGCAGAGCATCACCAACCTGCTGGTGCGCCGCCACTACGGCCCAGGCCGGACGATCCTGCTCAACGCGCACGGCGACGTCGTGCCGCCGGGGGAAGGCTGGACCCGCGATCCTTATGGCGGCGAGATCGAGGACGGCCGGATCTATGGCCGCGCCGCCGCCGTCAGCAAGTGCGACTTTGCCGGCTACACCTTTGCCGTGCGGGCGCTCGAAGCCGTGCTCCAACCCGTCAAGGGCAGCGTCGAACTGCTGTTCACCTACGACGAGGAGTTTGGCGGCGAAGTCGGTCCCGGCTGGCTGCTGGCGCGCGGAATTGTCAAACCCGACCTGATGATTGCCGCCGGCTTCAGCTACCAGGTCATCACCGCCCACAACGGCTGCCTGCAGATGGAGGTGACGGTGCACGGCCAGATGGCGCATGCAGCGATTCCGGAGTCTGGCGTGGACGCACTGCAAGCCGCGGTCCGGATTCTCAACGCGCTGTATGAGCAGAACACACTCTACAAGAAGGTGCTCTCGTCGGTGGCCGGCATTACCCACCCCTACCTGAACGTGGGCATGATCGAAGGCGGCACCAACACCAACGTGATTCCGGGCCGGGTCGCGTTCAAGCTCGACCGCCGCATGATCCCGGAAGAAGACCCGGCGCAGGTCGAGGCCGGCTTGCGCAGAATCATCGCCGATGCGGCCGCGCAAAGCGCCGGCGTCACGGTCGATGTGCGCCGCATGTTGCTGGCCAAGGCGCTGCAGCCGCTGCCCGGCAACGAGCCGCTGGTGCAGGCGATTCAACGCCACGGCAGGATCGTTTTTGGCGAAGACATTCCCGCGCTGGGAACGCCGCTGTACACCGACGTGCGCCTGTTCTGCGAGGCGGGCATCCCGGGTGTCATCTATGGCGCCGGACCGCGCACGGTGCTGGAGTCCCATGCCAAGCGCGCCGACGAGAGGCTCGAACTGGAGGATCTTCGGCGCGCCACCAAGGTCATAGCGCGCGCCCTGAAAGACCTGCTCGGATAGCGCGCCTGGCAGGCTGGCAGATTCGCACTCCATTGAGCTAGCGCAGAATAGCGGGTACCCGTCGGCTGCACAATGCGCGGGCCGTCAAGGTTTTTAGAACAAATCTGGAGAAATCAATGAGCAAGGAACTATCCCCCGCAGAACATGCACTGCGTGAAGCAGCACGCGAATACCATCGCACGCCCACGCGCGGCAAGATTTCGGTCACGCCGACCAAGCCGCTGTCCAATCAACGCGACCTCTCGCTGGCCTATTCACCCGGCGTGGCTTACCCCTGCCTGGACATCGAAGCCAACCCCGAACTCGTCAACGAATACACCTCGCGCGGCAACCTGGTCGGCGTCATAACCAACGGCACCGCGGTGCTGGGTCTGGGCGATATCGGCCCGCTGGCTTCCAAGCCGGTGATGGAGGGCAAGGGCTGCCTGTTCAAGAAGTTTGCCGGCATCGACGTGTTTGATATCGAACTGGCCGAGCGCGACCCCGACAAGCTGATCGAGATCATCGCCGCGCTGGAGCCGACGCTGGGCGGCATCAACCTCGAAGACATCAAGGCGCCGGAATGCTTCTACATCGAGAAAAAGCTGCGCGAGCGGATGAACATACCGCTGTTTCACGACGACCAGCATGGCACCGCGATCATCTCGAGCGCCGCGCTGCTGAACGGCCTGGAACTGGTCGGCAAGTCGATCGACAAGGTCAAGGTCGCGGTCTCCGGCGCGGGCGCCGCGGCGATCGCCTGTCTGGACGTGATGGTGGGCCTGGGCGTCAGCCGTGAAAACGTCTTCGTCTGCGATTCCAAGGGCCTGGTCTACGAGGGCCGCCCGGGCGGCTTCGACGAATCCAAGGCGCGTTTTGCCCAGAAGACCGAACTGCGCACGCTGGCCGACGTGATCAACAACGCCGACGTCTTCCTCGGCTGCTCGACCGCCGGTGTGCTGACCCAGGATATGGTCAAATCAATGGCGGCAAAGCCGATCATCCTGGCGCTGGCCAACCCCGAGCCTGAAATCCGGCCCGAACTGGCCAAGGCGGTGCGGCCCGACTGCATCATCGCCACCGGGCGCTCGGACTACCCGAACCAGGTCAACAACGTCCTGTGCTTCCCCTACATCTTCCGCGGCGCGCTGGACTGCGGCGCGACCAAGATCACGGAAGCAATGAAACTGGCCTGCGTGCGCCAGATCGCCGACCTGGCCAAGGCCGACATCAGCGAGGAAGTCGCAACCGCCTACGCCGGCAAGGAACTGGTGTTCGGCTCCGAGTACCTGATTCCGACACCTTTTGATTCACGCCTGATCCTGCGCATCGCGCCTGCGGTCGCCAAGGCGGCCGAAGAATCGGGCGTCGCCACGCGCCCGATCAAGGACATGGACGCCTACCGCGAGCAGCTGTCGCGCTTTGTCTACCAAACCGGCATGTTCATGCGCCCGGTCTTTGCGTCGGCCAAGGCCGTGCCCGAAGCCGGCAAGCGCGTCGCCTACGCCGAAGGCGAGGACGAGCGGGTGTTGCGGGCAGCGCAGCTGGCCGTCGACGAGGGCCTGGCGCGGCCTATCCTGATCGGCCGCCCGGCCGTGATTGAGGCCCGGCTGCTGAAAGCGGGCCTGCGCATCCGCCTCGGCAAAGATGTGTCCTGCGTCAATCCCGAAGACGACCCGCGCTTCCGCCAGTACTGGGAGACCTACCACAAGCTGATGGGCCGGCGCGGCGTCTCGATCGAGGCGGCGAAGGCCGCCGTGCGCCGCTCGACCACCACGATCGGTTCGCTGATGGTCAAGCTCGGCGACGCCGATGCGATGCTGTGCGGCCTGCATGGACGTTTTGACGTGCATCTGGACCATGTTCGCGACGTCATCGGCGTCAAGAAGGGGGCTTCCGGCTTTGCCACGCTGAACGCGCTGATGATGGAGAAGCGCACGCTGTTCATCGCCGACACCTTCGTCAACGAGGACCCGGATGCGGAGCAACTGGCCAGCATCGCGGTCATGGCCGCTGACGAGGTCCGGCGTTTCGGCCTGCCGCCCAAGGTCGCCTTTCTGTCGCACTCGATGTACGGATCGTCCAGCCGCAAGTCAGCCGTCAAGATGCGCCTGGCCTACGAACTGTTCTGCCAGATGGCGCCGGAGGTGGAATGCGACGGCGAATTGCACGGCGACGCAGCACTGTCGGAAGACATGCGCCACGCGGCCCTGATGGACAGCAAGCTCAAGGGCGAAGCCAATGTGCTGATCTGCCCGAATCTGGACGCCGCCAACATCCTGTTCAACGTGCTCAAGATGACCGGCGGTCATGGTGTGACGGTCGGCCCGATCCTGCTGGGCGCGGCGGCCTCGGTGCATGTGCTGACGCCGTCGGCCACCGTGCGGCGCGTGGTCAACATGACGGCGCTGGCCGTGGCCAACGCCGCGCACCGGAACACGGGCTCGAACTAGGGATCCAGCGCAAAGTCTATAAAACCGCGCTCCACGTTGGTGGACAGCAGTTTGACACGGACTTTGTCGCCGATCCGCAATCCGCCATCGCCGGCCACCAGCTTGCCCTCGGCCGGCGGCGCGAAGACACGCACCCAGACGCCGTCGCTTGAAGCGCCGGTCACGATCGCGTCGAAGTGCTGGCCCAGACGCGATTCGAGCAGCAGCGCGGCTTCCGACTTTCGCATTTGCCGCTCTACCTTCTGTGCTGCGTCCTCCTGCGTCGTGCAGTGCTGCGCCAGTGCCGCCAGTTCGGCATTCGAGTAGGGTGGCCGCCCGCCGGCCAGCAGCGCCTTCAGCAGGCGCGAGGTGATCAGGTCGGGGAAGCGCCGGTTTGGCGCCGTGGAGTGGGTGTAGTCCTGCACCGCCAGGCCAAAGTGGCCCAAAGGCTGGTCGCCAGGCAGCTCGACCACATACTCGCCGCGCCCCATCAGCTTGACAATCACCAGCGACAGGTCGGGAAAGCGCAGCGGATCGGCCCGGCGCCGCTTGGCCAGAAAGGACTCCAGAGCGCGGGAATCAGGCTGCGCCGGCAGGGTTTCGCCGTACTCCCGGGCCACTGCCGCAATGCGCTGCCAGCGTTCAGGCGAACGCACCACCCGCCGCAGCGAAGCACCACCGCTGGCGATCAGATAGCGTGCGCTGCAGCCATTGGCCGCAATCATCACCTCCTCGATCAACTGGCGGGCACGATTCTGCTCCTGCTGGCGAATATCGACCACGCTTTCGCCATCGAACACGGCGCGCGGCTGGAAGGTCTCGAATTCCAGCGATCCCTGCTCGCGCCGCAACACGCGAAGCTGCTGGGCCAGCGCATCCTGCGCGCGCAACTGCTCCTGCATGCCGGGCACGCGGCACGCCTGCGGCGGCGTTGCGCCAGCGCCTTCGAGCCAGGCACTGACGGCGTCGTAAGCCAGCTTGGACTTGTTTCGAACCCTTGCGCGGTACAGCGTGCTGCCGGTCAGAGTGCCCCCGGCGTCGAATGTCATCTCGGTCACCAGCGCCAGCCGGTCCTGCTCGAAGTTGAGCGATGTCAGGTCGGTCGAGAGCCGCTCCGGCAGCATCGGAAAGACACGCGCCGAGGTATAGACCGAAGTCGTGTTGGCGCTCGCGTGTCCATCGATCGCGCTGCCCCGCTTGACCAGCGCGTCGACATCGGCCACCGCCACCCGCATCCGTCGCCCACCCTGCGGCAGTGCCTCGCAGACCGTCAGCTGGTCCAGATCGAGCGAGTCGTCGTTGTCGATCGAGCACCAGAGCAGGGCTGTCAGATCCCGTATCGACGCACTGCTGTCGGTGGCCGGACCGTGGATGGTTGCCAGCTGCTTGTCCACGCCGACCGAAAACTCGGCTCGCAGGCCGCGCTCGGTCATCGCACGGCAGGCCAGCCTGACAAGGTCGGATCGATGGTGGTGGTGATGGTTCGTCATGGGGGCAATATACAGCCGCCATCACCGCGCCTCAGCGCCCGTTTGCAGCGCGCCGGTTCTCGCGCAGCATGAACAGGTACAGGCCTTCGACTTTTTCTCGCGCCCAAGCCGTCTTGCGCAGAAACTTCAGGCACGACCCCACGCTGGGGTCGTGGGTAAAGCAGCGTATCGGAATCAGCCGGCCCAGTTCATCCCAGCCGTAATGGGTGGCCAAGGTCGTGACGATGGCCTCCAGCGTCAGTCCATGCAGGGGATTGCGGGGTTGAACGGGAGGTGGATTCGCTGCCATGCCGCCATTTTGGCACCATGCCATCGCCAGCCTCCAGCGCGGGGCTAGAATACGCCCCTCGGAAGCGTGGCAGAGTGGTCGATTGCACCGGTCTTGAAAACCGGCAACGGGAAACCGTTCGTGAGTTCGAATCTCACCGCTTCCGCCAGACGGTCAGCATTGATGCGGGTTTCAATACGCTTCATGATTTCTACCCACGTCCTAACCCTCATGAAATACACCAGCGCCAGGATCAGCGCCGACATTTCATTGGGAGCGATCTATTGCTCTTGGAGCCAGCAAGCGTCAGGTCAAGAATTGCGGCTTGCAACTTGCACCCGTAGGACATGACCCTCAAAAAGGCTTCACGCCTCGGGAATACATAGCCAACCGTTTTGGTGTCTTTGCATCGCCCGGCACGTTCTCCCAACACCTTTGGCACCTTCCTAACAAGGTGATCACGCAAAGCGGCCGCGCGACCCGAGCCTGACGGCCTATTGACTGAGGACCCAGCGCACCATGTTTTGGACCTTCTCCGGCTTCTCGTTGGCGATGCACTTGTGGAACTCGAGGTACCCGTCTGGCCTCTTCACGCCGTTGCCGGCCATGAGGTGTTCATAGAGATCGGCCTCGGCATTGGGATTGCCGTAGTACTTCTTCGCCACGGCGCTGTAGCTCGGTCCTGACTTCTGCTTGTTCACGCCGTGGCAGGCCGTGCAGTGGTCCTTCTGCGCCAGCGCCTTGCCAGCCACCGGGTCGCACTCCAGCCCGGCGGCCGTCCGCCTGACGGTGGCGGGCGCGCAGGCGATCATTGCCGCAGCCAGCAGCGTTGCGCAGAGCAGCCCGAGGGCGAGGTGGGTGTTGTGCTTCATGGTGAACCTCCGTTCGTGGATAAACCGCTGAGGGCCATCTTGCGGGAGGTCGGCACGACCGGTCTTTGCGAACTCGACGGACCAGAACATGGCCCCGATGGATACATCTTGCGCCGTCTCGCGCGCACAAACTTTGACCCCAGTCATTGGAATAGGTATAAACCCTAATTTTTTGCACCGCGCTGCGGCGCTATCAGCCATCGTCGGCGCTTGATATTTTTCAACGGCCGAGAACACCCCGCGGCGAACAATTCAATCACCTGTTCGTGGCGCCCGTACAGGGGCATTCACTTTCAAACGACGCAAAGGATATTTGAATTCAGACGGTAACCCCGCGTTCGCCCACCCTCAACCCGGGGCAGAACAAGTCGTTCACGGTCACGTTCAGGGGATTGGGAAGATGCTGGTGAAAGAGTGCCTGTTGGCAGCAAAGTCTGCGGGCTCGCACGCGCTGCACGTCATTGGCAACCCGCACGCAAGGCAGTTTTATGAATCGTGCGATTTTGAATATGCGGGAACCACTGCAACCCGATTTGGCGAGGCACTGCTTTTTCGAAAGACCTTGTGATCTCCTCATCAGATCCTTGATCGTCAAATCCTTGCTCGAACAGGGGCAACTCCCTTACCTTCCGTGAACCAGGTGCCGCAGCAGACTTCGCAGTTTGGCCGGCCGCACGGGCTCTGCAAAAGGGTGAGGCCCGCAACCTGTGCTTGCTGCCTGAGGCTCGCGACGGCGGCCGACCGGTCCAGCCTGATCATCTTCTGCACAGTCATCGCGGAGTCCGGTTCCGTGGAATCTTCCAGGCCTTGCGGCCGCGGGTGATGGGTTTGCGATGCTGCCGACAGCGCCTGCGCAGGCCCCGGGTGTCCACACAGGGGTCCTCGACCCAGGGCGCCTGAAGTGTAATATTCGACGATTTCCACTAGGGGCCGAAGCCCGCATCCGATGAACGCCGCACTGTTCTCCACCATTCCGTTGCTGCTGTGCATGGGCTATTTCTTCATGGGCTCGCTGCCATTACTGGTTCTAAAACATGACACACCGACGGATTCGCGCTTCATTCGCGGCTTCTTCAACACCTACTATATCGGGGTGGTGTGCACCGCCACAGTTCCGATGATAAGTTGCGCGCTTGTTGGTCAAGCTGCGTTATCAGCGACCATGGCTGCGATCGTGGCCCTTGCCCTCTTTCTCAGGAAAGCGGTTCTCTCGCACATGGACGGTTTGCGCATTCGCATCGAGAACGCAGACTCGACTGCCGCAACCGATTTCCGCCAGATTCATATTGCTGGCATGGTGCTCAATTTTGTCCAATTGGCAGTCCTGGTCTGGGGCCTGTTCCATTTCTATGGATAGCCTGGGTCAAATCGGTGTCGGCGCGATCATCCGGCGCACAAATGCCTCGAAGTCCTGAATCGGCAACGGTCGGCTGAACAAATAGCCCTGGTAGGTATGGCAGCCCATGCTCGCCAGCAACGCGCGCTGCGCCTGGGTCTCCACCCCTTCGGCAATGACGCCCAACCCCATGCTGGTGGCCATCGCGATGACGGCCCGGGCAATCGCCGCGTCATCGGCGTCCATCAGTATGTTGCGCACAAAACTCTGGTCAATCTTGAGCCGCTCCAGCGGCAACCGTTTGAGGTAAGACAGGGACGAGTAGCCGGTGCCAAAGTCGTCGATGGCGAAACCAATGCCTATTGCCTTGAGCGCGTCCATCTTCACGATCACATCCTCGGCATCAGCGATCAACACCGACTCGGTCAGCTCAAGCTTGAGCAGCCGCGGATTGGCGCCGGTGCGCTCCAATGTTGCGAGTACCTGGCCAACGAAGTCGCTTTCTCGAAATTGCCGCGCGCTGACGTTGACTGCAATGCTCAGGCGCGCCATCGAAGGTGTGCCGGCCCAAAGCGCCAACTGCCGGCAGGCGGTCTCCAGCACCCATGCGCCGATCGGCAGGATCAGGCCGGTTTCCTCTGCCAGCGGGATGAACTCGGCCGGCGAGACCATGCCACGCGTGGGGTCAGTCCAGCGCAGCAGCGCCTCAACGCCGACGATGTCTTCGCTTTCGGAAACCTGCGCCTGGTAGTGCAGGATGAACCGATTGCTCTCGATGGCCTCCTGCAAAGCGGCCTCCAGTTTGACTCGCGCGCTGACCACGGCCTGCATCTGCGGGTCGAAAAAGCGCAGCGTGTTGCGCCCGGCGGACTTGGCTTCGTACATGGCCAGCTCGGCGCGCTTCATCGGCTCACCGGCTTGCTCTTGCTGCTCGCCGAAGAAGGTGACGCCAATGCTGGCGCTGCATGAAATCGTGGAACTGGCCAGCTGGTAGGGCTTGTCGATCGCCTCCACTATCTTGCTGGCCACCGCTTCAACCTGCCCAAGCGCCTTCTGTGGCTCCAGGCTCAGACGATCAAGAAGCACTGCAAACTCATCACCCCCCATGCGCGCCACGGTGTCGCCCTCACGTACCGCGGAGCTCAGCCGCTTGGCAAAGCGTTGCAGCACCTCGTCTCCCTGCGCATGGCCCAAGGCATCGTTGAGGTTCTTGAAGTTGTCCAGGTCGACCATCAGCAGCGCGCCTTGATGGTTCTGTTTCTCAGCGGCCATCGCCTGCTGCAGCCGGACAATCAGGTGCAGGCGGTTGGGCAATCCGGTCAGCAGGTCCGTGAAGGCCAGGTCCTGGATCTGCTCCTCTGCCGCCTTGTAGGAAGTGATGTCACTGAAGGCACCAACGTAGTGGGTCAGCAAACCGGCATCGTTCCTGACCGCGCTGATGCTTAGAGTTTCAGGATAGACCGTGCCATTCTTGCGCCGATTCCATAATTCGCCCTGCCAGGCACCGCTGCGGTTGACGCATTTCCACATGTCAGCATAGAACGCGGCGTCGTGACGACCAGAACTCAGCAATTCCGGCGTCCTGCCAACCGCTTCCTCGGGGCTATAGCCTGTGATTTCGGTGAAAACCTTGTTGACCTGCAGGATCACCTTGCGCGCATCGGTGATAAACATGCCTTGCTGGGACTCGAAGGCCGTGGCGGCAATGCGCTGGGCTTGCTGGGCCGCCTTGAGCTCGGTGAGATCGGTGGAAAAGCCTATCAGTGCGTTCGGGTGGTCACGCATCGTGATGGGAATTTTGACGGACCAGTAATAGCAGGGTGTGCCCTTGCTGTCGGTCAACATCTCTTCAGCCGCATGCTTGAGCCCGCTCAGGTGAACCCGGCTATCGAGTTCCGCGATTTGCCGGGCGGTTTCAGGTGGCAGCAGTTCGAGATCCGTTCTTCCAATGATGTCCACAATCGGACGGCCGAATACTGCGGCGACTGACTGGTTGACATAGAGGTAGCGGCCCTCATGGTCCTTGACGTAGATATTGGCATTGACGTTGTCGATCACTGCCTCCAGGAAGCGGCTCTGCTCCTGGGCTTCCTGCTCCAGGCGCTTGCGCTCAGTGATGTCGTGCATGGCAATTTGAATCGCCTGGGCGCCATCAAAGACAATCTGCGCACCCTGCACTTCTACAGTGATTATGGTTCCGTCGATTTTGAGCAGTTTTTGCTCAACCAATGACAAATCAGCTCCCTGTTGCATCAGCGCCTTCGCCCGCGTCAGTTCGGTTTCTCTGAAATCCGGGTGAACCCTGTCCAGGATGGCTTGGCCCAGCAGCTCTTGCGCAGAACCGGCGCCAAACAGTCTGACAGCTGCCGGGTTGACGTAGAGGAATCTCGCGCCATCGTGAACGGCAAGGGGTTCGGGTGTCCATTCGATCAGGGTGCGGTAGCGCTCTTCACTTTGACGCAGGGTCAGTTCGACTTGCCGGATGGCGCTGATGTCGGTCACCATCGCGTACAGGCCATGCACCCTGTCACCCACGATGTCCGGTATGTACTGCACCAGGCAATGGCGCAACTGACTGCCATCGGGAGACCGAATGTTGCGCTCGAATTGCTGCTTCTCGCCTCGCAGCGCGGCCTCGATGTAAGGCAGGTTCAGGCGGTAGATTTCTTCTCCGATCACATCCCGGACATGCTTGCCAGGAAGCCGTTCGGGATCAGCACCGAACCAATCGGCGTAGGCATGGTTGCCAAAGCGGTTGCGCAGGTTCAGGTCCCAATAACTGATCATGCTCGGCATGTGGCTGAGGATCGAATGGAGATCCCGATTCGTTTGCCCCAATTGCCTTTCCGCATCGAACAACTCTCCTGCCATCGTGCTGGCGCCAGACGACAGTATCTCTTCCAGGCGCGCCACCTCAGCCCGCAGTCGACGATTCTCTTGTTCAAGTGGGTTCATTTCAGTCTTCAGGACTTGATCTCGTGCCGATCTCCCAGCAGCAACACCTTCATGATACCCCCCAGGGAGTCGGGCGAAGGACCTTCAATCAGGCTCCCCTTGGTCATGAAAGCTCCATTTCTTGCATCCATAGAGCAGACCTGTATCGTGACGCAGGGGCAACAATGGCGCTTCATTCAGACTCTCGCGCTTCAAAGCGTGCTGGTGTAATCGTTCATCGTCGGCCTCGATGTCGCCGGCTTTCCCCTGACCACCGTACCCACCGCCATAAAGCACAGCAATTGCTCTGCGCCGGCCAGTTGGAAGAACTGTTTGAGCCGCTCCGAATAGAGCGACCTTCCCGTCAGAAGACCGGCTCCAAAGCCCATGGCATGGGCGACTAGCAACATGTTCTGCAGCGCGCATCCAGCCGATATCAGGCGCTCCTGGGTCGGTACATGACCCGACGCGGGGTCCAGCCGAGCGATAACGGCGACCAACAAGGGGCACCGATAGGCCTTTTCGCGCGCTTCTCGCAGTTGCGCCTCGGTCGCCTGCTTGTCACGCTCGCCAAGCGCGTCCGCGAAGGCCTCTGCCAGCAGATCCCGCTTCTGCGCTCGAACGATAACCAGGCGCCATGGCGTCAATCGCCGATGATCGGGAGCGGCGCCGGCCGCGTCCAGAATGGTTTCGATTTGCGCCCGATCCGGTCCGGGGTCGCCGAGGAACCTCGACGACGTGCTTTGCCGGGAGTGAATCAGGGTCAACGCGGAGCCGAGCGGCTCCTGGTGTTCGTTCCAGTGCACGCTAATGTCCTTTTGCTGCTGCCAGCGCTGGATCAAAGTTGCGGATCCAACAGGAGATCTGCCACCGCGCGATTTGATCAAGCGTCGCCTTTTCCATGGGTGTCAGGATTTGCCCGCTCTTTGGATCAGTTCTTGCCACCCCGGATACCCGTCAGAGGTAAGAGCGTACTTGCTGGTGAATTCACTGTGAGGCGCACCGCTCGTCAGCGCCGCAATGAATCCCTGGCGGTCCCTTATCCAACTTCCGCCGATCAGGGTGACGCCACGGGCGAACAGAGCATCGGGAAGGCAGCCCGCACTGGGTCCGATCATGGCGAACCAGCGGGCGTTGCGACACTGTGCAAGCATTTCATCCAGTGTGTCGTTGAGGAGCAGGGTGCTGGTGGAAATCACTTTGCTGCAGGTGCCGAGTTCCTTGGCATCAAGTGTGACGCGGTAGCCATCATGCTCGCCCACAAGATCCGCCCTCAACTCGACAACGGTTAGCCGGGCTCCGCTCTTCAGGATGCGTCCCAGCAGGGGTCTGAACAGTCCTATCATGCCGATGGACTCGCCATGTTGTGGATTCATCTGTCCGATCGAATCGCTGCTGTCGCAGGGGCGAAATCCCGCGCGGTCAAACAGGCAGCGCGAGATGGCATTCGCCGTCGCAAAACCGATCGCCCTGGCGGGCCCCTGCTGGCCGACGAAGCGCCGGGCAACCTCAAGCGCGTCGGCTCCCGCGGGGAGGAAGGCGGTAGTCCCATCACGCAGTTGCGCCAGTGTGTCGTCGAGACGAACATAGGACAGGCCAAGCGAGCCATCGGTCAGCTCAACAGCGCAGAACTCTCCCGCGTGACCCTGGACCGGCTGAGTCGGCGGCAAATGCAAAGCACGTATGCGCGGCAAGGGACTCCGGCCGGAAAAGGCTGCCAGTTGGGCAATGTATTCTTCAGCAAAACTCGTTGCGGGGTTCATTGGGCACACTGTACAGGGTCCGAAACTTGATGTCCGCGCTTTCTACAAATTGGCCTTCGCGGGCGCACTGCCGCGGCCTTGCGGGAAGTGCATGATGGGGCCGGGCTCGAAGTCAAAGTGTGATACTCGACCCGACGCGGTCAATTTCCATCACCTGAATTTTTCCTTCCAACACTCCAAGGTCCATCATGAAACAAAGCGCTCTGGCAATTTTGATTGCGACATGCACCGGGCTGTGGCCGCTCTCTAACGCAGTGGCGGCGCAGGAATGGGACGCCTGTGCCATGTTGTCGAAGGCCGATGTGGATGCCGCCTTCGCCCCACGGGTGTTTGAGCCCGGCGCAAGGGGTAACGAGGGTGCCAAGAGTTCGCCCAGGGCTGCGGATCTGTCAAGCTGCACCTACTCGTCACCCGGCGCCTCTGTCAAGGACAGGATCTCTGTGACCCTGCTGGCACGACGCTCGCCCGACGATGCATCGAGCGTCACACCACAGACCGCCAAAGAGGGCGCGGTCAAACTCAACGGCGTGCCTGCGGATGTGTCGGGGCTGGGCGAAGGCGCTTACTGGGTGAACCTGGGCAGCAGCACGTTTCCGGTGATTCAGCTCAACGTATTCAGGGGCAAGCGGGAGTGGTACGTCGTCAGCGCAGCAACCAAGGCGATCGATACCAATGCAGCACTCGCAGGACTGACGAAGGCCGCCAAGTCCGTGGCCAGCCGCAAGTAAGGAGATGCGCGGTCGGGCATGGCCATTGTCCGGCTGGCCAGGAGAGTTCATTGACAAGTCGCAAGCGCAAGCTCCTTGCGCGAAAAAATTTCGCAGTCGACGCCACCGTCATCCGAACACGATTTCACGTCGGTTGGCGGGCCAAATTTGACGCTGGCTCACGAGGCCACCGGCCCATAAAGCGCGCGGACAAGCGGCTTCTTCGCGCCGAATTGAAAAGACGGGAAGAATCGCTTTTATTCATCCGATTGATTCGTCCGGATTTGCCGAAAATGCACCCATAGTCTTATACCAATAAGAGATCTGTAAATGGCGTTTCATGGCATCGGTCGGACGGGATACATCGAGTTCCAAAACTCAACTTGTCGCGCTGTTGTCCTGCATTGCGCCTCCACCCGGGTCTGGGTGGCGCAGTCTCGATGCTTGCGAGCGGCAGCCTGAAATGGATTACCGCGGGTCTGGCAATCTTCCGTCTCATCGTCGCTGGGCCCGCGCTTGCTCTGAAGCCGGGCGCCCAGCAGACAGGATTTATAGCAAAGGGGTTTTGAAATGTTTGCAAACATGAAGCTTGGCGTGCGCCTTGCAATGGCGTTCGCGGTTACCTTGGCACTTCTGGTCGCCATCGCGGTCATCGGAGTGACACGGATCTCGACACTGAACAGCGAAATCCATGACGTGGTCAAGCAAGAGTACCCGAAGGTGATCGCCGCCGGCAATATCGCAGAGTCCGTCGCCGTTATCGGAAGGCATTTGCGCAATGGCTACCTGTACACCGGAGCTGAGCGACAGACCTCGATCGACAACATCAGCAAGGAAGGCCAAAGCATCACCGAAAACATCGCCACGCTTGAGAAGCTTGTCAAGAGCGACAAGGGCAAGGAATTGGTGGGCAAAGTCAAGTCGGCTCGCCAATCCTATTTGGCCTCACAGAACAAGGCGATCGAACTGATCAAGGCCGATGCCAAGCGCGAAGAGTTCAACGCGCTGATGCAGGGTGATCTGCGCAAGAGCCAGACTGAATACAACAACGCGATCGCCGAATTGAACAAACACCAGGAAGCCGGGATGGAAAAGGCCGGCGAGCGGGCAGAGGAGGAGGCCGCCTCGGCCGCACGCCTGCTGAGCATTCTCTCGGTTGTTGCCGCGGTGCTGACCGCCGTGGTGGGCTGGCTGATCACCCGAAGCATTCTCAAACAACTCGGTGGCGAGCCGGACTACGCTCGCGAGATGGTGGTCAGAGTGGCGGAAGGCGACCTGACGGTCAAATTGGTGACGAATCCGAAAGATCAATCGAGCCTGCTTTTCGCCATGAAGACCATGATTGAAAAGCTGTCCCAGGTCGTTTCCGATGTCAACAGCGGCGCTCAGTCCCTGGCCAGCGCCTCCGAAGAGGTCAGCGCGACATCGCAGTCGCTGTCGCAGGCCTCGAGCCAGCAGGCTGCGGGGGTCGAGGAGACCAGCGCCTCGATCGAGCAAATGACATCGAGCATTGCGCAGAATACCGAGAACGCCAAGATCACCGACGGCATGGCCAGCAAGGCCGCCAAGGAAGCGG
>JBMOJJ010000256.1:0-5522 GCA_049315845.1 Rhodoferax sp.
TCAACACCGGCATCATTTCCAACGAAATCGCGCCCTTTGGCGGCGTGAAGCAATCCGGCCTGGGCCGCGAAGGCTCCAAGTACGGAATGGATGATTACCTGGTGATCAAGTACCTGTGCATGGGCGGGCTGGATAAATAGCCGATTATTCGACTGGCAACGTGCTCGTGTTGAAGGCCCGGGCCGTGGCTATGACTTTATTGGCTCGTTTGCGACCTTAATTGGTCGGAATAGAGATGTGGGTGATGAATAAAGTTGAGCTGCAGCCTTGTTGGGGTGGCACCTGCGCGCACGGCTATGCGCGATAAGAATTGCCACGATCTACACCTTTACCTAAATACTGCACTTGAAAAATTTTCCGATGCCTGCGTGCAAGTATCTCACTCATCCCTTGACGGCCGCGTCCGCCGCATTGCCGATTACCGCGACCAACGACATCGGTCACGATCACCTGAGTCATGTTGAGGAATGTCTCGCGAAGTAGCAGCGCTGGCGTGACCTCTGCTCAGGCCCTCGCCAGCGGCACGTCAGCCCAATCAAATGCTTAGTTATTGAGCCCCAATCGAACTGCGAACAGTCTCAATGCGGCCTCAGTTCATCGGCATCCGCAGGTTCTTGTCCAGATATTCGTTGGTAGTCATGCCTGCCGGATCAAATGGCTTGTCAATACCAATCAGGCTCTGCACCAGATCGTAATCTGCCTTGACGCGCGCTGCGTCGAAGCCGCCCAAAGCCACTTTGGTCGTCGTATCGTCACGCATGAGTTGCTTGATGCGCTCCCACTGGTCGCGCTGATTGTCAGGGTTGAGGCCGCTAACGTTTGCAACAAGCGCCTGGAGGCAGGGATTGAAATCTTTCACGCAGGCATCATAGGCACGCTGCGTCACCGCGACGAACTTGCGCATGCGCTCGGGGTTGGCGGCCAGGTACGCGCCATTTGCCACGAAGGAGTTGCCGTAGACATTCACGCCCACTGAGCGCCACGCAACGAAGCCCAGATCAGCGCCAAACTCGCGCACTTTCAAGTCGTGCTCGTTGTAGAAGTCGCTGATGATGTCGACCGATTTGCTCTTCAGGGCGGCCACTTTGGCCGGCGGACTCAAGTTGACGAAGGTCACCGCGTTGACATCGACACCCACCTTTTTTGCAAACGCAGGCCACATCAGTCGGGCTGCATCGCCTGGCGGGTTGCCAATCTTGTGGCTAGCAAAGTCCTTAGGACCGGTAATACCCGACGACTTGAGCCAATAGAAGCCTTGAGGCGAATTGGCATAGATCACCATCACCGCCTTGAGGTCGGCACCCTTTCCCTTGGCTTGCATGGCAGTCGGCAGATCAGCAATGCCGACGTCCGAGCCACCCGACCCAACGCGTAGGGCCGATGCCCCAGATCCTTTGCCAGCCTCGATGGACAAATCAATTCCGGCCTCGCTGTACCACCCCTTTGATTTGGCGAAATATATTGGCGAGTGATCGGCCGTGGGCGTCCAGTTCAGCATCAGACTCATGGCGTCTGCCGCCATGGCAAGTGGGGCACTTGTCACCATCAATGCGACCGCAGCGGATTTCAATAGTCTTCTCATCGTGTACTCCAGAACAGGGTGGTTGATCAATCATTGGGCTAGAATGGACTATACCAACTATTTGGTTGAACTGCAACGATGGCAACTTTACCCATTACATCTGACCCCGTCACTGCCGGCAAGCGCGGTTCTTCGTCGGCAAAAGAATCGTTGATAGCAACGGCGGTGACGGAATTTGCCAGCAAGGGGTTTTCCGGGGCGCGCGTCGATGAAATCGCCGCATCGGCTGGTGTCAATAAGCAGCTTGTTTACTACTACTTCGAAAGCAAGCAAGGTCTCTACCTGGCAGCTCTGGAGGCGGTATATGCCGAGATCCGCGAGAAAGAGAAGAGCCTTTCCATGGGTTCACTGGAGCCCTTGGACGCCATGGCACAGTTGATCGGTTTTTCGTTTGACTACTTGGCTGAGCATCCCGAGTTTATTGCCATTTTGACGGACGAAAACCGTAATCAGGGAAGCCATATTCTGGCTTCTGAGAAGCTTCAGAAGATGCATTCACCCTTCATCGAAATGTTGCAAGCCACGCTTGAGCGCGGGGTGGCCAAAGGGGTATTCCGGGGCGACTTTGATGCGATCAACCTGTACATCTCCATCGCTGGCATCTCCTATTTCTTCTTCTCCAACAATTACACCCTGTCGGCGATTTTCGGAGAGTCACTGGGCTCACAGGGTGCGCTTGTGAAGCGTCGCCGGCATGTGATCGAGTTTGCACTGAATGCATTGCGACCTTGATCTGCAATATCTGCTTGTTCAATGTAGCAGTGATCCTCGAAAGTACGCATAGGGTAAAATCAACCGGTTGGTTGACATTGTTGGGTCCGCACTAGATTGTTTCCAACCGATGTCTCGCACCAAGGAACTTACATGAAGGCTATAGGGAACGGCACTGCAATGTTGGCGGTAGCGCCGTCCTCGGGCGCTCGGCCCGATTGGCAGCGTTGGCTGACCATCGTTGGCATCCACATCGCGGGAGTGTTGCTCTGGGAAGCAGTGGTCCGGATTTTTTCGATTCAGTCATTCATACTGCCGGCGCCATCGCGCATATTGGCCACTCTGGCCAACCCCAACTTCAGTTGGATCAAGAACACCGGCGTTACAGCACTGGAGGTCTTTGCCGGCTACACGCTGGGTCTGGTATTTGGCATCTTGGCCGCCCTGCTGTTCATTAGCAGTCGCCGATTGATGCTTCTTGTATTCCCTGTTCTGGTTACCCTGAACATGATTCCCAAGGTTGCACTGGGGCCCCTAATCATCGTCTGGTTCAGCTACGGCATCGGCCCCAACATCCTGATCACCTTCAGTCTGTGCTTCTTCCCGATTCTGCTGACTACCATTCGTGGACTGAACGAGGCCGAACCTGAACTGTTGGACCTCGTTCGCGCGCTCAAGGGTTCGAGATGGCAGCTTTTCCGATACATCCAGTTACCTGGCTCCTTGCCTTATGTGTTCTCGGGGATGAAGGTCGCAACCATTTTGGCAGTGGCCGGCGCCGTGGTGGGGGAGTTCATCGCGTCGGACAAGGGGCTGGGCTATTTGATGATCCAGGTTCAGGCGTCACTGGACACGCCTGCGGTATTCATGGCCGTGCTGCTCATCACGGGGCTGGGCGTGATGCTCTATCTGCTGGTTCTCCTATTGGAACGACTCATCATTACGCAGGACGCACGAATTCAATGAACAACAACTCAACCCAAACCTCAATCTTCCTGGACGACTTGGCTTTCCCTGACAGTTTCCGGGATGAGCAAGCACTGGAAGACTACCTTGCGACACCTTCGCGGGAACTCGTTCGGGACATGGAACGTCTGGATGGAGATCTGCTGATCCTGGGCGTTGGCGGGAAAATGGGGCCGACTTTGGCACGGCTCGCGCGCAACGCCATGCCCGGGCGTCGCGTGGTGGCCGTGGCGCGTTTCAGCGACCCACTGGTTCGTGGGACGCTGCAAGAGCACGGCATCGAAACTATCACCTGCGATCTTCTGGACAGGCAGGCGTTGGCCAAGCTGCCACAGTGCGCCAACGTGGTCTTCATGGCAGGCCGAAAATTCGGCGCTGACGCCAACAACCCTTTGACCTGGGCCATGAACGCCCATGTGCCTGCCCTTGTCGCCGAGACTTTTCGGAAATCTCGCATCGTCGCTTTCTCCACCGCCTGTGTCTATCCCTTTGTACCAGTGATTTCGCAGGGCGCCTCGGAAGACTCCGACCTCAGTCCACCCGGTGAATATGCCAATTCATGCGTTGGCCGTGAGCGGATGTTTGAATACTTTTCGCAGTTGCACGGCACACCAGGGCGCTTGTTTCGACTGAGCTACGCGATCGATCTACGCTACGGTGTGCTGGCCGATGTGGCCTTGAAGGTATGGCGTGGCGAGAAGGTCGACGTCACCATGGGCCACGTCAACGTGATCTGGCAGGGAGACGCCAATTCGCAGGCCCTTCGCTGCCTGACGGCCGCCACCGTTCCTACCACGCCCCTGAACGTCAGCGGACCGGAGACCACGTCCATCCGCTGGCTAGCGCAGGAGTTTGCGCGCCGCTTCAAAAAACCGGCCCATATAGTGGGCGAGGAGGCGCCCACAGCCTGGCTCATGAACACGGGGCAGGCGGAACGTCTATTTGGTTACCCTCGCGTACCCCTGTCACAGTTGATCGGTTGGGTCGCGGACTGGATTTCTCGCGAGCAGAGACTTTACGGAAAACCGACCAAGTTCGAGTCACGCGATGGCAAGTACTAAGACGAGTATTCCGATTGAAACGCTGCAGGTGCTGACACCCGGCACCCAAGCCATGCTCGACCGCTTGGTGCTGCAGAGCGGCTGGAACCAGACACCTCGTGATTGGGCGATTTTCTTGCGCCAGGGCAGCGTGTACTGTGCGCGCGATGCGCATGGTCGCATCATGGCCAGCGGGGCCGTCCTGCCGATGGGCGACAACGTGGCCTGGATCAGCATGATCCTGGTGGCACCCGATGCACGCGGCAAAGGACTGGGCAGTGCAGTTTTTTCCTATTGCCTAAGAAATGTTCAGGCAAGCGGTCGCACAGCTTATCTGGACGCCACACCCGATGGTGAGCGCATCTACACCCAGTTTGGTTTCAAGCCGACATTTCGTTTGACACGCTGGCAGCGCGATGCCCTGACAACAGCAATGCCTGCGAAGGTTCTGCATGAGCACTGCGACATGGAGACAATCGCCGCGATGGACGCCCGGGCTCTGGGTGCGCCCCGCTCCGCAGTGCTTGCCGACTTTCTTGCGAGACAAGACACCTCCTGTTTGTGCAGTGATGCGGGCTTTGCCATCGTGCGGTGCGGCCGCATAGCCCATCAGATCGGCCCCTTGCTGGCTCTGAACGAGACGGGTGCAGTCGAACTGGTGAAGCGGGCTGCGCAAAGCCTGACGGCGAAGATCTTTGTGGACGTGCTGGACGAGCGCGCTTCACTGCGCCAATACATCCTTGCCGATGGTTTTTTGCCACAGCGCAGTTTTGTGCGCATGAAGCTTGGCGACAAGCCCTTGTGCGGACAAAGTTCACTCATTCATGCCATCGCTGGACCGGAATTCGGTTAAGCCGCTGCAACCCTGATCCAGGACACACACATGCCTTTAAGACGAACCGACCTACCTGAAGCTGTGACAGCACTGCTGGCACAAGGCGCGGTGATTCCAGCACACCCATTGGCCCTCGATTCGCAGCGCCGGTTTGATCGACAGCGACAGCGCGCGTTGACGCGCTACTACGTCGATGCCGGCGCCGGTGGCCTGGCCGTGGGAGTGCACACCACACAATTCAGCATTCGTGAAAGAGGTCTTTACGAGTTGGTGCTGCGCTGCGCGATGGAAGACCGACTGGCTTGGACAAATCGACCCATGGCCATGATTGCTGGACTGTGTGGAAGCACTTCACAAGCTCGAAACGAGGCGCAGATGGCGGTCAGCC
>JBMOJJ010000257.1:0-5517 GCA_049315845.1 Rhodoferax sp.
GGCGTACCCGAAAACCCATCCGGAGAACCCAGTGCTTTTGTCTTTACAGGGAAAGTTCCCCCCCGCCATTCTGGCGCTAGCAGACGGCACGGTGTTTGTTGGAAATTCCGTCGGAGCCGCTGGCTTCACCGTTGGCGAGGTGGTGTTCAACACCGCCATGACCGGCTACCAGGAAATCCTCACAGACCCGAGCTATTGCCAGCAAATTGTCACGCTCACCTATCCGCATATCGGAAATTACGGTGTCAATCCGCAGGATGTAGAGTCCGACCGGGTGCATGCGGCGGGCCTGATCATCAAGGATCTGCCGCTGGTGGCGTCGAATTTTCGAGCCAGCACCACGCTGTCGGACTATCTGGTCCAGCAGAACACGGTCTCGATTGCAAACCTCGATACACGTCAGCTGACGCGCCATCTGCGCACGCAAGGAACTCAAAACGGCTGCATTCTGGCCTTGCCAGCGGGTCAATCGATCACCCAGACTTCCATTGACCAGGCACTGGGGCTGGCCAGGTCGGCCCCCGGCATGTCGGGAATGGACCTGGCCAGAGTTGTCTCGACCAAGGCGGCCTACCAGTGGAGGCAGACCGAGTGGCAGTTGATGCATCCACAATCGCAGGGCAAGGCCGGTTTTGGCGAGCAGGCGGATGGGCGGTTTCATGTTGTGGCCTATGATTTTGGCGTCAAGTTCAACATCCTGCGCATGTTGGCCGAGCGCTCCTGCCGGGTGACTGTGGTGCCGGCGCAAACCACTGCCGCCAAAGTGCTCGAGTACCAGCCGGACGGCATTTTTCTCAGCAACGGCCCGGGTGACCCCCAGCCCTGCGACTATGCGATCGATGCGGTGGCGGAACTGATCGAAACCGGAATCCCGACCTTTGGCATCTGTCTTGGCCACCAGATCATGGCGCTGGCCAGTGGCGCCAACACCTTCAAAATGAAATTCGGACATCATGGCGCGAATCATCCGGTCAGGGACCTCGCCAGTGGCCGTGTCAGCATCACCAGTCAGAACCACGGATTTGCGGTCGACGCAGAAACATTGCCGGCAAATTTGCGTGCCACCCACATCAGCCTGTTTGATGGAACGCTGCAGGGGCTGGAACGCACGGACCAGCCCGCGTTCTGCTTCCAGGGTCACCCGGAGGCTTCGCCCGGCCCGCATGATATTGCCTATTTGTTCGACCGCTTCACCGCGCTGATGGAGAAGGCTCAGGAGACCAAGAATGCCTAAGCGCACCGATATCAAGAGCATCCTCATCATTGGGGCCGGGCCGATCATCATTGGTCAGGCCTGCGAGTTTGATTATTCCGGAGTGCAGGCCTGCAAGGCCTTGCGCGAGGAGGGTTACAAGGTCATCCTGATCAACAGCAATCCGGCCACCATCATGACCGATCCGGCGACGGCCGATGTGACCTACATCGAGCCGATCACCTGGCAGACGGTCGAGAAAATCATCGCACGGGAACGACCCGACGCGATCCTGCCCACGATGGGAGGGCAGACCGCGCTCAATTGCGCGCTCGATCTCTGGCACAAAGGTGTTCTGGAGCGCTACAAGGTTGAATTGATTGGAGCCAGCCCGCAGGCCATTGACAAGGCGGAAGACCGGTTGAAATTCAAGGACGCGATGACCCGCATCGGCCTGGGTTCGGCCCGCTCCGGCATAGCGCATTCGATGGACGAGGCCTGGGCGGTGCAGAAGACACTGGGTTTTCCGACCGTGATTCGACCCAGTTTCACGCTCGGCGGTACCGGCGGTGGCATTGCCTACAACTCGGAAGAATTCGAGGTGATATGCAAGCGCGGCCTCGAGGCTTCCCCAACCAACGAGTTGCTGATCGAAGAGTCGCTTCTGGGGTGGAAAGAGTTCGAGATGGAGGTGGTCCGTGACAAGACGGACAACTGCATCATCATCTGCTCGATCGAAAATCTCGATCCCATGGGCGTGCACACCGGTGACTCGATCACGGTTGCGCCGGCTCAGACCCTGAGCGACAAGGAATACCAGATCATGCGCAACGCCAGTCTGGCGGTGCTCCGTGAGATCGGGGTCGATACCGGCGGCTCGAACGTGCAGTTTGCCATCAACCCGGACGACGGGCGGATGGTGGTGATCGAAATGAACCCGCGTGTTTCCCGCTCCTCGGCACTGGCTTCCAAAGCCACGGGGTTCCCGATTGCGAAGGTGGCTGCCAAGTTGGCGATCGGCTACACGCTCGATGAACTCCGCAATGACATCACCGGTGGCGCGACGCCAGCCAGTTTCGAGCCCAGCATCGATTATGTGGTGACCAAGATTCCGCGTTTTGCGTTCGAGAAGTTTCCGGCCGCCGACAGCCGGTTGACGACCCAAATGAAGTCTGTGGGCGAGGTGATGGCGATCGGCCGCACCTTTCAGGAGTCGTTCCAGAAGGCGCTGCGCGGTCTCGAGGTGGGTGTCGATGGCATGAACGAAAAGACGCAGGATCGGGAATTGCTGGAGAAGGAACTCGGCGAGCCTGGGCCTGACCGTATCTGGTATGTGGGGGATGCATTTGCCGCCGGCTGGAGCGTGGACGAGGTGTTTGCGCTGACAAGGATCGACCGCTGGTTTCTGGTGCAGATCGAGCAAATTGTCAAGATCGAACTCGAGATCGAAAGATTGCCGGTGCCCGATAGCGGCACTGCGCTCGACCCTGTCGATGCGGATACGCTGCGGGCGCTGAAGCAAAAAGGGTTTTCGGATCGCCGTCTGGCGCGCCAGTTCAAGACCACAGACACTGCAGTTCGTGAGAAGCGCCGCGCACTGGGTGTACGACCTGTGTACAAGCGGGTCGACACCTGCGCCGCCGAGTTTTCCACCAACACCGCCTACATGTACTCGACTTATGAGGCCGCTGGCTCGGAGTGCGAGGCGGCTCCGACCGAAAGAAAGAAGATCATGGTGCTGGGCGGCGGCCCGAACCGCATCGGTCAGGGCATCGAGTTTGACTACTGTTGCGTGCATGCGGCGCTGGCGCTGCGCGAGGACGGCTATGAGACCATCATGGTCAACTGCAACCCCGAGACCGTATCGACCGACTACGACACCTCGGATCGTCTCTATTTTGAGCCGCTGACGCTGGAGGATGTGCTGGAAATCGTGGACAAGGAAAAGCCGTTGGGCGTGATCGTGCAGTACGGCGGGCAAACGCCGCTGAAGCTCGCCCTGGACCTCGAGGCCAACGGCGTGCCCATCATAGGCACCTCTCCCGACATGATCGATGCAGCGGAAGATCGCGAGCGTTTTCAGAAACTATTGCACAGGCTGGGCTTGCGCCAGCCCTCCAATGCGACTGCCCGCACCGAACCCGAAGCGCTGGAAAAAGCGGCTGCGCTGGGCTACCCCCTGGTAGTGCGTCCGAGCTATGTGCTGGGAGGCCGCGCCATGGAAATCGTGCACGAGCAGCGCGACCTGGAGCGCTACATGCGGGAGGCGGTCAAGGTCAGTCACGATTCACCTGTTCTGCTGGACCGTTTCCTCAATGATGCGATCGAGTGCGATGTGGACTGCTTGCGCGATGCCGGATCGGCGACCGAGGAAGGGCGGACCTTCATCGGGGGCGTGATGGAGCATATCGAGCAGGCCGGCGTGCACAGCGGGGACTCGGCCTGCTCGTTGCCGCCCTACAGTCTTGCGCCTGAAACAGTTGAAGAAGTCAAGCGTCAGACCGCTGCGATGGCGTGCGCGCTGAATGTCGTCGGTTTGATGAATGTCCAGTTCGCGATTCAGAATATTGACGGCAAGGATGTGATCTACGTGCTCGAGGTCAACCCGCGAGCCTCGCGCACCGTGCCCTTCGTTTCGAAGGCGACAGGCATTCAACTGGCCAAGGTGGCGGCGCGCTGCATGGTCGGACGCTCGCTGGCGTCGCAGGGCATAGGCGCTGAGGTAACTCCGCCCTATTTCAGCGTGAAGGAAGCGGTCTTTCCCTTCGTCAAGTTTCCGGGCGTGGACACCATTTTGGGACCGGAGATGAAATCCACCGGCGAGGTCATGGGCGTGGGCAGGACTTTTGGCGAAGCCTTTATCAAGTCACAGATCGGAGCGGGCACCAAATTGCCAAGACCATCGGCAACCGCCGGCGAGTCCTCTGGCAAGGTGTTTGTCTCGGCAAAGAACAGTGACAAGCCGCGTGCGATCGAGGTCGCGCGCGCGCTGTCTGCCATGGGCTTCGAAGTGCTGGCCACCAAGGGGACGGCCGCCGCCATCAACGCCGCCGGTGTGCACTGCCGGGTGGTCAACAAAGTCACTGAGGGGCGACCGCACATTGTCGACATGATCAAGAACAACGAGATCGTGATGGTCATCCACACCGTGGAAGAGCGCCGCAATGCGATCGCCGATTCACGCCAGATCCGCACGTCGGCCCTGCTGGCGCGGGTCACCACCTTTACTACCATCGCCGGCGCCGAGGCTGCGGTGCAGGGTATGCCGCACGTCGATCATCTTGACGTGATTTCTGTCCAGGATATGCATGCGCAGTTGATGGCCGGTTGATCGGGCGCTGATATTCGCGGCATAATCCGACCATTCAGTTGAGGGCAGACCGGGTTCGCTTGGCCCAGGCGCGGCCTGTCCCGCAAGATATTGCTGCCGCCGAACGGAAACGTCCGGCGGTTTCCTTTTGTGTAATCCCCTGACGGAGCATGACGTGGCTACCATTCCCATTACCCGGCGCGGCGCCGATAAGCTCAAGTCCGAGTTGCAACGACTCAAAACGGTCGATCGCCCGTCCGTAATCAACGCCATCGCCGAGGCTCGCGCGCAGGGTGATCTGAGTGAAAACGCCGAATATGAGGCTGCCAAAGACAGGCAGGGCTTCATCGAGGGTCGGATCAAGGAGGTCGAGGGCAAATTGTCCGCGTGTCAGGTCATCGATCCGGCAGAACACCATAATGCAGGCCGCGTGGTCTTTGGCGCCACCGTGACGCTGGAAGACGAGGACGCGGGAAATCGGGTGACCTACCAGATCGTCGGCGAAGACGAGGCGGATATCAAGCAGGGCCTGCTCAACATTGGCAGTCCGTTTGCGCGCGCGCTGATTGGCAAGGAAGAGGGTGACAACGTAGAAGTGCAGGCACCGGGCGGTACCAGGCACTACGAAGTGGTGGCGATCAGCTACGTTTGAAATGATGTCACGACTGCCAGTTTGGTCGGCCGCCCTTTGGTGGGGCAGCCTGACAACCATCGGTTTTCTGGTCGTGCCCCTGCTGTTTGCCCGACTGCCCCAAGTGGCAATGGCCGGAGGCATGGCTGCCCGGCTGTTCACGGCGCAGACCTGGGTGTCCTGCGTGTGCGCGCTGTTGTTGCTGCTGTCTTCGCGTCCGAGTGGGCCGTTGCAACGACCGGCAGTCGCCCGTAGCGCATTGCCTTTCATCCTGGGCGCCATGCTGCTGGCTCTGCTGTCGGAGTTTACGGTGGCGCCCCGAATCATGGCCCGGGAGAATCTGCGCTTTTGGCACGGCACGGGCAGTGCGATGTATGCAGTGCA
>JBMOJJ010000258.1:0-5515 GCA_049315845.1 Rhodoferax sp.
ACCAGGTGGCGGTGAACTACCGCAAGGCCGACATCACGCCGCGCCAGCGCGCGATGCTGGATTTTGCAATGAAGGTCTGCCTGAAGTCCGATGAGATTTGCGATGCCGACTTCCAGGCCCTGCAAGCCCATGGCTTCAACGACGAAGATGCGTGGGACATCGCGGCGATCACCGCATTTTTCGGCCTGTCCAACCGCATGGCTTCTTTCAGCAACATGCTGCCCAACCCGGAGTTCTATTCGATGGGCCGGGTTGCCAAGTCAAAATAGATGTACTCGCACCACTTCGGCCTGACGCAGGATCCGTTTTCGATAGCGCCCGATCCGCGCTACCTGTTCATGAGCGAGCGCCACCGCGAGGCGCTGGCGCACCTTCTGTTTGGCGTGGCCGGTCCCGGCGGCGCGGCGGGCGGCACGGGCGGCGGTTTTGTGCTGCTGACCGGCGACATCGGCACCGGCAAGACCACGATCTGCCGCTGTTTTCTTGAGCAGATCCCGGGCGGCTGCCATGTGGCGTACATCTTCAATCCGAAGCTGACCGTGACCGAATTGCTGCAGTCGATCTGCGAGGAGTTTCACATCGAGATGGCAAACACCTCATCGATGCCAGCGACGGTCAAGGACTACATCGATGCGCTCAATCTGTTTCTTCTCGAGAGCCACGCAGCCGGGCAGAGCAGCGTACTGATCATCGACGAGGCGCAAAACCTCCAGCCTGAAGTGCTCGAGCAGTTGCGGCTGCTGACCAATCTGGAAACGAGCGAGCGCAAACTGCTGCAGATTGTGCTGATCGGCCAGCCCGAACTGCGCAGCATGCTCGACAGGCCGGAGCTGGAGCAGTTGGCCCAGCGCGTGATCGCGCGTTTTCACCTGAGTGCATTGACCGAGGCCGAAAGCACGCAGTACATCGGACATCGTCTGGCCGTGGCCGGCCTGAACGGTCCATTGCCGTTCGAAAGCCGGTCTTTGAAGCGGATCCACCGTCTGACGCATGGCGTGCCACGCCGCATTAACCTGCTGTGCGGCCGCGCGATGCTGGGGGCGTGGGCCAACGGGCTGCACCGCGTCGACCCCAAGGTGGTGGACAAGGCCGCTGCAGAAGTGTTCGGGACCGACAACAAGGGAAGGTCGAAAGCCGGACGCAAGACCAGCGCGTACCTGGTGGCCGCTCTGGTGCTGCTGGCCCTCGCCGCTGCCGCCGTCTCGCTGCTGTGGCCCGCGCCGCAGACAAGACAGGCCGTTGCGCAGGGCGGTGGCGCAGCGCCACTGACACCGGCTTCAGCAGCGCCGGAGATCGCGGCGCAGCCGGCCAGCACCCGGAAGCTCGAGGAACTCGAAGCGCTGCTGCCAAGGCTGCCGCAGGACATCGACGTGGCGTGGCGTGAGCTGGCGCCAGACTGGAAGCTGCAGGCGACGCAAGCCGACCCCTGCCTTGCCGCCATCGCACAGCAGCTGCAATGCTATAGAACCGCCAGCCTGACCGTGCCTTTGCTGCGCCAGCTCGGCCAGCCCGGCATCCTGACGCTTCAGACCGACAAGGGGCCCGCGCTGTACGCGGTGCTGGTCGGGCTGGCCGACCAGAGTGCCACGCTGCGCATGGCGGACGGTCTTCACGATGTCCGGCTGCTCTCGCTGGCTAGCCTGTGGCGCGGCGATTTCGCCACCTACTGGCGCGCTCCGGCAGGCTATGCAGCCGAACTGCGCGATGGCAACGCCTCTGCGGCCATCGACCATCTGGCCAGACAGCTTGATCTGCTGGATGGAGCGCCGGCGCGCCCAGCGGGCTCCGCAACGCAAGTCCTCGACCCCGCGCTGCGCGCACGCGTGCGGGCGTTTCAGCGGGCTCAGGGCCTCAAGCCCGATGGACAACCGGGTCCACTGACCTTCATGCAGCTCGACCGCGCTACCGGCGTGGACGGGCCACGCCTGCAAACCGAGGCCCCCTAAGCTATGTCCTACATCCTCGACGCACTCAAACGTGCCGATGCCGAGCGCGAACGTGGCGTGGTTCCCGGCCTGTATGCGCGCCAGGTCACAACGCCGACCGCAACCCCGGCCGCCGGAGCGCGAAGGTCGATCCGTCTCGCCCTTGCCGCAGTGCTGGCGCTGGCTGCAATTGGCATCGGCGTCGCGCTCTGGCGCACAGCAGCCGATGGCCCCGCGGCGGCCTCGCCACGAGCACCGGTCGCGCAGTCCCCGTTGCCGGCTCTGATGCCGCCGACTGCGCCAGCGCCAGCGCCAGCGCCCGCACCCGCCCAGGCAGCATCGCTTGCAGTGCCGATGCCCGCGACAGTGCCGATAGCGGCGCCAGCGCCGCTTGCGCTGGCCGCCGCACCCGCAGCGGTTGAACCGGCAGCAGCGCCGCCACCGCGCGCGCCGGCCAGCAAGACCAGCGCCAACCCCGCCCCGGTCTTGGCAGTCCCATTGCTCGCTGAACTGCCGGAGGACATCCGCCGCCCGATCCCTGCGCTGAACATCAGCGGCGCCGTCTACTCCGAGAATGCCGGCCAGCGGCTGCTGCTGGTCAACAATCTGGTTCTCAGTCAGGGCAGCCAGGCTGCGCCCGAGCTGACTCTGGAAGAGATCGGCGCCAAGAGTTCTGTATTCAGTTTTCGCGGTACCCGATTCCGGCTCGCGCACTAGCCGCTGGCGCGCGCCGGCGCATCCGGCTTCCGGGCGGCCCTTCGGTTCAGCACACGAGTTGGCGCAGCCAGTCGGGCAGCGGCCGGGCCTTCTCTTGCAGAAGATCAATCCAGACCGTGGTCGCGCCGCCGGCCGCATAGATGAAACCCGGCTGGTCGACGCGCTCCATCGTGCACCAGCTCTCGAACGTGGTTCGGCCCGGGTCGCTGACATACATCCGGATCAGCACATCGCCTGGGTAGACAAGCGGCTTGTAGAAGTTGCAGAAGGCGTTCAGGATCACCGGACCTTCATGGTTTTCGCGGCCCTGTCCCGAAAAACCGCATCCTATCGATTGCATCCAGTCAATGCGACAGGTCTCAAGATAGCGGAAATAGGTGGTGTTGTTGACGTGGCTCATCGCATCCATGTCACCCCAGCGGATCGCGATCCGCATTTCGTAGACCTGCTTTTTGTCCTCAGGAATCTCGAACTTCATCGCTACGCGCCGAAGCCATCATCGGCCGAAATCACCGCGCCATTGATGAAGTGGCTTTCGTTCGAGCACAGCATGACCAGCACCGCGTCCAGATCCTTGGCCTGCCCGACGCGCTTGCGCGGCAGCATCTGCATCAGCTTCTGGCCCTGCTCGGTCTGCCAGTGGCGGTGGTTCATCTCGGTATCGATGTAGCCCGGGCAGATCGCATTGACGTTGATGCCGAACTTGCCCCATTCGAGCGCCATCGCCTTGGTCATTTGCACCACAGCGGCCTTGCTCATGCAATAGACAGAAATCTGCGGCAGCACGCGCAGGCCGGCCATCGAAGCGATATTGACAATGCGGCCGCCGGTGTAGGTGCCCGGCGCGGCGCCCCTGGCCCGCGCCAGCATGCGCTTGCCGACCTCCTGCGCGACAAAGAAGGCGCCCTTGACATTGGTGTTGAACATGAAGTCGAAATCATCCTCCGTCACGTCCTGGATCCGCTGCGTGGTGCTGACACCCGAGTTGTTGACCAGGATGTCGATCGAGCCGACCTCGGTCTCGGCATGGGCCACCGCCGCCTTGATCGAATCGAGATCGGTCACGTCGAGCTCGGTCACATGCGCGTCACCGCCCTCGCCTTCGATCTCGGCCCGCAAATCCTTCAGTTTGTCCAGCCGCCGGCTGGCCAGCACGACCGCCGCCCCGGCGCGCGACAGGGTTTTCGCAAATTGGGCGCCGAGGCCGCTAGAAGCGCCTGTGACAAAGGCCACGCGACCCGAAAGATCAATGCTGTACGCCATATCGATAGCTCCATGAATGAAAAGAACGGCCGTCCGATTGTGTCGATTCAACGCATAAAATAAGTCTCGCGTTCGACAACCCACGGTCGCGGCCTCGTTTCAAGGCCACGCTGCCATTATCAGACGAGTTCAAGCATGACAAACCAGGAAATTCTGAATCAGTTCGGTCCGCGTGAAGCCATGGAGTACGACGTCGTCGTGGTGGGCGCCGGTCCGGCCGGCCTGTCGACCGCGATCCGCCTGAAGCAGCTGGCCGCTGAAAATGGCAAGGAGGTGTCGGTCGTGGTGCTCGAGAAAGGGGCCGAGCCCGGCGCTCATATTCTGTCCGGCGCAGTGCTCGATCCGATCGCGCTGAACGAGCTGTTCCCCGACTGGAAGGCCCTGGGCGCGCCCTTGAATCAACCCGTCACCGATGAAGCGATGCTGTTCCTCAGCGAAACCAGCGGCTATCGCACACCCAATTTCCTGCTGCCCAAGTGCAGCCAGAACCATGGCAACTACATCATCAGCCTGGGCGCCCTGACCCGCTGGCTGGCAACCCAGGCAGAGGGCCTGGGCGTCGAGATTTTCCCCGGTTTTGCGGCCGCCGAGATCCTTTACACCGAGAGCGGCGCCGTGCGGGGCGTGGCCACCGGCAACCTCGGCGTCGGCAAGGACGGCGAGCCTGGCGAGAACTTCCAGATCGGCATGGAACTGCTGGCCAAATACACGGTTTTTGCCGAGGGCTCGCGCGGGCATCTGGGCCGCCAGCTGATCGAGCGCTACAAGCTCGACGAAGGTTGCGATCCGCAGTCCTACGGCATCGGCATCAAGGAACTGTGGGAAGTCGACCCGGCGCGACATGAGCCGGGCCTGGTGGTGCACACGGCGGGCTGGCCGATGGACGACAGCACCTACGGCGGCTCTTTCCTCTATCACATGGAGGACAACAAGATCGCGCTTGGCTTCATCACCGGACTGAACTACGCCAACCCGTACCTGAGCCCGTTCGAGGAATTTCAGCGCTGGAAGACCCACCCCAACATCCGCTACTACCTCGAAGGCGAGGACAAGGGACTCAAACCCGCCAAGCGCCTCGCGTATGGCGCTCGCGCCATCACGGCCGGCGGCATGATGTCATTGCCCAAGACTGTCTTCCCGGGTGGCGCGCTGGTCGGCTGCGACGCCGGCTTCCTGAATGTGAGCCGTATCAAGGGCAGCCACACGGCCATGAAATCCGGCATGCTCGCAGCGCAAGCCGCCTTCGATGCGGTGACAACGGGCCGTCAGCATGACGAACTGGGCGCCTATCCGGAACTGTTTGAGCACAGCTGGCTGCATGCGGAGCTGAACAAGTCTCGCAACTTCAAGGCCTGGTTCAAATATGGCTTGACGGTGGGATCGCTGATGAACGGCTTCGAGCAGTTCGGGCTGGGCGGCCACATGCCGTGGACGATCCGGCGCGACAAGCCCGACTACGCCTACCTGAAGCCCGCTTCGGAGTGCAAGCCCATCGTTTACCCCAAGCCCGACGGCAAGCTGACCTTTGACCGGCTGTCCAGCGTCTACATCAGCAGCGCCAACCACGAAGAGAACCAGCCGGCGCACCTGACCCTGAAGGACGCCAGCGT
>JBMOJJ010000259.1:0-5506 GCA_049315845.1 Rhodoferax sp.
CGTCGGCAGGCTTGCTTTCCTGAGCCAGGAATACCACGATCACGATCCAGCCGATGATTGGAATCAGGCTGACAAGTTGCCACCACCCGCTTCGATGGGTGTCATGCAGTCTGCGCGTTGCAGCGGCGATGATCGGCAACAGGGTTCCGAGTGAAAAAAGGACGCCAATAACCTCCGAGACCGCCTGCGCGGCCAAGCCGCCCAGTAGGCAGAACAAGGCAAACCACCAGTACTCGGAGCGGGATGCCCTGCCACTGAAGTCAGCATATTTCGAAAAGCAGACCTTGATTGATTCCTGGAATGTCATTCTGCGCTCCATCTGTTATGCGGAAATCTTAACCGTGTCTGCCCGCAAATCCAAATCTATTGATGTGCGCTGATGAGCCGCCTTCAGAATCTGGCTGAGTGTCTTGATGCCGATGCAGAACCGGCCGTCGATCTTGTCAACGCGAACCGCTGCTTCTGAAATCAGGTTTTTCCTTGCTCACACCAGAACCTTGCCGTATCGGCCTGTTTTTGGTACATGTCCTGGGCCGTGCGACATTTCTGGGTGTTGTAATTCTTTCCGTTGGGGGCATCGAAGACTGCAACGCGAACCCGCATATTCGGATCCATCACAGATGACTGATACAGGGTGAAAGAATTTTTCTCATTGTTGCTGCTGCCGCAAGCTGCCAGCGATACGCCAAAAACGATAAAGCCCAGGAACCTTTTCATCTCTTTAACCTCCACCGCCTCTGAATTCCGAAAGCGGCGCCGGATTGGCATCGCGATGGACATGACATTCAGTGATTTGCGGTGTGGTAAGTTTGCAGGCGTCGAGGCCGCCTGCCAATGGAGTGAAGCTACCTTTTCGTCTGTATCCCGTTACCCAGATTTTCCGCTGCGACGTAGTACTTGGGTACCAGTCGGAGCCGCAGACCGCGGGCGGACTGGCTCACATCAGCAGATGTTCACCGGCGTTGTCGCCGCCAAGGGTGACGTAATTGGTTTTTCGGATGTCCATCAGTTTCCTGCCGCCCGAGTAACTGATCGAGCTCTGCACGTCCTGTTCCATCTCGATCAGGGTGTTGGCCAGTTGACCCTTGATGGGCTCCAGTATGCGTTTGCCTTCGACATGCTTGTACTCGCCCTTGTTGAAGTCGCTGGCCGAGCCGTAGTATTCCTTGAACAGTTTGCCGTCCACTTCCACCGTCTGGCCCGGGCTCTCTTCGTGGCCCGCCAGCATGGAGCCGATCATGACCATGGTGGCGCCAAAACGGATTGACTTGGCAATGTCGCCGTGCTCGCGGATACCGCCATCGGCAATGATCGGTTTGGTAGCGACGCGGGCGCACCATTTGACAGCGCTGAGCTGCCAGCCGCCAGTGCCAAAGCCGGTCTTCAGTTTGGTGATACAGACCTTGCCCGGACCAATGCCGACCTTGGTCGCGTCGGCGCCCCAGTTCTCCAGGTCGATCACGGCTTCGGGTGTGGCCACATTGCCAGCGATGACGAATGCCGAAGGCATTTTTTCCTTCAGGTAGCCAATCATGTTCTTCAGGTTGTCGGAGTGGCCATGGGCAATGTCGATCGTGATGTATTCCGGTGCCAGCCCCAGTGCCAGCAACCGGTCCACGCTGTCATAGTCAGGCCTCTTGACGCCGAGCGAGATCGATGCGTACAAGCCCAGCGCCTTCATGCGCTGGACAAAACTCACGTTGTCCAGGTCAAAACGGTGCATCACATAGAAGTAGCCGTTTTGCGCCAGCCATACGCAGATCGATTCGTTCACCACCGTCTTCATGTTGGCCGGAACCACCGGAATGCGAAAGCGCCGCCCGCCGAGCTCAGTGCTGGCATCGCATTCGGAACGGCTCTCCACCCGGCATTTGCGCGGCAGCAGAAGAATGTTCTCGTAGTCAAAAATTTCCATGCCCGAGCTCCAAAAAAAAACCGGACCGCAATTGCTTGGGCCCGGTGATTGATTCTACGGGATTATTTTTTCACGACCGCGTAGCGCTGCAGCGTGCGCGCCCGAGCCGCTTCATGCGACACGATCGGAAGGGGGTAATTGCGGCCCGGTGTCACGCCGGCCTGCTGCAGCTGGGCCGGGGTGGCCCGCCAGGGCGCGTGCAGCAGCTGGTCGGGTAGCCCGGCCAACTGCGGCAGATAGCGCCGGATGAACCTGCCTTCGCTGTCGAACCGTTCACTCTGGCTGACAGGATTGAAGATCCTGAACCACGGTTGGGCGTCGCAGCCGCTGGAGCTGACCCATTGCCAGCCGCCGTTGTTGGCCGCGAGGTCAAAATCGTTCAATTGCTCGGCAAAATATTTCTCGCCCCAGCGCCAGTCAATCCCCAGATCTTTCACCAAAAAACTGCCTGCCACCATGCGCAGCCGGTTGTGCATGTAGCCCGACCGGTTGATCTGGGCCATCGCGGCATCGACCAGCGGGTAGCCGGTTTGACCACCGCACCAGGCCTGAAACAGCGCTTGGGCGTGCGCACCCTGCTCCCAGCCGATGGCGTCGTATTGTGGCTTGAAGGCGCTCTGGGCCACGTGCGGAAAATTGGCCAGGATCGAAAAATAGAAGTCGCGCCAGATCAGCTCGCCCAGCCAGACGCCGGCCCCGCGGCTGCCGGCGATCTGCCGCTGCCAAGCAAGGCCCGCCAATTGGCGGATGGAGGCGGTACCAAAGCGCAGGTGGACGCCAAGATAGCTGGGGCCTTTGAGGGCCGGAAAGTCGCGTGTTTCGTGGTAGTGGTCCATGCGTTCGAAGAAATCCTCGAACTGCTGCCGGGCACCGCGGGCGCCGGTGCGGATTTTGAGTTCTGCCAGATTGGTCTTGCGGAATCCGATTTCGGTCAGCGTGGGTATCCCCCCTTGCAGCTCTGCCGGCCGTGCTGCCAGCGCGCCGGCGAAAGGCGTTGGGTCGTGCGCCGCAAAATGCTGCGCGCTGACAGTGGCCAGCCACTTGTTCTTGTAGGGCGTGAAGACGCCGTAGGGCGTGCCGCTTTGCGTCAGCAGTTCCCGGCGCTCGAAGATGACATGGTCCTTGCAGGTGCGAAAGGCAATGCCGGCATCGGCCAGCCGGCCGCGGACGCCGGCATCGCGCTGCAGCGCCTTTGGCTCGTAGTCATCGGCCGCGTAGACCGCCTGGACCCTCAGCATCCGGGCCAGCGTCGCGATCTCATCGGGTGCCGCACCGTGGCGCACGATCAGGCCCGCGTCCGGCATGGCGGCGAGTTGCCGCAAATCCACGTCGAGCCCGCACAGGGATTCACGGATGAACTCGATCCGCCGATCGGCGCGCGGCAGACAGCCGAGGATGTCCGTGTCAAATACAAAGACGCAGTGCACCTTTCGGCAGGACCGCAGCGCCAGCGACAGGGCGGCGTTGTCGGCCACGCGCAAGTCCCGGCGGAACCACATCAGCCCTGTGTCAAATTGCTTGTTCATGATCGCCATTAAAATCCTCGTATGCCCGGAGATTTTGCCCCCACCAACCTGACGAATCATTTTTTGATTGCGATGCCAGGATTGCAGGACGAAGTTTTCTCCCGCAGCGTGGTCTATGTCTGCGAACACAATGAGCGCGGCGCGCTTGGGCTGGTCATCAACAAGACCTGTGAGATCGACATGAAGCGCCTGTTCGAGAAGGTTGATCTGCCGCTGCGCCGCGAGGACCTTGCCCACGCGCCGGTATTTCAGGGCGGGCCGGTGCAGACCGAGCGCGGCTTTGTCCTGCATGAGCATTTCTTTTCGGGCGATGAGAAGCCGGCCGAATCCACCTACGCCTCCTCGATGACGATACCCGGCGGCCTGGAAATGACCACTTCCAAGGACGTGCTGGAGGCGCTTGCCAATGGCGCCGGCCCGCGCCGGGTGCTGGTGTCGCTCGGCTACGCCGCCTGGGGTCAGGGTCAGCTCGAGTCGGAGCTCTGCGACAACAGCTGGTTGACCGTTGCCGCCAGCACCAGCATCATCTTCGATACGCCGGTGGCCCAGCGCTATGACAAGGCTTTGGGCTTGCTTGGCTTTGAGTCGTGGATGCTGGCACCCGACGCGGGGCATGCATGAGCTTGCTGCCAGCGCCTGTGGCACCCGGTCTGCAGACTTTCCTGGCATTTGATTTCGGCGTCAAGCGCACCGGTCTGGCGGTCGGCAATCGGTTGTTGCGCACGGCCCAGCCTCAGGGCACGATCAAGGCCGAGGGTGAAGCGCGCTTCAGCAAGATCGCCGAACAGATCAAGGAATGGCAGCCCGATGCGCTGGTGGTCGGCGTGCCCTTCCATCCGGACGGCGCCGAGCATGAAAACACCTTGCGGGCGCGGCGCTTTGCGCGCCAGTTGCAGGGTCGCTGCAAGCTGCCGGTGTTTGAGGTCGATGAGCGTTACAGCACGACGGAAGCGCTGCAAATGGGCGCCAAGGACGCGGATGCAGCGGCTGCCTGCATCATTCTGGAACAGTTTTTAAGGAGTATCCCATGAGCACACTGGTGCTGGACGCCGAGGCGCTGTACCTTGAGCTGCAAAGGGGCGTGCGCGCCCTGTTTCAGCCTGGCATGCGCCTGATCGGCATCACGTCGGGCGGCGCGTGGCTGGCCGAGCGCCTGCAGCGGGACATGAATCTGCCGGACCTTGCGGGCGTGATTTCGTCGAGCATGCATCGCGACGACTATTCGCGCCGCGGCATGACGGCAGCGGCGCAGACCCGGATCGCCTTCGACGTCAACGAGGCGCATATCCTGCTGCTTGACGATGTGCTGTACACCGGGCGGACGATCCGTGCGGTGCTCAACGAGCTGTTCGATTTCGGCCGACCCGCCAGCGTGAAGCTGGCGGTGCTGGTGGACCGTGGCGGTCGTGAACTGCCGATCCAGGCCGACTTCTGCGCCGCACGCGTGGCACTGCCAGCAAGCCAGTCGCTGGCGCTGGCGCGCAGCGATGCGGGGGTCTTCAGTTTCAACGTAAAGGCCCGCTAGTCATGTTGTACAAGCGCAATCTCCAACTCAACAAGCATGGCGAACTGATTCACCTGCTCTCCACCGAGGGTTTGCCCAAAAGCGTGCTGACCCAGGTGCTCGACACGGCGGCGAATTTTGTCAGCGTCAATGACCGTGAAGTCAAAAAGGTGCCGCTGCTGCGCGGCAAGAGCGTGTTCAACCTGTTCTTTGAGAATTCAACGCGGACCCGCACCACCTTCGAGATCGCCGCGACGCGGCTCAGCGCCGATGTCATCAATCTGGACATTTCGCGCTCTTCGGCGGCCAAGGGGGAGACGCTGCTGGACACCATCGCCAATCTGAGCGCGATGGCGGCCGATCTGTTCGTGGTGCGGCACAGCGAGTCGGGCGCGCCCTACCTGATCGCGCAGCACGTTGCGCCGCATGTGCATGTGATCAACGCAGGCGACGGGCGTCACGCGCACCCGACGCAGGGCCTGCTCGACATGTACACGATCCGGCACTACAAGAAGGATTTTTCGAATCTGACAGTGGCCATCGTTGGCGATGTGCTGCACT
>JBMOJJ010000260.1:0-5490 GCA_049315845.1 Rhodoferax sp.
TTGCTCATGATCGAGTTGCCCAAATCGCCCTTTAGGAGGGTGCCGGCCCAGAGGAAGAACTGTTCATGCAAAGGCCGGTCTAGGCCAAGCATCGCACGGATGCGTTCGATATCGACGCTCGTGGCGTGTTCGCCCGCAATCACAGCGGCCGGATCCCCGGGCGCGAGTCGCAACAACAGGAACACGAACAGGGCAACGAGAACGACTACCGGCAGTGTTGCCAGTAGTCGCCGTACGATGTAACTCGCCACGGGGAAACGCAGACTCTACTTGACGACGATATTCCAGAACGCAGTGAAGTTAGGCAGCACCAGAACGTCGCTGAGTTTGTCACTGCGATAGGCCGTCGGTTGTGTCCATTGACCAAACGAAACGTAAGGCACCGTCTCTTCCGCCCTGTCCTGCAAAGCCTGGGCGATCTTGCGTCGCTCCTGAAGGGTTTCCGCTTTGGTGAAGTCCTTGCGCAGAGCCTCGATCTTGCTGTCGCAAGGCCAGCCAAACCATGCCTTCTCGCAATTTGCGGCCAATCCCAGATTGGTCAACGGATTCGAGGCGCTCATGCCAGACTGGTTACTGATAAAAATATTCCAGCCGCCTTCCGATGGCTTGCCCTTGTTGGGCCGGCGCGCCACGATGGCGCCCCAGTCCATAGACTTCACGTCCACAGTCAGGCCTGCATCACGCATGAGTTGCGCGGTCACCAGCGCCGCCCCGCTCGACAAAGCGCTGTCGGAAGGATTGAGCAGGACAATAGGCTCGCCTTTGTAGCCAGCTTCTTGAAATAGTCGCTTTGCGGTCTGAATACGGATCTTGTCGTCGGCAAACAAAAGCGCGCTCTTGGTTTCAAGTGCCGAGCCGCAAAGGAAGATGGACGGGCAGACCTTGTAGAACGCGGCGTCGCCGATGATCGCGCGGAGATAAGTCTCTTGATTGACCAGGGCCAGCATGCCTTGGCGCGCCTTGGCGTTATCGAACGGGGGCTGCAGGTGATTCAGGCGGATGATTCCCTGGTTGCCGTAAGTGACCGTGGTTTTCACGGTCGTGCCTTTAGCTTGGCGAAGCATCGGAATGAAGTCGGCCTGCGGCGCCTCCAGAAAATCGATTTCCCCGTTAATGAGTGCCGCCTGCGCCGTTTGCTGATCGGGCATGACAATCCATTCGACCCGGTCGGCCCGGGCGACTTTGCCGCCTGCGGCTGCGCTGGAAGGCTCCTGGCGCGGCACGTAGGCTTCATTCTTCACATAAACCGTCTTGCTGCCGGGCACCCACTCCTCGCGTACAAACTTGTAGGGGCCGGAGCCGACCGCTTCGCGAATCTGCTCCTGCGGTCCGATCTCGGCGAGCCGCTTTGGCATCATGAACGCCACGTTGCTGCCGGTTTTGGCGAATGCATCCAACGTGTAGCCGAACGGCTCACTCAGAACCAACTTGAAAGTATTGTCATCCACCACGGAGAGGCTCGTGGTGAGCGCAGCGATCCGCTGGCCGACGTTGTCGCGCACCCACCAGCGCTTGATCGACGCCACACAGTCTTCGGCCTTCACGGATTGTCCGTCATGCCATTTCAAGCCGCTGCGCAGCTTGAACGTGTAGGTCAGCTTGTCTTTGCTGATGGAATACGTGTCAACCATCTGCGGCTTAACCGCCAGATCCTGGTCCCAGGAAAACAAGGTGTCGTAGACCATCATGCCGTGCAGTAGCGTGATGTCGGCCGTCGTTTGGATAGGATCCAGGTTCGTCAACGCGGCGTGCATCACGGCGCGGATGACCTTCTTCTCGGCGGCTTGAGCCGGCGCTGCGGCGAGCAGGCCCGCAACAGTAAGGGCCAAGGTGAGCTTGGTGATCAGATGTTTCATTCTTGTGTTCTCTTCAAGGGTTGGGATGTGGGGTGACAAAGGTGAAAGCGCATTAGATCTCGTCCAGTGGCCAGATCGGCCGACGTACATGCCGATACGGCCGATTCATGAAATCCTTGGTACAGAGCGCGCCCGTGTCGACCTCGATCACTTCGCGCGCGATCGGCTGGTAAGCAGCCCGGAAGTGCTGCATTGACTTGACCACGATCGTGGACTTGCGCGTAGGATCTACGCCAAGGGAGGTGAACTGGGCAAGGTCGATCGCCTGACCGTTGTTGCTGATGATGATGATGTCTATGCCGCCCACACGAAAGACGACGCTCAAACCATAATTGCGCGGCGTGCCGCCAGCCATCGGGCCGTAAGCGATGAATCGGCCGTCCGTTATGGTGGCCACATAACCGGTCAGTGTAAGCGGCTCGCCGCCCATGGACGGGTCTACCTTGCCACCCAGCGCGAGTGTGACAGTTGTTCCCACTCCGGCAGTTGCCGCGGCCAGTGCGGCCTGCGGATCGCAAATGGCGTAGAAGCCGACGTTCTGCAGATCGGCCTCAATCATGGCATTGAGCAGGACCGTGCTATCGCCATAGGCACCTGCACCCGGGTTGTCGGAATAGTCGGCGATGACCAGTGGCTTGCTGGAGCCGGTGCCGTCTCGCGCCAGATCGATCGCTTGACGCAGCGGCGTGAAGTGAATCTCTGATTCGCGACGCACCTGCCAAACATAGTCCATGAGTGCCTCGGCGATAGGGATTGCCTTTGCCGGATCGCCATTCACCGTTACTGCCACCGATGGGCCGATATCGTGCACATCGGCTGAGGAAAAGCCCGCCTGGATGCTTACTGCAAGGGCTTTGCCCGATGACTCAATCTCGTCGGCGCGCCGCAGCACCTCGATCATCGTCGCCGATGTCGTTCGACCCCCGTCGAGCGCGTACAAAATGGGTCGACGCGCTAGGGCCATGTGTGGCGAGATTTCCCCCGCCATGGCCCGCCCTAGCAGGCGCGCGGCCTGCCAAGTGCGCTCGTACTGATCGATATGAGGATAGGTGCGGTACGCAATTAGCGCATTTGCGTGCTTTGTCATTTCGGCGGTTACCGTGGCATGCAAATCCAGTACGGCCATCATGGGAATGGCTGGGCCGATCTTCGCGCGCAAGCGTCCAAGCAGTTCACCTTCCCCATCGTCATGGCTTTCTGTCGACATCGCGCCGTGTAGATGCAGCAAAACGCCATCCACTCCAGTGGCGGCTTCCAGAATCAACCCGGCAACTTCCTCGAAGCAGCCGTCGGTCACGCGACCAGACGGGTTGGCACTGGCAGAAACCGGGTGCGAAACCATCCATCCAAATTCCTGGGCGGCCTCAAAGGCGGCGCCCAGTGAGGATCGGGTATTTCGGTAGAGCCTGGGAATCTCGTCACCGAACGAAAGCGAGCAGCGCCTGAACGCATTGATATCTGTCAGTTGGCAACTGAAAGTATTGGTCTCGTGCATGAACTCCGCGACCAGTACGTGCTTTCCCATTTTTGGTTCTCTTCCCTGCCATCAGGCAGTGCACTTGCTAGGGTTCATGGACACATTCTTCGTTCGCATCTGCGCTCGCAAAAGGAATGTCAGTGAACCCATCCTAGCCTCTTCTACGACTTCGTTTCATTATCGCACCTTCGAATGCCATCGGTCAGCGGGGAAACCCTCGTTTTGACCACAGCTACGCCCTGCGACAGGCCCATCCCCTAGCGAGTTCGAATCACCGTTTTGACCTGTCATCAGTTGATGTTTTGGGCTATCTCGTGGTCGGGTGCCGCTTGCGATGCATGAGTCATAGCTGAAAGCAAATTAAACGCCGTGATGAAACACCACAGTCTGACTCCCGCTGGGTAGCACGCGCCGCTCTGAGTGCCATCGCACAGCTCGGGTCAGCACCAGGTTTTCGACATCCTGGCCGATGCGAACGAAGCCTTCACTGTTCAGACTGCGGCTGACACTACAGTGTCTTGTTCGATGATCTGCCCTTCATCAAGATCGCTCGTCACGTAGTGCGCAGTGGCACCGACAACTTTCACGCCACTTGCGTGCGCTTGATGATAGGGTTTGGCGCCCTTGAAACTGGGCAGGAACGAATGATGAATGTTTATGCAGCGTCCCTCAAGCCGGTGCCGACGACACATGTCGTCCAATAGCACCTGAAGAATCTTGGCATCCTGCGCCGGCTTGTGGCCAGCCATTGGAAAGTGATGGTGTGGAATTCCGTACCAGCCACCCTTCTTCTCGTGCAGTACGGACGTGATCCCTCAGGCCTGCTAGTCGTGGAGCAGGCACTGCATGTAGCGCGTGCAGTCGACCTCATCTTCGACAAAGGTGGATGGGTAGCCAATCTCCTGCTGCGGCGCATAAATGCTGGCTACGTCGGCATGCATGACCTCGGGGCTGATCTGCATGTAGCCTACGGCGTGGTAGCTCAGGGTTTGCGGCTCGCTTTCCCAGACGGAAACGCGATGCGCCATAAGCCTGCGCATCGCCGGCTGGAAGTAGTTATTGCGAACCACGCCGCAGGCGATTCCGGAGGCGCCGGCACCGATGCCTCATTTGTCAATCACCAGGATATCTGAGCCAGAGCCACGCCCAGTTGCACTCAATGTCCTCGCAAGATGCATGACTGTACTCAGACTATGAATCTGATGGCGCAAATTTGCGACGTTACAAAATCATGAGCCGCATCATCAGATTTCCTGATGCTGAAGATAAACCTTACTAATGCTTCGGTGTCGCTGCTCCGCCGGAGCCGACTCGATCAATTGATTGCGTTCTAGAGCTTACAGACTGCTGCTGAGAAATCTGTCCGTTGAGAGGTAGCTTTGGGGCGCGGTATTGAATGACTCTTGATGGTCGAAACTTACCGGCGAGATCTTCAAAATGCCTGCCCGATACTCGAAATTGACATCAGCGAGCAGCTGCTATGTAGGACCTCTCAGCACCAGATAGACAACTACGACCCGAATGCTTCACAAGTCTTCGTACAATCGCCAGATACTGGAATTCATCATGTCAGCGCAACCAAGATTCAGCGAATGTGCCCAAGCCGGCGAGGTCGAGGCAGATGCTTCGTGATGGCGGCTGACATGAGCAGTGTGCCCCTCACCGCGCCACTTGGCCTGCGCCTGACGATGTATCCGCTGACAGGTAACGGTCTGACCGCGCCGCTGGCGGAAGGCCGGTATCGGCCGCCGGGCATCAGCGTCAACGACCTCCGCTATAAGGTGGTGTATGCCTGCCTGTGACTTGTTGTTCGTGAATGCCCAGTTGATCGACGGCACCGGCGCCCCGCGCCGCCTTGGTGCACTGGCGTCGTTGCAGGCGGCATCGCCGCCATCGGCGACTGCGTCGGCTGGCAGGCAGGGCGCACCATCGATGCCGGGGGCCGCGTGCTCGCGCCCGGCTTTATCGACGTGCACACGCACGATGACATCGAATTACTGAAGACGCCGGGGATGCAGGCCAAGACCAGCCAGGGCGTGACCAGCGTGATCGCCGGCAACTGCGGCATTAGCATCGCGCCGCTGGTGCCGCGGCATCCACTCCCCCAGCCGCTCATGCTGCTGGGGGAGGCGCTGGACTACCGCTTTGCCACCGTGG
>JBMOJJ010000261.1:0-5488 GCA_049315845.1 Rhodoferax sp.
ACCAGTTTTAGTGCAAAGGTCACCAAGTTTTGACCAAGCCCAACCGGTGGGTAGTGCGATATCAGTGCCATCAGGTTCCGCATTCGCTGTCGCGTTCCCCTTCACGTGCTTCTTCAGTACGCGCAATCGTTCTGCCCGAATCCGCTTCAACAACACCCCCGCCGGCTCATCCCCCGCATCCTGCGCCACCAGCTTCCCCCGCACCGCCAAATCCAGAATGAAACGGCGCAAGCGCGGCACAGCGCCGGGGGCTTCGACCAGACGGTCAAAGTGCGTCAGCAATTGCGCAGCGTTCATTCGGCGGATGTGCCCACGTCATCAGGCTCGGCGGGCGCACTCAAGGCATACAGCTCATGCAGCTTGGCTTGCAGCAGGGCCTTGTCCGGCAACTGGGTCTGGTAGGCGGCGATCAGCGCCGGTGACAGACTGCGGCTGAGTGCGTACTCCACCACCTCTTCGTCTTTGTTGGCGCACAGCAGCACGCCGATGGCAGCCTGTTCGTGTGGTTTCCTGACATCACGGTCCAGGGCTTCGAGATAAAACCCGAGCTTGCCCAGGTATTCGGGCTCGAAGCGCCCGACCTTCAACTCAATCGCCACCAGGCAATTCAGCCCCCGATGGAAGAACAGCAAGTCCAGCGCAAAGTCGCGGCCGCCCACTTGCAGCGGGTATTCGCTGCCGACAAAGCAGAAGTCGCGGCCCAGTTCGATCAAGAACTGCTTGAGCTGCTGTAGCAAGCCCAGGTGCAAGTCGGCCTCGGCGTGGCCTTGGGGCAGGTCCAGAAATTCAACCAGGTAGCTGTCTTTGAACACACTCAGGGCGTCAGGGTGCATTTGTGTCACCAGTGGTGAGACTTTTACCGGACTGAGCACCGTACGCTCGAACAAGGCGGTCTTGAACTGGCGTTCCAGCTCGCGCTTGCCCCATTTCTCCTGAATGGACTGACGCAGGTAAAACTCGCGCTCTTCAGGCCGTTGGCTCTGGTTCAGGATGATGAGGTTGTGCGACCAGGGCAATAGTCGCACCAGTGGCGCGACTATTTCGTTGTCCCGATACGTTTCATAAAACTTGCGCATCCGAAATAGGTTGGAGCGGGTAAAACCGCGCAGCCCCGGCTGCGTGCGCGCCAGATGTGCAGCCAGTTGCACCACCACGCCATCACCCCATTGGGCCTGTTCGATCTTGCCGCTGATGGTTTGGCCGACTTGCCAATACAGGTCGATCAAGTTGGTGTTAACGGCTTGGAACGCCCGCTGTCGGGCAGCGGTGATAAGCGCGGCGATTTCGTCAAAATCGGTTTGCGGGACAAGCCCATTGTTTGGCGTACTCATGGTCGTAACAACGCCTCCTGCAATATGGCCTTGAGCTGATCGCGCAGAGCGGCGGCTTTGGCTTCGGCCTCATTCAAACTCGCCAGCAGTTCCTCCGGGTCGCCATGGTCATCGGCCACGGTGTGCGGATTCTTGAAGTCCAGGTTGTAGCCGCGCGCCTTGACCTCGTCGGTACTGACCTTCCAGGCCACTTCAGTTTCCACCCGGCCCGCGCGCTCGGCACCGCCCCACCAATCGACGCAGGCTTGCAGGTGTTCCAGCCGGATCGGTCGGGTCATGGAATAGGCCTTCTGGCTGGCAGGCACGCGGTGTTCGTAAAACCAGATGTCCTGCGTCGGCGTGCCTTTCTCGAAAAACAGCAGATTGGTGCCGATGCTGGCGTAGGGTTTGAACACGCTGTTGGGCAGGCGCACGATGGTGTGCAGGTTGCACTCGGCCATCAGGTGCTCTTTCAGGCGCGTCTTCACGCCTTCGCCAAACAGGCTGCCGTCGGGCAGCACCACGGCGGCGCGGCCGTTCGTCTTGAGCAGGCGGATGATGAGTGCCAGAAACAGGTCGGCCGTCTCCTTGGTGCGAAAGTGCTGCGGAAAATTGCTTTCGATGCCGTCCTGCACGCTGGCGCCAAAGGGCGGATTGGTCAGGATGATGTCCACGCGATCCGCATTGGTGTAGCTCACGTAGGGGCGGGCCAGCGTGTTGTCGTGGCGCACAAAGCTGGCGTCTTCCACGCCATGCAGCAGCATGTTGGTGACGCACAGCATGTGCGGCAGCTGCTTGAGTTCCACGGCGCGCAGGCTGGCCTGCAATGCGGCTTCTTCTTGTACCGTCTTCACATAGCGTTCACGCATGTGGCGGATGCTGCAGGTCAGAAAACCGCCAGTGCCGCAACTCGGGTCCATGATGATTTCGCCCGGCCTGGGGTCGATGCGGTCCACCATGAAGGCGGTCACGGCGCGCGGCGTGTAGAACTCGCCCGCGTTGCCAGCAGCCTGCAGGTCGCCCAGCATCTGCTCGTAGATGTCGCCAAAGTGTTTGCGTTCGGCCAGGTTGTTGAAATTGACCTCCGTAATCTTGTTGACGACCTGACGGATGAGCTGTCCGTCTTTCATGTAGTTGTAGGCGTCTTCAAAAACGCTTTTCACGACCCGGGCGCGGTTGACCCATTTACCTTTGGCGGACAGTTCCTTGAGCGACGGGAACAGGTCGCCGTTGACAAAGGCCATCAACGCTTCGCCCGTGATGCCCTCGGGGTTGGCGGCCCAGGCGCGCCACTGCAGGCGCCTGGGGATGGGAGAACGGTAGCCGTCCTGCATCACTTCCAGCTGCTGGTCCTGGTCGTCAATGATCTTGAGGAAGAACATCCAGCAGAGCTGTGAGAGGCGCTGTGCGTCGCCGTCGACACCCGCGTCTTTGCGCATGATGTCCTGGATGGATTTAACGGTGTTTCTGGCTGACATAGTTCTTTAGGCGACGTCTTGGTAAAGCGCGGTTTGCATTTCATGCACGGCTTGCTCGAAACCGGCTTTGGTGCCAAAAGGTTGAATGAGTTGAAAAGGTGTTCCCATCTGGTTAAAGGGCGCAATCTCCAGCAGCTTGACGTTGTCCAGCCCGCCGACGATGCCCTCATCCTGGTACTTGGCAAGCAGCGCTTCCAGCACGGCACGAGCCTGCGGGCCGAATTTGGTGAAGATGTCGCGCTTGCGCACCTGGTCGGCGCGCTCGCGGCGCGTGAGCGGCGGCTGGTCGAAGGCGATGTGGCAGATCAGATCGAACGGGTCCAGGTCAACGCCGACTTCTTCCATCAGCGCGTCCAGAAACAGGCCTTCTTCAGCCAGTTCTTCCATGACCACTTCCTTGCGCGCCTCACCTTTCCAGCGGCGTAAAAAGGCATCGAGGCTGGCGTAGTGCGCGCGAATGGCTTTGCGGCTGTAATCGCGCAGGCTCTCGGTGACGAGTTTGCCGTTGTCGTCAAGGTATTCCACGCGCTCGGTGAGCACCTGCACCGGCTTGCCCTTGATGAAGTATTTGGGTCGCGGCTCTGCCACCTGCGGCGGCAGGGAAATATCGGGCGGCGGGTAGTCCATCACAACGGTTTCATCTGCGCCGGGTGTGCCGGGCGGCGTGTCGTCATCGCCAGCCGCTGCATCGGCTGGCAACTCCGGCGGCATGACGGGGTCGCCCTCGCGCGGCTCGTAAATCTGCACCGGTTCGCCGTCGAAGTCTGGGTCAGCAAAGTGGTTGGTGGCTTTGCGAAAGTCGATCAGCGTGAAGTAAAACTTGCGCGTGTCCTCGTGCACACGGGTGCCGCGCCCGACGATCTGCTTGAACTCGGTCATGCTGCCAACTTCGCGCTCCAGCACGATCAGGCGGCAGGTTTGCGCGTCCACGCCGGTGGAGAGCAGGCGCGAGGTGGTGACGATGACCGGCACTTTGGCCTCCGGGTCTATGAAATTGCCGAGCTGTTCTTTGCCCTCGGCGTCGTCGCCGGTGATGCGCATGACGTAGCGCGGGTATTTCTGCACCAGGTCGGCGTTCTCGTTGATGAGTGCCTGGCGCATGCGGGCCGCATGGGGCGTGTCGACGCAAAAGACGATGGTCTTCTGAAAGCGGTCGCCGCTGGCCTTGAGGTAGTCGCTCACCCATTTGGCGACACGCGCGGTGCGGGTGTCGATGACGAGGTCGCGGTCAAAGTCCTTCTGGTTGTAGAGGCGGTCTTCAATCTCGTGACCGAACTGGTCCACCTCACCGGGCAACGGGCGGTAGCCTTCTACGTCCACATCCAGATGCACCTTGATAACTTTGTAGGGTGCCAGAAAGCCGTCGCGTATGCCTTGCTTGAGACTGTAGGTGTAAACCGGGGGGCCAAAGTAGTCGCTATTCGAAACGTATTCGGTTTCCTTGGGCGTGGCGGTCATGCCGATCTGAGTGGCGGCGCTGAAATATTCCAGAATCTCGCGCCAGGCAGAGTCTTCTGCCGCGCTGCCACGGTGGCATTCGTCGATGACGATCAGATCGAAGAAGCCGGGGCTGAATTCCTTGAATAGTTTCTGCCGTTCTTCCGGACCAGTGATGGCCTGGTACAGGCCGAGGTAAATCTCGTAAGCGGTGTTGATGCGGCGTTTGTTGTCTGCATCTTTATCGAGCGCCAGCGTCAACTCGGTGGTCGTTCCATCTGCGCGTTCGATGGTTTTGGCGCCGGTACTGAGCTTGGCCATCGCGCCGCCAAAAGGCCGGAAGTCGTTGACCATAGTCTGATCAATCAGGATGTTGCGGTCGGCTAGGTACAGGATGCGCTTTTTCTGACCGGCTTTCCATAAACGCCAGATGATCTGAAAGGCGGTGTAGGTCTTGCCGGTGCCGGTGGCCATGACCAGCAGCACGCGGTTTTGGCCTTTGGCAATGGCCTGTACCGCCGCGTTGATGGCATTGCGCTGGTAGTAGCGCGGCTCCTTGCCGCTGCCGTCGTCAAAGTAGGGCTGGGTCACCACCTGCTCTTGCGCAGGTGTAAGTCCCTTCCACGCCAGGTAACGCGACCAGAGCTGGGCCGGGCTGGGGAAAGCGTCCAGCGCAAGCGTAGTTTCCAATTGAAGCGATGTACCGGTGCGGTCGTGCAGCACAAAACCTTTGCCGTTGCTGGAGAAGACGAAGGGGATGTCGAGCGTGATGCCGTAGTCCAATGCCTGCTGCATGCCGTCCCCAGCGGCTTTGAAGTTGTGCTTGGCCTCGATCAATGCAATGGGGAAATGCCCGATGTAGAGCACATAGTCGGCCCGCTTGGCTTTGCCACGTGTGACCAGCTTGCCGCGAACAATGATGCGGCCCTTTGTGAACGCTACCTGACGGCGAATAGCGGCTTCAGCCCAACCGGCCTTGTACAGCGCAGGCGTGATGAACTTGGCACTGGTGTCATCCTCACTGAGGTTCTTCTTGAGTGTCATGGCTCCCCTCGATTGCCCATTCTAGGGCAGCCGCCTGTGGCTAACGCGCCAGCACATGCGCCAACGCCACACCGGTATGTGTACCCAGCGCCACCACGTCCTCCGGCGTCGCCGCCGCCACCACACGGCCCCCAGCTTTGCCGCCGTCGGGGCCGAGGTCGATCACCCAGTCGGCTTCGGCGATCACGTCCAGATCGTGCTCGATCACCACCACGCTGT
>JBMOJJ010000021.1:0-23635 GCA_049315845.1 Rhodoferax sp.
GCAGCGAAAGCAAATTGCAAAGGTTGGCGACCTGCCAGGCAGAAGCGGTCAGCTCGGAAAAAGGTAACCAGGAGCCTCCCACTGCAATCATGGTGACCGCCCCAATAAGAAAAGTGAATAGGTACATAGGACCGTAACGCAGGCTTGCCGGGTGGCGCCGAACCATCTGCACGACGATGCCGATAGACAAGATCATCATCATCAAGATGGATGCCAGCAAGAACACGGGAGCCACCTTCGTCAGTGTCAGCGCAATCCCAACACCGGTAAAGACCAGGATGATCACTGACAAACCGATGATGAAGCGATGCAGCCAGCGGTGCAAGGACTTGAAATCGAACAGCATGTTGGCGAACAACGTGGACACCACAATAGTGACAAGTGTCAAGCCATTGGTGAGTTTGTTGACGTTGTAAAGGTCGTTCCATTGAAGGGTGAAGTAACCCATGCCGGTTGACATGAAGGCCTGGCCCGCTGAGGTCAGAATCACTGCGAGCCAGAGCAGGTAGATCCTTTCCCGCAAAACCCAGAACATGCCCAGCGCCACCAGGCCCATCATCAGGAACGCGGCAGACTCGAGTCCAAGCAGCAGGCTTTCTGTCGCCTGTGCCGAAGGAAAGCGTGTGGCACGGTAGAGCTTGACAATGGCCACCCGCGCACTGGTGGTTTCAATTCGCAAGAGCACGGTGCTGCTTGCGCCACTGGTAAGTTTCACGGCAAAGCTGGGCTTGAGGGCGGGTATATCGACTTGGGCCAGCGGCACCTGGTCGCCGGCCCGGCCCAGCGAACGAAGATGGCCCGCCGCATCAGCCTGCCAGGCGCTGACGAAATCAAGATAGGCGGGACCGACCTGCGCCACCAGAAACTTCCATTCGCCCTGTGCGGCAGGCACATCAAAAGCCAGCCAGACGGCATCTTTTTGGAAGCCACGCCCCAGAAAAGCGGGTAGTTTTTGAAACCCGCCACCGCGGTAGGCGGCCAGCGCTACTTCCGGGCTGGCAAAGTGCGATTGGAGTGGACTGGCCCACAGGTGGCCCGCGACTTCAACGCTGGCGCCACCGGTATTCAGTTCAACCGGCTGCGCTTGCAACAGAGTTCCCGCACCCCAAAGAGACAAGAACAGGATAAGTCGTAGCGACATCGTTATTACATCCCTTGGCAGTCCAACGACTTTCACTTTTACGATGCAGCATAGGCTTCTTTGAAGAGACCATTGAAATAGAAGGTCATTCGCTTTGAAGAAATCACTGTGTAGGCGTCGCGCACCTTGAATTGAACCTGAACACCGCCCTAGGATTTCGGAATCGAACTGCCGGTAAACTGCCCGTCATCTATGACCGTTCTCGCTGCACAGCTGAATAGCGTTATTGGCCTTTCGCATCAAAGATGTGATGTGGCGCGTCGGCTGAAGCTGGTGGTTCGGTTCTTTATTCCTTATGTTGATTACAGATTTCCGCCAATCTGAAAGTGGAACGGTATTCCAAACACCATGACGACGACCGCGAGTGCGATACACGTCGCCAAGGTGCCCAGTATCGAGTAAAGAACCATTCTTGGTGTGGACAGTTGTCGTGTGGCCCATAGGTTGCACGCCAGAGTTGCGATGGGCACAACGGCGAAGGTCCACTCGTAGTTGTTAATGTTACTGGGATACTCTGGAGACCGCACGAGAAGATAGTCTTGGACGCACCACGCAATAAAGAACATGATCAGAAGCGCGGCATCTATGACAATCATCCGCTTCATAGGCTAGACCGAACGTAACTTGGACCACACAAGCTGCGGGATAAACTGAACATCAATTCCGCCTCAGAATGGCTTTCAGTCTCATCATGGGCATGACAATCTCCTATTGATTGAAGTAAGAATTTTGCACCGGTGTCGAAAATGCTAAGGGCCTTGACGCCACAAACTTTTGCTGGACGGTGAAATACTTTTGTTGGGCAGATTTATATTGTCCTGCAGCTGCCGTAAGGCACCGAGGTAATGGGACACTGGCGGGACACTCAGAGGCAGATAGTTAGCACAATGCAGAACACGTGAGCGCAACAGGATTGCTCTAGCCCGTTGATTCCATTGTTCCATTTTGTTTTGCGGTGTTGTTGTTTGTCTGTTGAGCAAGACTTTTAAGCCGTTGGTCGGGAGTTCGAATCTCCCACATCCTGCCAACTGCACACTGCACTAGATAAGGCAGGGGTGAAATGGTGTTGCGAGTATAGGGGCCGGGCAACCTAGTTCACTGACGACAGCAGCGGATCACTTTGAAGTGCGCTCCCTCTCGTATTCCTCATGCGTTCTCTTGTTCAGGCGCGACAGACAGTCAGCGACGGCTCCGGGCGGCTGCTTGTAGCAATCGTTTTCCGCGCTGATCTTGAACCCCTCGTACCACGCCTGCGTAGTGCAGCCGCTCATCAATAGCAAGAGGGGCAGGGCAATTTTTCGGCGCAGGATTTGTATCTGTTTCATTTCAGCGTCAATGTTAGCGCCGTTACTGACCCCGGTATCTCCACACCAAGTGACTAAATTTGTGGATATGTCACGACCAGAGCAAGAACTGGGCATGGGCGCACTGGGATTGAGTTCACTGGCTACGGGCAAACATGCGCCGAAGCTTCTGGCCGTGGCCACCGCTACGCCCCTGCCGCCTAATCAACGATCCGATTGCGCCCACTCTCCTTGGCTTCATAGAGCTTTGCATCGGCTCGTGCAAATAGCGCGTCCAGGGTTTCGCCCGCAAAATGATAGGCCGCACCACCACTCAGCGTGACTGGAATTCTCTCGCCATTGCTGCGAAACTCGGCTTGTTCCACACCCATGCGGATGCGCTCGGCCAGGGCTACCACTTCAGTCAGATCGGCGCATTGCACAAACACCGCCAGTTCTTCGCCACCAAAGCGAACCGCAAGGTCTCGTCCGCGAATGGCCGCAGAGATGATCCTGCCAACGCCTCGTAGGACATCGTCGCCGGCCAGGTGTCCATAGCTGTCATTCACCCGCTTGAACAAATCGAGATCAAACACGACCAGTCCAAAACCAGCATGAGGGTCGCGGTTATGCGCTCGGATCGCCGAATGACACCAGTCGCTCATGTACAAGCGGGTGTGCAGGAGGGTCAATGGGTCACGAATGGCTGCCTCTATCAGCCTGGCCGAGTAGACACTGCGCTGGAACAAGGTGATGCAGACCAGAAGTATGGCCAGCGCCAGCAGAGAAAACATGGCGGTGAATTCGATCACGGTGCCCCAATAGATCGAGGCCGGAAGGTGCAAGTACAGGCGCAGCTTGAGATCGGGAAAGTAATACGCTTTTTGCAGAAATGATTGCCCTGGGAGATCGACGAAATCGACGAAGCGAAACCGCTCCGCAAGCAACCTGCCCGGCGCCAACGAAATTCCGACCAAATCGCCGCCATACTGACGGCTGGCCTCGATCTCCTTGCGTGTGACCTCGGCAATGGTCTCGACAGACTTGAATACGAAGGTGCTCAGCGGCGATACAAACACGACCCCGTTTTCATCCGCGATGAGATTGAGTTCTGCATCATCCTTCCAAAACTCATCGATTCTCGATTGCAGGTTGTCAAATGAGACTTTGGCAACGACCGCACCGACAATCGAACCCTCAACCGTGACTGGTCGTGACAGGTAATAGCCGACTTTGGAACTGGTAACCCCCTTGGCGACATAGCGCCCGGTCTGGCCCGCCAAAGCCTGCGTAAAGTAAGGACGAAATCTGTAGTTCTTGCCCACGAACGAATCCGGCGACCGCCAGTTGCTTGCTGCCAGGCAGTTGCCGCTGAGGTCCATCACATAGACCGCGTCCGTTCGGGTGTTGCGGGCCGCTTCCTCCAGTTCCTGGCTTTCCTCTCTTGCCAACAACGAGCTCGGCTGCAAAAGCAGGGTGCGCACCGTCTTTGATGCTGCCAGCACTTCAGGCACGAGCAATGGGTTTTGAACATCGCGTTGCAGAAGATTCCTGCGGCTGATGCTGCTGCGGTCAAGAGTCGCCTCCACACGATCCATGGCGATGTGCTGGCTCTGCCAAAATGCGGCAGCCATACCTGCCAGCAGTATCAACAGAAGGAGCGTCAGCGCCGCTACAGGCCGTCTTCTGATGAGGGTCAAGAGTCGATTTTGCTGGTTCATGGGAGCGTACTCTGCAATGCCTGCACACCTGCTATGGCCTCGTCGCTCTGGATCATATGAATTTGGTGCCGAAGTGCTCATGTCGTGACCATCCAGATTTCATCAGCCCCTTTGCACGAACGCCTCAAGATCGCCGATCGGCATCGGCCTGCTGAGCCCTGACAGCTGATGGTCCTTTTCGGCGACCCATGAATACCACGCTGCTGCCAGCGCGTAGATCAGGACGCCAAGCGTGATCAGTCCCCTGGTGCGGTCCGGATTCTGGATTGAAGGATGCTTGGCCAAGCAGATCACTCATTCAGGTTAAAAAGAAACGGCACATGGATTTCCTATGCGGCGTCACACGCAGAGATCCCCGATCCCCCCTCGCTGATCTGTCATGGGTCATCGCGCGACCGCTCGATCAATACCGGTTCACTGTACTCCTTCTTTCATGTGACAACGGAGCGAACTGACGGCGATTCGAGTCGTTGTTTGGATAATTCACGAGGATTTGAAGAGCCCGATTCAGACTTTTCGAGAGCGCTCGTTCAACGCAATAGATCGACTTTGAAGTCTGTCCGGTATGTCGCGAGCATTTTTGGAAGACCTGTGTCGGCTTTCGTTGCGGGACGGATCAGGTGGCCATGGCGATGTCGACTTCTTGAAGCCATGTGCCAGTCTCCAATCGCTCCTGAAGACTTGCGCCATCCTCTGGAAGTTGGGTAGGGATGGCGGCAGACTGAAAAAGAGGGTCGAATTCCTCTATCGAAACACCCGATTGAGCAAGCCCGCAAGTCTGGCCCCTGCTTCGCTCAGGCGCTGCTCCAAGACAGGGGTGAAGCGCTGCACGTAATCCGGTCGCAAATTGCGCCCCGGATAGAACCCCGGCGTGCCAACAATCTTGCATGACTCCTCTGCGGCATGAGCCACGCTCAAATCGGCGCCGGTGGCAGCATTACCCTTTGAAATCAATCGTCTTGTCAGCGCCTGAGGATCTTCATTGATGTTGCCAATCAACTCCCAGTCCCATATTGCATGCAGATTGGTGCCGTGCCCGAATGCATGGAGCTGATAGCTGTTGCCACCCCTGTCATCCCCGTGTCCGGCGTGCAGCGGCTGATGAACGTCAGCCTCCAGATGAACGAAGTATTTCAGTGCCTTGAGACGGAGCTCATCCGAGGCATTTGACGCCAGAATCTCCAGCTGCTTGCCGATGACGCCGACCACGCAGTTGCCATCAGGACAATCTCTCTCAGCATCGTAGGTGCAAATGGATTTTGGAAAATTCACATAGTGCCACGGGCCGGTTAAAGGGCTTCTGTCTTCGTCGGCCCAAGTTGAAATGGACTCCAGTGTCTCGCCCGGCTCCAGTGCCAGCAGTCGCTCAACTTCGGCGAGCGCCTTCGCCGTCAGCTGTGCTGCTGCGAGATTTGCGACCACCTGATGACCGTCCTTTCCCCAGGCGAAGGCATTGACGACAAGCAGGGACATGACCATGGCCAACGTGCATCGGAACATTTTTCCGGCGTTGACTGGCTGTCTCGGTATGGCTTGCAGGTCAGGTTTCATCCGGAACTATTATCGCCATGCAGTGGCGGGTTCAATGGACTATCTGAGCGAAATCGCCGACGGAGAATTCATCGCCAGCCACCCCCGAATGAGTCCATTCAGTGGTCCATGCGAAGCCTTGTTGCCGGTTTTTGGAGTGCGGTCTGAATCGGCCCAAAGTACCGAAAATCGGACCTTGTTGTGTTTCGCGTCCTTGCTCGCCAAGCCTGCCTGTCTGATTGTTTCTGTCAATTCATTTGAACAGTTGGGCCATTGCGGCAACTTGGCCAATTGCCTAGACTTGACCGATTCTTCGAAAGCTGTTTATGTCCGCGCCTTTCCCTGAGTTGTCTCCTGCTTGCCCCGACCGCAGCGCACCCCTGCAGGGTGTACGTGTGCTGGATCTAACCCGTTTGCTACCCGGTCCCGTGTGCACCCTGCATCTGGGTGACCTCGGTGCGGATGTGATCAAGGTCGAGGATACGGCTGCCGGCGACTATGCGGCCGAGGCGGTACGAACCCTGGTTAACCGCAACAAGCGTGCTATTCGGGTCGATCTCAAACACGCCTCTGGCGTGGACGTGTTGCTGCGACTTTGCGAGCAGTCCGATGTGCTTGTAGAGAGCTTTCGACCCGGCGTCATGCGGCGTCTTGGCGTTGACTACGAGACGGTTGCGCGCCGCAACCCGAAGATCGTCTACTGCAGTCTGAGCGGCTATGGTCAGACCGGTCCGTACCGGGACGCGCCGGGGCACGATTTGAACTACAGCAGTTGGGCCGGCGTGGCGAACCAGATCGGCGCGCCAAACCAGGCGCCGGCGCTTTCGAACTTGCCAGTGGCTGACCTGCTGGGGGGCTCGCTGACCGCAGTGATGGGAATTCTGGCGGCGCTGTTTGACGTGGCGCGCAGCGGACGGGGACGTCATGTGGATATCGCCATTGCCGATGGCGTGCTGGCGCACGCGGTGATTTCACTGGCGGCGCTCAATGGGCAAGGCCGGACCCAGCCTGCGGGTGAGAGCAAGTTGACCGGCTTGTTGCCATGCTACTCCGTCTATGAAACAGCCGACGGCCGTTATCTTGCCGTGGCGGCGCTGGAAAAGAAGTTCTGGGATGCCTTCTGCTCGGTCATTGGACGTGACGATTTGAAACCCCTGCACAGCCCGCTTGATAAGACCCAGTCGGGTTGGGTCCGAGGCGAACTGCGGGCGTTGATCGGTGCGCATGATCTGGCCTGGTGGACTCAGACCTTGAGCGGCAAAGACTGTTGCGTGACTCCGATACTGAAGCTGGAAGAGACTTTGAACAACGAGCACTTTGTTGCGCGGGGCATGGTCTTGCCGCTGGTCCACGCAAAAGACCGGATCGCCTATCCATCGGCGCGGCAGTTCGCCTGCCCAGTGAAGATGACCAGATTTGACTTTGCCGTTCGCCATCCTGCGCCGCGCCAGGGCGAGCATACCGATGCGGTACTGATGGCGGCGGGTTACACCGACAAGGAAATTGAGGACTTGAGGCGGCAGGGGGCGATTGATTAAACTTCAGCCATGATGTCGGTTCAAGGTAACCACCATACGATCGCTATCCCTCAGGTGATCCAGATCCTGCAGGGCGCGCGCCAGCGCGGGGTTGATACCGATATGCTTTTGCGCCGCGCCGGTATTGCGCCCGCCTTGCTGGACTCACCGCTTTCGCGCGTGACCCAGGGCCAGTATGCAACGCTGATTCTGGTGTTGCGCCGCGTGACACGCGACGAACTCTGGGGCCTGTGCCGCCATCCGCTCAAGCTGGGCAGCTTCGTCCACTGCTGCCGAATTCTGGTGCAGTGCCAAACACTCGGCGAAGCCTTGCACAGCGGGTTCCAGTTCTACCACCTGATGCTGGAAGACTTTGTGCCGCGTCTGGCGGTGGAGCAGGGTGTGGCTTCAGTACGGCTGGTTTCACATGGCGCAGGCGATCAGAGGCAGGCCTATGCCGAGCGATCCTTCTGCTTCTTTACCTACGGCCTGGCATGCTGGCTGGTTGCCAGGCGCGTCCCCTTGCTGGATGTGATTTACCCCGGTGAGAACGCACTGCACAGCAGCGACGCGGGTCGCCTGTTTCAGGCGCCGGTACGCTACGGGCAGAAGCAATTCGGCTTTCGTTTCGATGCGCGCTGGCTCGAACTGCCTGTGGTGCAGAACAGGCAGAGTCTGCAGGAGTTTTTGCAACAGGCGCCAGCCAGTCTGCTGGTCAAGTACCGCGACCAGACGCGCTTGACCGAGCGCATACGGCGTCTGTTGCGCCGGCATCTGGCCGGCGAGTTGCCCTCACTGGAGGTTGTAAGTCAGTCCCTGGCCATGACGCCGCAAACCCTGCGCCGCCGGCTGCTGCTCGAAGGCCAGGGCTACCAGACGATCAAGGACGATTTGCGGCGCGACGTCGCGATCGAGTACCTCGCCCGGCCCCAACTGACACTGCCCGAGATCGCGATTCGACTCGGGTTCTCGGAAGCCAGTACCTTCCACCGCGCCTTCAAAGGCTGGACCGGCCTGTCGCCCGGGGTTTACCGACAGACCCGACTGCTGGCAGACGCCGGTTGAGTCCACCATTCCGACTCCGGCCTTTTGATCTTTTTTGCCAATCATTTTGGTTTGATTGGTGATTGATCACGAGGGCACTCAAGCCCACACTTGGACGCATGCAGCACAGCTTGAAGGAGCAAATATGACAGGTATGCAAAGAGCGGTTCATGTGGTTGGTGTCGGCATGATTCCCTTCACCAAGCCCGGGGCCAGCGAGCCCTACACCGTGATGGGTGCGCGTGCTGCCAAGCTTGCGCTCGATGACGCCGGCGTGGCCTACGCTGAAGTCCAGCAGGCTTATGTGGGTTACGTGTACGGAGACTCCACCGCAGGGCAGGCGGCGATCTATGGCGTGGGCCTGACCGGCATTCCTGTCTTTAACCTGAACAACAATTGCTCCACCGGTTCGAGCGCCCTGTTTCTGGCACGCCAGGCGGTGGAAAGCGGCATGGTCGAGTGCGCCATCGCCTTGGGCTTCGAGCAGATGGTGCCTGGCGCCCTCAAAGGCGCCTACGACGACCGTCCCTCGCCGTTGACACGCTTTGCCGAAGCCATGACAGCGCATCAGGGGTATTTGACCGACACGCCCCGCGCGGCGCAGTTCTTTGGCGGGGCTGCCCGCGACTACATCGGGCAGTACGGCATTCGAGCCGACACCTTTGGCCGCATCTCGGTCAAGGCGCGCCAGCATGCCGCGCGCAATCCGCTGGCGGTATTCCGCAATACGCTGACGCTGGACGAGGTGATGGCCTCGCCCACCGTGTTCGATCCGCTGACGCGCTATCAGTGCTGCCCGCCGACCTGCGGTGCGGCCGCGGCCATTGTCTGCTCGGCCGACTTTGCCAGGAAACACAATCTGGACATGCGGGTGGTGATTGCGGCGCAGGCCATGACCACCGACACTCCCAGCACTTTCGAGAGCAATGACATGCGCCAGATCGTCGGCTACGACATGGCTGCCGCTGCCGCGAAGCAGGTTTACGAGTCGGCTGGCATCGGCCCGGAGGATCTGGATGTGGTTGAACTTCATGACTGCTTCACCGCCAACGAACTGATCACCTACGAAGCGCTGGGCCTGACGGCTGAAGGGACGGCAGAGAAGTTCATTCTGGACGGCGACAACACTTACGGCGGTCGCATCGTCACCAACCCGTCAGGTGGTCTGCTGTCCAAGGGGCATCCGCTGGGCGCGACCGGCCTGGCCCAATGCGCCGAACTGGTGTGGCAGTTGCGAGGCCAGGCGGAGCAGCGCCAGGTCGAGGGCGCTCGCCTTGCCTTGCAGCACAACCTCGGCTTGGGTGGCGCCTGCGTCGTGACCCTGTACCAGGCGGTATGAGGCCGGCATGATAGACAAGCGCTTCATTGGGCACAGCATGCCCGCCTTTCGCGTCGATGTGGAAAAGGGGCGGCTGCGTTTTTTCGCCAAGGCAAGCGCCCAGACCGATCCGGTGTACAGCATTGAGGCGGTCGCCATCGCTCGCGGCTACCCCTCGCTGCCGGTGCCGCCGACCTTTCTGTTCTGCCTGGAGATGGAGGCGCCGGATCCGGCCGCGATCCGCAACCTGCTGGGCATGGACTACCGTCGTCTCCTGCATGGCGAGCAGGGCTTTCGCTATTTTGCGCCGGCCTTTGCCGGAGACACGCTGACCTTCGAGCAGCGCATTGACGATATCTACGACAAGAAGGGCGGCGCGCTCGAATTTGTCGTGCGCAAAACCCGGGTCAGCAACCAGCGCGAGCAGCTGGTGGCCGAGCTGCGCACGGTGACGGTGTTGCGAAATGGCTGAGGATGTTTTGATGACGAGCGACAAACCCCTGTTGGCATTCGACGACGTGCAGATCGGTGACGAGCTGCCTTTCTTTGAGACCGAACCGGTCTCGCGTCTCGCGTTGGCGCTGTACTGTGGCGCTTCGGGCGACCACAACCCGATCCATGTGGACATTGATTTCGCCAGAACCGCTGGCATGCCCGACGTGATCGCGCACGGCATGTTGCCCATGGCCTGGCTGGCGCGTGTGCTGACGGACTGGGTCCCGCAGACCGCACTGCGCGAGTACAGCGTGCGCTTTGCCGCCATGACACAGATTGGAGAGCGCATCAGCTGCGCCGGCAAGGTGATTGAGAAGTTTGAAAGCGACGGCGAGCGCTGTGTGCGCGTCGAGGTGCTGAGTCGCAATGCTGCGGGTCAGATCAAGCTCAGCGGCGAGGCGGTCGTTGCTTTGGCCTGACAGGGCAGACAGTTTTTTCAATTCAGGGGAAATCACATGAGCAGGAAACTCGAAGGCAAAGTGGCGCTGGTGTCAGGGTCCGGTCGTGGCATCGGTCGCGAGATTGCGCTGAAACTCGCCAGTGAGGGCGCGCGACTGGTCATCAACGATCTGGACGCGGCACCGGCAGAGCAGACTGTCGCCGACATCGTGGCGGCCGGAGGCCAGGCCGTGGCCTGCATCGGCAGCGTCACCGAGGCGGACTTTGGCGAGCGTTTCGTCAAGCTGGCACTCGACAGCTTTGGCGGCCTGGACATCATCGTCAACAACGCCGGCTACACCTGGGACAACGTGGTGCAGAAGATGAGCGACGAGCAGTGGGAGGCGATGCTGCAGGTGCACCTGACCGCACCGTTCAGGATTCTGCGCGCGGCCTCGAACTTCATCCGCGAAGCGTCCAAGCGCGAGGCCGAGAGCGGCAAGCCCGTGTTCCGCAAAGTCGTCAACATTTCCTCAACCTCGGGGGTCTATGGCAATGCCGGACAGACCAATTACGCGGCGGCCAAGTCCGGCATCAACGGCCTGACCAAAGCCCTGGCCAAGGAGTGGGGACGCTACAAGGTCAACGTCAACAGTGTCGCCTTTGGGTTGATCATGACGCGCCTGACCGAGGCTGCCGCTGACGCCGATGCGAAGATCGACATTGCCGGGCAGAGCATCAAGGTCGGCGTCAATCCGCAGGTGCTCAAGAACGCCGAATCCCTGAGTCCCCTGGGTCGCGGCGGCACGGCTGAAGAGGCGGCCGGCGCGGTCTACCTGTTCTGCATTCCGGAGTCCAACTATGTCAGCGGCCAGGTGCTGGTCTGCGGCGGTGGTCGCCCATGAGTCGGATTCAGCGGGCATGGATGGATGCGGATCTGGAGATGCTGCGCGATACCGCGCGCAGATTCTTTGAGCGCGAATGTGTTCCCAACGATGCCCGCTGGACAGCGCAGCATCACGCGGACCGCGAAGTCTGGCAGAAGGCGGGTCAGGCCGGACTGCTGTGCGCCAGCATTCCGGAACAGTACGGTGGCAGTGGTGGCAGTTTTCTGCATGAGGCGGTGATCTGTGAAGAGCAGGCCAGCGCGATGGTGGGCGCGCTCAGCAACAATGTGCACAGCGGCATTGTGGCGCACTACATCCTGGCCTATGGCAGTGAGGCGCAAAAGCTGCGCTGGTTGCCACGCATGGCGACCGGAGAACTGGTGGCGGCCATCGCGATGACCGAGCCAGGCGCCGGGACCGACCTGCAGCGCATCAAGACCCAAGCGGTGCGCGATGGCGAGGACTATCTGGTCAGCGGTGCCAAGACTTTCATCACCAACGGCCACCACGCCAACCTGATCTGCGTCGCGGTCAAGACCGATGTCGCCGCCGGGGCCAAAGGGGTGTCGCTGGTGATGGTGGAAACCGACGAGCTGGCTGGCTTCAGGCGCGGGCGGTTGCTGGAAAAGCTGGGTCAGAAGACGCAGGACACGGTCGAGCTGTTCTTTGATGGCGTGCGCGTTCCTCAGTCCAATCTGCTGGGTGAGGCAGAAGGGCGCGGCTTCACGCAGCTGATGCAGCAGTTGCCGCAGGAGCGTCTGTTGATCGCTGTGGGCGCGGTGGCCACCATGCACCGTGCCATTGCCGAGACCACCGCCTACGTGCGTCAACGTGAAGTCTTCGGCAAGCCGCTGATGGCCCTGCAGAACACTCGCTTCAAACTGGCGGAGTGCCAGACCCAGGCCACGGTGGCGCGCAGTTTTGTCGACGACTGTATTGGCCGACTGATGCGCGGCGAGCTCGATGTGCCCACAGCGGCCATGGCCAAGTGGTGGACCACCGACACCAACTGCCGCATCGTCGACGAATGCCTGCAATTGTTTGGCGGCTACGGTTACATGACCGAATACCCGATTGCGCGTCTGTACGCGGATGTGCGCGTCGGAAAGATTTACGGCGGCGCCAACGAGGTCATGAAGGAAATCATCGCCCGCTCCATGGACCGGTAGCGCGCCCATGCCCACTCCCGCTCCCGCTCATTACCGATTCTGGCCCAAGGGCATTCCACACGAGGTGCGAGTGCCCCAGGTGACGCTGGGGCACTATCTGGAGGTTGCGGCGCAGCGCTACCCGGACAAGCCGGCCATCATCTACTGCGGCGCCGTGCTGAGCTATGCGCAGCTGCTGGAGAAGGTGGATGCCTTGGCGGCCTACCTGCAGCAGCGCCTGGGCGTGCGAGCGGGCGAGCGCGTGCTCCTGATGAGCCAGAACTGCCCGCAGTTCGTGATTGCCTTTTATGCCGTGCTGCGCGCGGGTGCTGCTGTGGTGCCCGTCAATCCCATGAGCACGGCGCCAGAGATTGGCTACTACCTGCAGGACAGCGGCGCCCGTCTTGCTTTTGTGGCGCAGGAACTGTTGCCGCAGCTCATGGCCTGCCTGGCGCCGGGTCGAGACTGTGCGCTCGATGCTGTCGTGGTTCATGCCTACAGCGACGGCCTGCGTCAGGGCGCCGACCCTGAGGTGCCGGACTGGGTCATGGCGCCCAGGATGGATTTGCCAGACCCGCTCTGCCATTCGTTTGAAGACGCGCTGGCGATGCAGCTTAAGCCTGCCCCCGATTCGGGTCGACCCGAAGACCTGTGCGTGCTGCCCTATACCTCGGGCACGACCGGTCATCCCAAGGGCTGTGTGCACACGCACGCCACGGTGCTGGCCTCGAACCTGGCGTCACAGCTCTGGAAGAACCTCAATGTCGAGTCGGTTTTTCTTTGCGTGGCGCCGCTGTTTCACATGCTGGGCATGCAAAACGGCATGAACGTCCCGATTACGCTGGGCGCCACCATCGTCATGATGCCGCGCTGGAACGCGGCCCTGGCTGTGCGCCTGATCGAACGCCACCGCGTCACGGCCTGGACCGCGCCGCCAGCCATGGTGATCGACTTCTTTGCGCAGCCCGAGGCGCTGGTGCGGGACCTATCGAGTCTGTGTCTGCTCTCGGGCGGCGGTGCGGCGATGCCCGAGGCTGTGGCGAATATGCTGGCCGAGCGCTTTGGCCTGTTCTACAACGAGGCCTATGGCCTGTCCGAATCAGCCGCCTTCCTGCATGCCAATCCGCTCGCGCGGGGCAAGCGCCAATGTCTGGGCATGCCCACGCAAGGCGTGCAGTCGCGCATCATCGATCCGGTGTCACTGCTTGAATTGACTCAGGGCGAAGTGGGCGAACTCGTAACCCGTGGTCCCCAGGTGATGCAGGCTTACTGGAACAACGACGAGGCGACGCGCATCGCATTCCTGGAAATCGATGGCCAGCGCTTCTTTCGAACCGGGGACCTCGCCTACGTGGACGAGGACGGCTACTTCTTCATGCGCGACCGGCTCAAACGCATGATCAACGCGTCCGGATTCAAGGTCTGGCCGGCCGAGGTTGAAAGCGCGATGTACGAGCACCCGGCGATCCATGAGGCCTGTGTGATCGGGGTCGAGGACGCGCAGCGCGGCGAGACCGTGAAAGCGCTGGTGGTGCTCAAACCGGATCAGCGCGGCAAGGTGTCTGAGCAGGACATCATCGACTGGAGCCGCCAGCGCATGGCGGTCTACAAGGCGCCACGCATCGTCGAATTCATCGACAGCCTGCCCAAATCCGGCACTGGCAAGATTCTTTGGCGCGAACTGCAAGAGGCGCAGCGCGACCAGAATCGCTGACCTCTGGCGAACTACAGGATCCCCATGAACCCAAGCTTCAAGACCCTTCGCTTTGATGTTGAAAACCAGGTGGCCACGCTGACGCTGGACAACCCGGCCAAACGCAACGCGCTGGACCCGGCCATGCGTGAGGAAGTGGCACAGGTCATTGCCGCCGTGCAGCGTGACCAGAGCATTCGCGCGCTCGTCATCACGGGTGCCAACGGCCATTTCTGCTCAGGCGGTGACCTGCGCAACATCGCCACAGCGGGACTCGACAACGCCGGTTGGCGTCAGCGCATGGCAAAGCTGCATGACTGGTTGCGGGTCCTGCTGACGCTGGACCGACCGGTGATCGCGGCGGTGGACGGCGCCGCTGCGGGTGCAGGTTTCAGCCTGGCGCTGGCGGCGGACTTTATCCTGGCAACGCCGCGCACACGCTTTGGCATGTCCTTCATGAAGGTCGGACTGATCCCGGACTGTGGCGCCTTCTACACCCTACCACGCATTGTCGGCGTGCAGCGCGCACGCGAGCTGATGCTGTCAGCGCGTGAGGTGGACGGCGCCGAAGCCCTGAAACTGGGTATCGCCATGGAGTTGCATGAGCCCGAGCAGCTGCTGGCGCGCGCGCAGGCGCTGGCTGCCAGTTTTGTCCATGCCTCACCCACGGCCGTCAGCATCGTTAAACGGGCGTTGGCGGCGCCGGGGCATGACCTGGCGACCTTGCTGGAGCTTGAGGTCAGTGGCCAGGCGCTGGCTGCCGGAACGCAAGAGCATCGTATCGCCGTGAACCGGTTTCTGGACAAGCAGGCAGCGCCCTTCCAGTGGCCCGCGCAGCGACAAGAACCCAACTGAAACGCAACAAGGAGATTTCAATGAACAACATCAATCCCATGGTCAAAGACAAAGTTGTCGTGGTGACAGGTGCCGGTGGCGGCATTGGCCGCGACATCGCGCTGGCGATGGCACGCGAGGGTGCCAAGGTGGTGGTCAACGACATCGGTGCCTCGCTGTCGGGCGAAGGCAATGACGCCGGTCCAGCCCAGGCTGTGGTCAATGAAATCAAGGCCTTTGGCGGCGAAGCCGTGGCCAATACCGACAGCGTCGCGGAGGCGGCGAGCGCTGCTCACATCGTCCAGACGGCGATTGACAGCTTTGGCCGCATCGACGTGGTCGTGAACAACGCGGGCATTCTGCGCGACCGCTTTTTCCACAAGATGAGTGTGGACGAATGGGATGCCGTGATCAAGGTGCACCTGTACGGCGCCTTTCACGTCAGCCGCGCTGCGGCACCGCATTTCAAGGAGCAGGCCTCGGGCAATTACATCCACATGACGTCGACCTCGGGTCTGATAGGCAACTTCGGCCAGGCCAATTACTCGGCAGCCAAGCTGGGCGTGGCGGCGCTGTCGAAGTCGATTGCGCTGGACATGCAGAAATTCAACGTGCGCTCCAACTGCATCGCCCCCTTTGCCTGGAGCCGCATGATTGGCTCCATCCCGACCGATACGCCAGAAGAGCAGGCGCGCGTCAACCGTATCAAGCAGATGACACCGGCCAAAATTGCGCCGCTGGTGGTCTGTCTGGCCAGTGACCAGGCGGGCGACGCCAACGGCCAGATCTTTGCCGTGCGCAACAACGAGATCTTCCTGATCAGCCAGCCGCGACCTGTGCGCTCGGTGCAACGCAGCGAAGGCTGGACACCGCAGAGCGTGGCCAGCCACGCACTGCCGGCGCTCAAGGCCAGCTACTTCGACCTGGACCGCTCGGCCGACGTGTTCTGCTGGGATCCGGTATGACAGGCACAGGTGTGCAGGCGCTTCATCTGGCAGCGCTCGACGCTGGCAGCTTCCTGATCCAGCACTGCGGGTCGTGCGGCAAGCACATCTACTTTCCACGTGAAGTCTGCCCGCATTGCGGCAGTGATGCGCTCGAACTGGTGGCGCCCAAGGGCAGCGGCACTGTCTACGCCGTGACCACGGTGCGCCGCAAGATGGACGCAGGCGGTGATTACAACGTCAGCCTGATTGACCTGGACGAAGGCGTGCGTCTGATGAGCCGGGTTGACAATGTCGCGGCTCAGGCCGTGCGCATCGGCCAGCGCGTGCAGGCACGCGTTGGCGTCAGCGAGGGCAAGGGCCTGGTGCTGTTCGACATTGCGGAAGGCGATGCCGCATGAACGCGCTGCAGTCCCTTCGTGGCGCCGCGGCGATTGCCGGTGTGGCCACTTACGGTTGTGGCGAGGCGCCGGGCCTGACCGACATGGAACTGCTGGCCCGCGCGGCCAAAGCGGCGGTGCTGGATGCCGGCTTGAAGATGAGCGACATCGATGGCGTTTGCAGCGCCAGTGTCGCCTCCGCCATGTGGGTGATGCCGGTGATCGAGTACCTGGGCCTGAACCCGCGCTACATCGACGGCACCATGCTCGGTGGCTCCAGCTTCATTGCCCACCTTCTGCCCGCCATGCACGCCCTGCAGTCGGGTCAGTGCAATGCGGTGCTGGTTTGCTACGGCAGCGCCCAGCGTTCCGGCGCCTTCAGCCGCGCCGAGATCGCGCGCTCGCGCAAGTTCCTGGACCCGCTGCATTATGAGACGCCGTATGAGCCCATGACGCCGGCCTCGGCCTACGCCCTTACTGCCTCGCGCCATATGCACGAGTTTGGCACCACGCGGCGTGACCTGGCCGAAGTCGCCGTTGCGGCGCGAGCCTGGGCCCGTCTCAACCCCGAAGCTTATATGCGCGGCCCCCTTTCCATCGACGATGTGCTGGCCGCCCGGATGATCAGCGACCCGCTTTCGGTGCGCGACTGCTGTCTGGTGACCGATGGCGGCGGCGCTTATGTGCTGGTGCGCAGCGAACGCGCCAGGGATTTGCCAAAGAAGCCGGTCCATGTACTGGGCAACGCCACGGCGGTCTGGCACCGCCAGATCTCCTGCATGCCGGACCTGACCGTCACCGCCGCCAGTCAGTCCGGGCGTGAAGCCTACGCCATGGCCGACCTGTCTGCGTCCGACATCGATGTGGTGCAGCTCTACGACGCCTTCACCATCAACACCTTGCTGTTCCTGGAAGACCTGGGCTTCTGCAAAAAGGGCGAGGGCGCCTCGTTTGTGCAGAGCGGCGGTATCGCTCCAGGCGGGCATCTGCCGGTCAATACCAATGGCGGCGGCCTGTCCTGTGTGCATCCCGGTATGTACGGCGTGTTTGCCATCGTCGAGGCTGTGCGGCAATTGCGCGGCGAATGTGGCGAGCGTCAAGTCCAGGGCGCGCGCACGGCAATTGCGCATGGCAACGGCGGCACCCTGTCCAGCCAATCGACAGCAATCCTCGGCACCGCAGAAGTGCTCTAACCCCTAGCGCAAGGAAGTTTCATGATCCGCGACCCGCAAATCCTCACCGCCTTGCTTGACACTGTCAATCGCTTCGTGCGCGAACGCCTGGTCCCGGCCGAGGCCGAAGTGGCCGAGACCAACGAGATCCCCGCCGCCATCGTTGAAGAAATGAAGCAGATGGGGCTGTTTGGTCTGACCGTACCCGAAGAATATGGTGGCCTGGCGCTGACCATGGAGGAGGAGGTCGAAGTCATGCTGGCCATGGGACAGACCTCACCCTGTTTCCGCTCGCTCTTCGGCACCACCGTGGGCATTGGTTCGCAAGGCATTGTGTTTGACGGCACGCCCGAGCAGAAGGCGAAATACCTGCCGAAGCTGGCCACCGGCGAACTGATCGCCTCCTTCGCGCTGACCGAGCCCGAGGCCGGCTCCGACGCCGCGTCGCTGCGCACCAGCGCCATTCGTGGCACGGATGCGCAGGGTGAACACTACATCGTGAACGGCACCAAACGCTTCATTACCAACGCGCCACAGGCCGGCATCTTTACCCTGATGGCACGCACCAACCCGGCTGACAAAGGTGCCGGCGGTGTCTCGGCTTTCATCGTGGAGGCTGACACACCGGGCATTGCGATTGGCAAGATCGACAAGAAGATGGGGCAGCGCGGCGCCCATACCGCCGACGTGATTTTTGAGAACTGCCGTGTCCCCGCCGGGCAACTGATGGGCAACAAGGAAGGGCAGGGCTTCAAGACCGCGATGAAGGTGCTGGAGAAGGGCCGCATCCACATTGCAGCGATTTGCGTTGGCGTGGCCGAGCGCATGCTGCGCGATGCGCTGAACTACGCCATCGACCGCAAACAGTTCGGCCAGCCGATTGCGGAGTTCCAGTTGGTTCAGGCGATGTTGGCTGACAGCCAGACCGAGCTCTATGCGGCGCGCTGCATGGTGCTGGACGCAGCGCGCAAGCGCGACGAAGGACTTGACGTGGCCACCCAGGCCTCGTGCTGCAAGCTGTTTGCATCCGAGATGTGCGGTCGCGTCGCGGACCGCGCGGTGCAGATTTTTGGCGGCGCTGGTTACGTCAGCGACTACGGCATCGAGCGCTTCTACCGCGACGTGCGGCTGTTCCGCCTGTACGAAGGAACCAGCCAGATTCAACAGATTGTCATTGCCCGCAACATGGTGCGCGCGGCCAGGCGCTGACAGGTGGCATGACAGATTTCCAGTCAGATTCAATAACCCAGAAGGAGACCCCCATGAAACAACTTATTAGCCGTCGACTCATGCTCGCCATGGCAGCAGCCAGCGCAGTGTGTGGCGTCAGCCCGGTCCTGGCGCAGGCGCCTTTTCCAAGCCAGACGATCAAGATCGTTGTGCCTTACCCGGCGGGCGGGGCCACTGACATCCTGGCGCGCATGACCGCGCAGAAGTTGCAGGAAGCCTGGGGCGCGACGGTGGTGGTGGAGAACAAGACCGGCGCCGGCGGCACCATTGGCAACAATATGGTGGCCAAGGCGCCGGCCGATGGCTACACGGTGCTGATGGCCATCACCGCCATCATCCAGCAGCCGACCTTGATGAACCTGCCCTACGACCCGCTCAAGGACTTTGCGCCGGTGACCCAGGTTGCCAAGAGCCCGAGCATGCTGGCCGTGCCGTTGACATCACCGGCCCGCAGCCTCAAGGAGTTCATCAGCCTGGTCAAAGCCAATCCGGGCAAATACGATTACGGCACCTATGGCGCAGGCACGTCCTCGCATATCCAGGGCTCACTGCTGAACCTGCAGGCCGGTCTGGACCTGGTGCACGTTCCATTTCAGGGCGCCGCGCCGCTGGTGACCAACCTGGTGGGTGGGCAACTAACCTCGGCCTTTGTTGACAGCGCCTCCGGCCGTGCTCACATCAAGTCGTTCCGGCCCCTGGCCGTGACGGGTGTCCAGCGCATGCCGATCCTGCCGGATGTGCCGACCTTCAAGGAGCTCGGTTACAAGGACTTTGACCCGATTGGCTGGTTCGGTCTGTTTCTGCCGGCTGCCACGCCGCCAGCAATCGTTAAGAAGTACACCGATGAAGTGAATCGCATCCTGACCTTGCCCGATGTGGTGACACGCATCGAGGGTCTGGGTCTTTGGGTCGGCGGTGGCAAGTCGGAGGAGTTCGCTCAAACCATCAAGTCGGATGCGGCGGTCTACGCCAAGATCATCAAGGAAGCCGGCATCAAGATCAGTCAGTGAAACCAATGAGCAGGAGTTTTATCGCATGAAAACCCGAGTGACCGAACTTTTGGGCATTCGCTATCCGATCGTGGAGGGCGGCATGCAGTGGGTCGGCAAGGCCGAGTTGGCTGCTGCCGTGTCCAACGCTGGCGCTCTGGGCATGATCACGGCGCTGACGCAACCGACTCCCGCTGATCTGACGCACGAGATAGCCCGCACACGGGCAATGACCGACAAGCCCTTTGGCGTCAATCTGACCATCCTGCCGAGCATCAAGCCGCCGCCCTACGCCGAGTACCTGCAGGCCATCATCGACGGCGGTGTGAAGGTGGTGGAGACCGCCGGCAACAGTCCGAAGGATTTTGTTGCGCGCATGAAGCAGCATGGCATCACCGTGATCCACAAGTGCACCACGGTCCGCCATGCGCTCTCCGCCGAGCGCAATGGTGTGGACATGGTGAGCATCGACGGCTTCGAGTGCGCCGGCCACCCCGGCGAGGATGATGTGGCGGGCCTGGTGCTGATTCCGCTGGCGGTGCGCGCGCTGAAAATCCCCGTGATCGCTTCGGGTGGCATCGCCGACGGGCGCGGCATGGCCGCAGCCTTCGCGCTCGGGGCCGAAGGCATCAACATGGGAACCCGCTTCTTTGCGACGCAGGAAGCGCCGGTACACGACAACATCAAGCAGATGCTGGTCACTGCAACCGAGCGTGACACGCGACTGATGTTCCGCACCATGCGCAACACCACACGGGTGCTGCGCAACGCCGTCTCGGAACAGGTGGTGACAACGGAGAACCGCCCCGGCGGCTGTACGTTTGAAGACATCCGCCATCTGGTTGCAGGCAACCGGGGCCGCGATGCCCTGCTGGCCGGCGAGGTGGATGGCGGTGTGGTCTGCGCCAGTCAGGTGGTGGGTCTGATTGACGACATTCCGACCTGTGCGGAGTTGATCGAGCGCATGGTGGCCGAGTGTCGTGCGCAGTTGCGCACTGCTTGTGTCTGGGCCGAAGCTTGACCGGACGTTGGTTGTCGAGGGCGCGGCGTCGGTTCACAGGCGCATGCCGATGCCGTCGAGCACACGAAGGTTGCAATGCAGTGACTTCTGTACGGTATGGGCCACAACATCGAGAAGCTGGCGCATCATGGTTTTCACTGAGTAGGCCAGCAGACTGAGGTGCCAAAATGAACCCACAAGCGCAACAAACTGACCGACAGATTGGCTTTAGTGGATGCGCCTGCAGTCGTATGTCCGGCATCTATAGTGGACTCTGTGATGGTCCGTGTCGACATGGAACCTGCGTCGCCGATGCGTTGATCGTTACAGGCGACAGGCAAGTGTCACCGAGCGCCCTATGGGGTCTGCTCAGCCTCGGCCGCGACAGTCCGGCATGGGTCATGGCGTTTTCAGGCCGGTTACAGTACAGGCATGGCACCAACCATTGTTCGTGATGGTCAATTTCGTCTCTTCTTTTTTTCGCGGGAGGAGACACGCATTCATGTGCATGTAGCGCACCCTGATGGCGAAGCGAAGTTTTGGCTCACACCGCACGTCGGCTTAGCCAACCACACTGGTCTTTCTGATACGCAAATTCGACAATCGCAAGCAGTTGTGCATGCGCACCTGAAGGAGATTCAAGATGCATGGAACCACCACTTTGGCGGCTGAAGTTACCCACATATCGAAGCACGGTTTTTGGCTTCTGCTTGCCGACGAGGAACTGCTCGTGCCCTTCGATCAATTCCCGTGGTTTCGAAAAGGGACGATTGAACAGATATCAGAAGTTCAGTGGCCAACCCCCGACCATCTCTATTGGCCACGCTTGGACATCGATTTGTCGGTGCAGTCGATACGAAACCCGGCCGCGTTTCCGCTGGTCTCGGGCGCGTCTGGCTAATTCGTTGGTCGAACGTATGTTTGCTTCAACCTTTGCGCTTGCGCGCCCCACTTTCGAGGCACTGGTGAAGGGGCTTTGGCTGTACTACTGTGCTACCGACGAGCAACTTGAGTTGCACACCAAGGGAAAGGAACTAGATCAAATCAGGTCAACGTACTGGAAGACCTTGTCGTCACTCACCCATGTCGGCCACACGCAGTTGCGCCATTGGATCAGTCCGACCGACGCACAACAAAGCAACCCTGGTGGAACAGCGCGCCTAACAACGATGCTTCCCGAGCAAACACCAGCATGAGGCCCAACCCAAGCATCACCACGGACGCTGCGCGATGAAGCCGCGCAGCGCCAGCCATGTTGAACGTTGGGCCGCACATACACTCACCTGCGCATGAAACATCACGTCAACATTCCTGGCTTCACAGTCCGGCGCGCCGCACTGGAAGACGCCGAAGCCTGGGCGGCATACGTTTGCCTCCCTGAAGTCAAACTTCACACAAGTTCCACCGCCGAGACCGTTGAAGACGTCAGAAACGAAATTCGCAAGACACTGATGGACGGACCGGCGGCGCCGATCCGCTTCGTCCTCGAAACCGAAACAACCCGGCAACTCGTCGCGACCGTTGGCTTCCACACAATCTCGCCGCTGAATGGCACGGCGGAGATTGCTTACGACGTCACACCTTCCTTTTGGGGCAAGGGCTTCGAAGCACTCGGCTGGCATAGAGTTCAAGGAACAACGGTCGTGCCCAACCTGGCCTCGCAGAGGGTCCTGGAACGTTGCGACTTCAAACGCGAAGGTCTGCTGCGCAACTTCAGAATAGTGCGCGGCCAGCCCATGGACTACTGGCTTTACTCGGCCGTACCGGGCGAAGTCGAAGGTGCGGCCTGACCCTCCCACTCAAGTGCATTGCCGCGGGCTCTCGCAAGTCTGATTTGGCCCACACACGCTCAAGCCGCTTCACCGTAGCGAAAAGTCCCCATCGCCTGCGCTCGAACTTCGCCGGTTTCGTCCAACAGTCGGGCCTCGCAGAAGCAGACTGATTTGCCACCGCCAACAGCCTGTCCGGTGGCCACCAGCCGGCCCTGGGTCGCTCGCATGAAGCCCACCCGAATGTCCACGGTGACCACCTCTCGTGCGTAGGCCAGACGTGACAGTGCGGCATGGGTCATGGCGGTCTCCAGCAGGGTCATCAGCACGCCGGTGTGCCCACTGCCTTGCGCGCCCAGCAACTCGGGACGCAGTTCGAGTGACACGACAGCTTCGCCGGCGCTGGTGCTTTCCAGACGCAGGCCCAGGTGATCAGCGAAGGCGGTGCGCCAGTTCGCATCATCGAGCGCAGCGATGCATGGTTGAGGCACGGCGTCGGGCAATTGGTCAGGCATGGGGTGGCACTTTCAATCTGTCCGACTGGGGTCGTGGCAGATAGCGAAAAGAACCCAACGCCTTGGCGATCAGACGTCCCTGCGCATCACGGACCTGGGACTGGCACCAGGCAATCGATTCATCGTACTGCACCACCTCGCCGTCGGCGGTGAGCCGGCCGCGACCAGGTTCCAGGAAACTGCTGTCAAGACTCAGTGTGACCACCGTGCGTGAAAAGTTGATGACGGACACCGCAGCGCTGGCCATGGCGACGTCGAGCATGGTCACCACCACGCCGCCGTGCACCGCGCCGATCACATTGCCCAGTTGCGGATCGGGGTCCAGCGTCATGCGGGCCTTGCCTTCGCGAGAGAACTCGCGCTGCATGCCCAGCAACTGCATGAAGGGCGTCTGCGCGAAGATCTGTTGCGGATCCCGGGGTGCAACCGGCTTCATGGTCTCTGCTGGTCACGCAGCACGTTCTTGAGGATCTTGCCGGCCGCTGACATGGGCAGTGCCTGGACAAAGCTGAAACTGCGCGGACACTTGTAGCCACCCAGGCGTGTCAGGCAGTGCGCGCGCAATTCGCTGCTCAGCGCGTCAGGCCCGGCGCTGGCACCGGGACGCATTACCACCACGGCATGAACCGCCTCGCCCCATTTCGTGT
>JBMOJJ010000262.1:0-5454 GCA_049315845.1 Rhodoferax sp.
AAGAAGCGGTGATGAAGGCCGGGCAATACGCCTACCGTGACCGCCGTACCAAGAAACGTGTGTTCCGCCAATTGTGGATCGCGCGTATCAACGCCGCCGCGCGTCAGTGCGGCTTGACCTATAGCCAGTTTGCCAACGGTCTGAAGAAAGCCAACATCGAGATCGATCGCAAGGTGCTGTCCGATATCGCTGTGCACGATATGCCGGCTTTTGCCGGTATCGTGGAACAAGTCAAGGCCAGGCTGGCTGCTTGAGTTCACACTGGTTCGCTGTTGGTCTACAGTGAACCTGTAGCAAAGACAAGGGCTAGCGCTTGAAAAGGCTCTAGCCCTTTTTTCATGAAACCGTAGTCCGCAGAAGACCCTACTGTGCTCGAGACCTACCGGAACTACAACAGACCTCAAGAGAATGTATGAATGAGTTGAACGTCGTCGTAGACAGCGCCAAGGCCGATTTTGAGCGCGCCGTGACACCCGCCGAGCTGGAGAATGCCAAGGCATTGTTCCTGGGAAAATCGGGGCGCATCACCGAATTGATGAAGGGCCTGGCGTCCCTGCCGGTCGACCAGAAGAAATCCCGCGGAGCGGCTATCAATCTGGCAAAGCAGGCGATTGAAAGTGCATTGAACCTTCGACGCCAGGCGCTGGCCGATATTGAATTGCAGTCGCAGCTCCGGTCCGAGGCGCTCGACGTGACGCTGCCGGGCCGCCAGCGCGGCTCCGGTGGTCTGCACCCGGTGTCACTGACTCTTGAGCGGATTGAAGCCATCTTTGGCTCGATGGGCTTTGAGGTTGCTCAGGGTCCCGAGATCGAGACCGACTGGTTCAATTTCACCGCTTTGAATACGCCGGAAGACCATCCGGCGCGCTCGATGCACGATACTTTCTATGTCGAGGGTGGTTCTGCCAGCGCGCCCAATCTGCTGCGCACTCACACCAGTCCGATGCAGATCCGCCACGCGGTGCAGCATGTCAAGAAGCACCGCGCCGCGCATGCCTCAGGCCCGTTGGTGGACGGCCTGTATTCAGGTTCGATGCCGGAAATCCGGGTCATTGCGCCGGGCCGGACCTACCGTGTCGACAGCGATGCGACCCATTCCCCGATGTTTCACCAGTGCGAAGGCCTGTGGATCGGTGAGAACGTCAGCTTCAAGGACCTCAAGTTCGTATTCACCGATTTTTGCCGGACCTTCTTTGAGTCCGATGATCTGGTGCTGCGATTTCGTCCGAGTTTCTTTCCGTTCACCGAACCCAGCGCCGAGATCGATATCCAGTTCCAGAGCGGGCCGCTGGCGGGTCGCTGGCTGGAAGTGGCGGGCTCCGGCCAGGTTCATCCGAACGTGGTGCGCAATATGGGCCTGGATCCCGAGAAGTTCATCGGCTTTGCCTTTGGCATGGGTCCGGACCGACTCACCATGCTGCGCTACGGCGTGAATGATCTGCGTTTGTTTTTTGACGGCGACATCCGCTTTCTTTCCCAGTTCCAATGACAAGAAACACCTAGACCATCATGCAATTTCCCGAATCCTGGTTGCGCGAATTCTGCAACCCGCCGCTGTCTACCGAGCAACTTGCCGAGACGCTGACCATGGCCGGTCTTGAAGTTGAGGAACTTCAGCCGGTCGCCCCGCCCTTCAGCAAGGTTGTCGTCGGTGAGATCAAGGAGGCCGTGCAGCATCCCAACGCGGACCGACTGCGCGTCTGCAAGGTCGACGTGGGTCAGGCCGAATGGCTCGATATCGTGTGCGGCGCTCCGAACGCCCGCTCCGGCATCAAGGTGCCGGTGGCCCTGGTCGGGGCCGAGCTTCCGCCCGACAGCGAGGGCAAGCCCTTGCTGATCAAGGTCGGCAAGCTCAGAGGTGTCGAGAGCCAGGGCATGCTGTGTTCGGCGCGTGAATTGAAGCTGTCGGGCGACCATTCCGGCTTGCTGGAACTCGCGGCCGATGCATCCGTGGGGCAGGACATTCGCCAGCATCTGAATCTGGACGACACCTTGTTCACATTGAAGCTGACGCCCAATCTGGCGCATTGCCTGAGCATCTTTGGCGTCGCACGCGAGGTCGCGGCGCTGACCGGCTCGCCACTGCAGCAGTCGGTATTTTCCGCAACGCCGATCGGCTGCGCCGACCGATTGCCTGTGCGAGTCAGCGCACCTGACCTGTGCGGACGCTTTTCCGGGCGCGTGATTCGCGCTGTCAACACCAGGGCGGCGACGCCGCGCTGGATGGTCGAGCGGCTGGCGCGTTGCGGCCAGCGCAGCGTCAGCGCGCTGGTCGATATATCGAACTATGTGATGTTCGAATTCGGCCGCCCGTCCCATGTCTTTGACCTGGAAAAGATTCACGGCGGTCTCGATGTACGCTGGGGAAAAGCTGGCGAGCAACTCAAGCTGCTCAATGGCAACACGGTCACCGTCGATGAGAAAGTCGGCGTGATTGCCGACGATCATCAGGTGGAGTCGCTTGCCGGCATCATGGGGGGCGATGCGACTGCGGTGTCTGACGATACCCGGCACATCTACCTGGAGGCCGCTTTCTGGTGGCCCAAAGCCATCGCGGGGCGTTCGCGCCGCTTTAATTTCTCAACCGATGCCGGTCACCGCTTCGAACGCGGTGTCGATCCGGCCCTGACCGTCGAGCACATCGAACGCATTACCCAGTTGATCGTCGCCATCTGCGGCACTGAGAGCACAGCGTGCGGTCCGGTCGACGACCTTCAGGTGAATATGCCGGCGCCAGTTGCGGTAACCCTGCGTGTGGCGCGGGCCGCCAAAGTGATCGGCATGCCCTTGACGCAGGCGCAGTGTGCCGGCGCGCTGGGACGTCTGCAACTACCTATGACGCAGGGGGCGGGCACCCTCACGGTGACACCGCCGCTGTATCGCTTTGACCTGCAGATCGAAGAGGATCTGATCGAGGAAGTGATCCGGATGGTCGGATACGAACAACTGCCGCCTACACCTCCGCTGGCGCCGATCACGGCCAAAGTTCGGGCCGAGGCGCAGCGCGGTTCGTTCGCGGTGCGTCGTTGTGTGGCGGCGATGGGCTATCAGGAAACCATCAATTTCAGTTTTGTCGAAGCGCGCTGGGAGTTGGAGCTTTGTGGCAATCCGGATCCGATCAAGTTGCTCAACCCGATCGCCAGCCAGATGAGCGTGATGCGATCTTCTTTGCTGGGGTCTTTGCTGCAGGCTCTGAAATTCAATCTTGACCGCAAGGCACAAAGAGTCCGCGTGTTTGAGATCGGACGTGTGTTCCTGCGCGATGCTGGCATCAGGAACACCGACACCGCGGTTGAGGGTTTTGATCAGCCGATGCGCGTTGCCGGCATGGTTTGCGGCAGCGCGGACGCGCCGCAGTGGGGGCGTCAGGAGCAAGGCGCCGATTTCTTTGACGTCAAGGGTGACGTCGAGGCATTGCTGGCGCCGCGCAAGGCCGTCTTCATACCCGCCGCGCATCCTGCCATGCACCCCGGGCGCTGCGCCAGCGTGGCGCTGAACGGCAAGCTGATCGGTTACGTGGGCGAGCTGCATCCCAAGTGGCGCCAGGCCTACGACTTGGCGCAGGCGCCGGTCATGTTCGAGCTGGATCTTGACCCGGTGACAGAGCGCGACGTGCCAGCCTTCAAACCGGTTGGAAAATTCCAGCCGGTTGAACGCGATATCGCTGTGATGGTGGCCGAAACGGTTGGGTATGATGCAATGATGAAGGCGATATGGGCTGCGCCCACGATGGGCTTGTTGCGCGATGCGGCGCTGTTCGACATCTACCGTCCGAAGGCCAGCAAGGAAGCCGTGACGACCGGACTCGAAGTGCCCGAGAAAAGCATGGCGATCCGCCTGTCGCTCAACAGTGAGGTGGCAACGTTGACAGACGATCAGATCGATGCATCCGTGCAAGCCGTGCTGATTTCGCTGAAAGAATCGCTCGGCGCGCGTCAGCGGGTCTGAGGCTTTACCATCTGCTCAAAGAAGAAAGAGGCATGAATGAACATCTCGGTTGAAAGTCTGGAAACCCCGGCACTGACCAAGGCACAGCTGGCCGAGCTGCTTTTTGAACAGATTGGATTGAACAAGCGCGAATCGAAGGACATGATCGATGCGTTCTTTGACCTGATCGCGGACAGCCTGGTCGACGGCAGCGATGTCAAGATCTCGGGTTTCGGCAATTTTCAGATCCGAACCAAAGCGCCGCGCCCGGGGCGCAATCCCCGAACAGGCGAGGCGATTCCGATCGAGGCCCGTCGCGTTGTCACCTTTCATGTCAGCCAGAAACTCAAGGAACAAATCCAGGATGCGGGACGCAAGCCCCCAATGTCTTGAGACTTTATTTTTATTTGGGGTTTCTGGTACAAATGTCACTTTACATGCAGGGTTGACCTAGAGTAATCTTGGAGCTTGCTCTCCTAGAGAATTGATTTAAATGGAGAATGCTCTTCCTCCGATTCCTGCCAAACGCTATTTCACCATCGGTGAGGTCGGCGACCTCTGTGGTGTCAAGCCTCACGTGCTCCGCTATTGGGAGCAGGAGTTCACGCAGTTGCGCCCGATGAAGCGGCGCGGCAACCGGCGCTACTATCAGCACCATGAGGTATTGATGATCCGCCGTATCCGTGATCTGCTCTATGACCAGGGCTTCACGATCAGCGGTGCGCGCAACAAGATGCAGGAACTATTGCAGCTTGAGCGCGAGAAGAAGCGCAATGGCGAAGTTCTTCTGGACGGCGTTGAAGGCGTCGAAATGGGCGATTTCGCGTCGAGCGCCAGTGAAACAGAAGAACCTGATCCATCTGCCGGCAGCCTGTCGGACCGATTGCTGTACCTGCGGCGTGAGTTGTTCGAGATTCGCGATCTGCTCTCACCGGTTCACTGAACTGCGGCGCTTCAAGCGACTATAATCAGCTGCTTAGATCGGTGTGTGGCGCAGCCTGGTAGCGCACTTGCATGGGGTGCAAGGGGTCGAAGGTTCGAATCCTTTCACACCGACCAGTAGACAGTACAAAGGCCGCTAAGAACATACACTTAGCGGCCTTTTTCATTGGTGAATCTGGCAATTTCGTTGCAACGGCATACAAAGCCATACATTGACAGCCAAACAAATCATGGGGTACAAACGGGGGTACTGGGCCATGTTTTTCATACTTTCTGTTCGCGTACCCCCGTTTAGCGGTGAAAACAGCCCGGTTTACCCCCACCTTGGAGCTGTACCCCATGTTGACCGATGCCCAATGCCGAAACGCAGTTTGCCCACCTGATAAGAAACAAGCTCGATTTACTGATTCAGGCGGTTTGTACTTGCAGATCGATGCCAACGGCTCTAAACGTTGGTTTTGGAAGTACCGCATAGGCGGCGTTGAAAAGCGACTGGCACTGGGCGGCTATCCGGACGTGAATCTGAAACTGGCGTGCAAAGCCCGTGATGATGCCAAGGCGCAAAAGTCAGACGGCTGTGATCCA
>JBMOJJ010000263.1:0-5445 GCA_049315845.1 Rhodoferax sp.
TGTTGCTGTTGATCGTCACGGTGTCGGTATCTGCCCAGACCCTGCCAGCGCGGCCCGCCAGCGCGCCGGCAAGTCAAGCAGATCGCTCCGAGGTTGAGAGCAAGAAGACAGAGGAGAGAAGTGCGCCGCGTTTGCCTTGCGGCGCTGGCTTTGAGAATCGCCAGCAAGGTATGGCTACAGGTGGTGGTGGACGGGGCGGCATGGGCCGCAGAAGGTAGCTTTATTCAATCACTTCAAGGAAAACCATCATGAAATCGTCAATCAAGTTCTCTCTCGTATTGGTCAGCATCCTGGCCGCTTCTTCCGTCGCATTGGCACAGGGTCGTGGCGCGCCGGCGGGTGCGGGTGCTCAGGGTGGTGCCAGCACTGCGGGTACTCAAAGCCGGATCCACACGCCAGGCACGGGCCTGGCCACCGGCACTACGCCGCTGCAAACGCGCATCCATACACCTGGCACCGGTCTGACCACGACTGCACCGGTGGTCGTGCCCGTAGTGGTTCCTGTCGTCAACTAAAACCAGCACTGACGTAGCAGCAAGCGCAGGGCCGAACAGGCCCTGCGCAGTTTGTGGGCACGCCCAATTTTTTGAAAGCAAGCCATGAAACATGCACCCATCATCAAAAAGGCCCTTTTTGTCGCGCCAGTTGTGGCGCTGACCGCTGGCGTCGCGCTGGCCCAGGAACTGGGTCAAGTCATTTCCGCCACGCCAGTCATGCAACAAGTTGGTGTTCCGCGCCAGGTGTGCACAACCGAACAGGTCGCCATGCAAGCACCGAGGTCTGGCGCCGGCGCGTTGATCGGCGCCATCGCGGGGGGAGCGATTGGCAATGCCGTGGGCAGTGGCAGCGGACGAGCAGCGGCGACCCTGCTGGGCGTCATTGGCGGCTCGGTGGTGGGCGACCGCGTCGAAGGTCAGGGCTCTACCCACATCGAAAACGTCCAGCGCTGCGAAATAAGGACCCTGTATGAAAACCGCGTTGTGGCCTACAACGTGGTGTACGAATATGCCGGCAAGCGCTATGCGGCGCAAGTGGCGCAGGATCCAGGGGCCACGCTGCAGCTGCAGCTCACGCCGGTCGGTGCTTCAGCGCAAATGACCGAACAGCCCCAAGCACCGATCAACGCACAGCCGGTCTACCTGTTACCCAGCGCAGCGGTTGTTGGCGCACCGGCCTATCCGTCCTACTACACACAACCCTATTACCCGCCCATAGCCATCCAGTTCGGGGTTGGTTACTGGGGTTCGGGCCGCTATCGCCATTGAAGCTGATGCAAAGCCTCGCGGTTAACCCTACTTCACTCACAAAGAAATACCATGAAAACACATTTATCAAAACTCACAGTCGCCTTACTGTCGGCGCTTGTTCTGAGCGCCTGTGGCGGCGGCGACAACGCCACTACCCCAAGCTACGGGGGGCCAGCGCTCGTTGTTGACGCCAGCGGCTACTCAAGCTTCAACAGCACTGCGCTGGGATTGACGCTGGTAGCCTTGCCCACCGAAGCCCTCAGCGTGGCCGAAAAGGATTCACTGGCCTTCATGCGCGAGGAAGAAAAACTCGCCCATGATGTCTACGCGCAGATGGACGCGCGATGGGGCGCGAGCACCCGGGTCTTTGGCAACATTGCCAGCAGCGAGGCCACCCACACCGAAGCGGTGCGCCAGTTGCTGCTGCGCTACAGCCTGGTTGACCCGGCCGCCACATTGGCCGCCGGAGTGTTTCAGAACAGCACGCTGCAAGGTCTGTACACGCAGTTGGTGGCGAGTGGCGCGGTTTCGCTGATCGAGGCACTCAAGGTGGGCGCTGCGATTGAGGAGATCGACATGCTGGACATCAATACTGCGTTGATCGGTATAGACAACCAGGACATTCGTCTGGTCTACGACAGCCTGCTCAAGGGCTCACGCAACCACCTGCGCTCCTTTGTGAGCACCCTGCTCAACCAGGGCGTCACCTACCTGCCGCAGTACATGGACCCGGTGGCTTACGCTGCCATCGTCAACTCGCCGATCGAGCGTTGAGGCCTGGCTTGAAGGCCATGATCATCGGACGTGGCATGAGTCAAAGAACCAGCCCGCCATCACGCGGTGGTGGGCTGACCGGCTTTGATCCGCTGAGCCGACACAGGGTTTTACTTTTTAGCCCGTGACCTGCTGCGCGCACCACCGGAGCCTGTCGATTGCGAGGCGTCAGGTACATCCGCACGCCGCAAAACCCCATCGAGCAGCCTCGCAATGCACTGCTCGGCAATCTGCTCGGGACTGTACTCGCCACCAGGCTGGTACCAGCGGCCGATCCAGCTCAGCGCGCCGGCAATCACGAAGGCCGCCATCTTGGGATCGCAGGGCTGCAAAGAGCCTTCGGCAACGCCCTGAGCGACCAACCGTCGGAATTCCTGGTCGATGCCGGACTTGAGGCGGCGCAACTCCTTGCGGCTCTCCGGCGCAAACTCGTCGTCGCTGACGCGGATCACGCACATGCCGAAGTCCTGCGTGACGATGCGCGTGTAGGTTCGCATGCAGGCGATCAGCTGGTCGACCGCCTTGCCGCCGGCGCTGCGAGTTTCCTCGATGCCCTGGTGCATCATCTGCAGACCCCGGCGAACGCATTCGATCAGGATCTGGTCCTTGTTCTTGACGTAGTAGTAGAGCGTCGGCTTGCTGACATTCAGGCGCGCCGCGATGTCGTCCAGCGAGGTCGCATGAAATCCCCGCTCGTTGAACAGTTGCGCTGCCGCCGACAGCACCGCGTTGCGCTTGGTCTCGCGCTGCTGCTGGCGCGCAGAAACAGGGACCCAGGGCGACGCCGGCAGCTGGGGCTGTGCAGTGCTGGTCGCTGATGATTGCTTCGGCATGACGGATGGACCTAGGGAAAATCCCGATGCTGGGACGGCGGGAAAAACACATAATCTACTTTCAAGTAAGAATTTTACGCATCAGTAAACAAGTTTCACTCCGCATAAACCCGCATAAGCAACAGCCGATGCAGACACACCGCCCAGGCGACCCGGTCGCCACCCCACCGCTGCTGCAGGTTGACGGCCTGACACTGGCCTTTCGGGGCGTGCGTGCGCTGAGCGATGTCAGCTTCGAGGTCGCCAGCGGCACCATCACGGCGGTGATCGGCCCCAACGGCGCCGGCAAGACCTCGCTGTTCAATACGATCTCGGGTTTTTACCGCCCCACCAGTGGCCGCGTGCGCTTCAAGGGCCAGGACATCACCGACGTGCCGACGCCGCTGCGGGCCAAGATGGGTCTGGGCCGCAGTTTTCAGAATATCGCGCTGTTTCGCGGCATGACGGTGCTCGACAACATCAAGCTGGGCCGCCACGCCCACCTCAGGACCAACGTGCTGGACGCGCTGTTCTACCTGGGCCGGGCCCGGCGCGAAGAAGCCGCGCTGCGGGCCGACATCGAAGAGCGCATCATCGATTTTCTGGAGATCGACCATATTCGCCACGCGCCGGTTTCCGCATTGCCCTACGGATTGCAAAAGCGCGTGGAAATGGCGCGCGCGCTGGCCATGCAACCCGAGATCCTGATGCTCGACGAGCCGGTGGCCGGCATGAACCGCGAAGAAACCGAAGACATGGCGCGCTTCATCCTCGACGTGCGCGAGGAATGGGGCGTCACGGTGCTGATGGTCGAGCACGACATGGGCATGGTGATGGATCTGTCCGACCATGTGATCGTGCTCAACTTCGGCCAGCTCATTGCCCAGGGCGCGCCAGCGGCCGTTCAGCGCGACCCTGAAGTGATACGCGCCTACCTCGGCTCGGGCGACGTCGGCGACCTGCGTCGCCGGCTGCACGCCGGAATTGACAAACGGGAAGCCGCCTGATGGATTGGGCCTACCTGTTCGAGATCAGCCTGACCGGCATCGCCAGCGGCGGCCTCTACGCGCTGGCCGCGCTGGCTTTCGTCATGGTCTACAAGGCGACCAAGGTGGTGAATATCGCGATCGGCGAAATGCTGATGATTGGCGCCTACCTGTTCTTCACCTGCGCCGTCACCTTTGCGCTGCCGCTGTGGCTGGCCGTTCCGGCGTCGCTGCTGGCCGCCGGTGCGCTGGGCGCCCTGATTGAGCGCACCATGATCCGCCCGCTGCTGGGGGAACCGCCGATCTCGGTCTTCATGGTGATGGTCGGCCTGTCCTCGGTGCTGGTGGGGCTGGTCGAGCTGATCTGGACTGCCGACCAGCGCCGTCTGCCCGAACTGGTGCCCAACACGCCGATCATGGTGGGCGAGGCCTTCCTCGCGCCCATGGTGTTCTACGGCGCGCTGATGGCGGTCGTCCTGATCGCCGTGGTGCTCTTGGTGTTCCGCTACTGGCGCGGCGGCGTCGCGCTGCGCGCCACCGCTTCCGACCCGGCGGCCGCCTACTCGATGGGCATCAACGTGCCGCGCGTGTTCTCGCTGGCCTGGGTCGCGTCGGCCATGATCGCCGCGGTCTCGGGCATCATCGTCGGCTCGATCGGCGGCATCTCCTCATCCATGGGCGTGTTCGGGCTGTCGGTGCTGGTGGTGGTGATCGTCGGCGGGCTCGACAGCGTGCTCGGAGCACTGGTGGGCGGGCTGATGATCGGCCTGATCGAGGCGCTCGCAGGCGCCTATCTGGGCGGCGAATACAAGCTGCTGGTGACCTTCATCGTGCTGGTGGTGGTGCTGATGATCCGGCCCTACGGCCTGTTCGGCACGCACGAAATTGAGCGACTCTGATGTTGTACCCCCACACTCATCACTGCGTGTATTCCTTGCCCCCCGAGGGGGCGCAGGTCTGCCTTGGGGCGGCCCGGCGGGAGACCTGATGCGCATCGGCACCCTCAAGGAAACTTACATCGCCGACGCGGCGCTGTTCGACTCGCGCACGCAGAAGGTCTGGCTGGCGTTGGCGGCTGGCGCGCTGCTGCTGTTTCCCTTCATGGCGACCGACTACTGGCTGTACCTGGCCTGCCTGGTCAGCATCAACGTGGCCAGCGCCTGCGGGCTCAACATCCTGACCGGCTACACCGGGCTGGTGAGTCTGGGTCAGGCCGCGTTCATGGGCCTGGGCGCCTACACGGTGGCGATTCTGGAACTGCGGGTGGGCTCGCCCTTTCTGCTCAACCTGCTGGCTGGCGGCTTTGTCGCCATGCTCGGCGGACTCGTGGTGGGCATCCCGTCGCTGCGGGTCAAGGGCCTGTACCTGGCGATCGCCACCATTGCGGCCTCCTTCATCGCGCATTTTCTTTTTGCCAACACCGCGTTCACCGGCGGCACCGGCGGCCTGACGGTGCCGCCGGCCAAGCTGTTCGGCCTGCTGCTGGACACCTCGTTTCGGCTCTATTGGGTCATTCTTCCGGTGACGTTATTGATGCTGCTCGGCGCCGCCAACCTGTTTCGCACCCGCGTCGGCCGTGCCTTCATCGCGATTCGCGACCGCGACATCTCGGCCGAGGTGCTGGGC
>JBMOJJ010000022.1:0-23470 GCA_049315845.1 Rhodoferax sp.
ATCCAAAACCGCGTTCAAAAAACCGGAAAAGCGCACTTCTCGACAACCGTTGACATCTGTCGTGGTCTGTGTTGCAGACGGAGCAAGTCCAGCTGCGCACGTCCAGCCCTTGCAGACCTTTAGGACCGGTGCGGGCGTGACACGAAGAACACTCCTGAGTGGTGAAACTCTCATTTACCTCTTTGAACCATACGCCAGCGTTATCGCTTTTGTACATGAGCATGGTTCTGAATGCACTCCAGCCTGCGTCCAATGAGCTCTTGGCCATGGTGGTCTTGGCGAGACCGGATGCATTCACGTTGCCAACAAATACCGCACCATGTTTCCTAACGATTTCGGTGCTGAGTTTGTGAAGGAAGTCTTTGCGCCGGTTTAACATTCGACCTTTCAACTCGACAACATGAAAATGCCCAATCTAGCAACAGTCCTGAAAGAAGAAATACTGCGCCTTGCCCGTAAAGAAGTGCGCTCCGAGATCCTTCCCTTGCGCAAAGCGGCCGCACAGTCTCGCACCGATATCAACGCGCTCAAGAAGCGCGTCACAACTCTGGAAAAACAGGTCGCCTCGCTGAGCAAGACTTCCACCAAAGCGACAGAGAAGGCTGAACTGGCCAGTGAACCTGAGAACATTCGCTTCAGTTCAAAAGGGTTCGCCACCCTGAGGCGTCGGCTCGGCTTGTCCGCCGCTGAAATGGCTTTCTTGCTTGCGACGTCAGATCAGTCGGTCTACAAATGGGAACGAGGCGCTAGGCCCCGGGCACAGCAATTGCCAAAAATCGCAGCACTCAGAAAACTGAGCAAATCGCAAGTCACCGAACTCCTGAAGTCACTCCAAAAGTAGATTTCACGGCTGCTGCCGGCCGTTCGCGGCCTCTCGGTGCAGGTAGTTCATCACTTTTGTCGGTGTATAGACATGGGGTATCCTGAAGAGCAGGTTGCCCGGTTGTACCTCAATTCCAGTCTCCATTCCGTGGACCGGTTCTTCATGCAGGCTCGCAGGCGCCTGAGCCTGGCTGAGCGAGGGTTTCCCAGTGCGTCCTCGGATAGGCGTATCTGGCACGGTTACAGCGTCTACAAGCCACAAAACCTGGGCAAGGCACTGGAGATATTCAGGGTGTTCTACAACTACTGCTCCGCAGGCCAAGACAAACAGACTCCTGCGATTCGCATGGGCCTGGCAAGGGGGCCGGTCAAGCTAGAAGAAGTTCTTTGCTATGTTGGATGAAGTACATAACAATCGGAAAACGAGTGTTGTGCACTTCAAGTTGACAATATTTGCGGTCGAAGTTATAATTGAAGTGCGAAACAATCGTTTAACGATTGATTCATACTTCAATTATTACACGAATTAGCATGGACAAAACCTTAGGACTGGCGGTTGTGCGTGAGGCTCTGCAGTCGCGGCTTTTGGTCGAGCTGATGGGAAACGCTCTGCACAAGGAGCTGGTACTGAAAGGTGGTATGGCAATGCGCGCCGTCCATGGCAGTGTGCGTTACACCAAGGACATTGACTTGGACGCGGATTTGAAGTTTTCAAAGGCCAGAATCCAAGGAATCGTAAAGCGGTCAATTGAGTATGTGGTGAACTCAGGGCTTATTACCGATGCAGTTGTGACCATGCCAAAGCAGACTGAAACAACTCTTCGGTGGAAAATTGTCGGCCAGCAGCCAGGTAGCAATGCTCCCCTGCATCTGACTGTAGAAGTCTCGCGTAGAGCGTCCTTAATTAACGGACATGTAATAGAAGTACCACTTTCGTCAGAGTATTTGGCAGGCGCATCTAACGCAATAGTTCAGGTGCTCAACTCACAAGCGATTGCCTTCACTAAAGTTCTTGCGCTTACTGACCCGAAGCGAATGGCACTGCGGGACCTTTTTGACCTTCATGTACTCATAAAAGCGGAGGTGAATGCGCCCTCAACGTTGTTGGCCAGTATTCCATTTGCCGAAACAAAGCTACCAATGGCGCTGGCTGAACTGTGGCCCAAGATAGAAGCCATGAGCTACGCGCAATTCAAAACCGACGTTATGCCTTACTTGCCTTCTGTGGTGGCACAGGCCATTGATGAGGACGCGTTTGATGGCATGCGAGTAGAGGTGGGGAGCAATGTAGAGAAGTGGCTAAAAGCCGCAGTCGGCGAACCGGAGGAAAAGTCATGACTTTGAATTCCTTGGATATGGAAACGCCTTCAACGGGTTCCCCTCACATGCAAACCGGCGAACGAGGCGCAGACTGGAAATTCGCGTTGATTCAAGCGCTATCTGGCTCAGAGGCTCCGCGTGTAATGAGAGCTTTTGATTTCTATCAGTTTGTGCTCAAGCACCGCCCAGGCACAACTTCAAATACCGCCCGACTGGTCTCAAGGACCTTAGTTGCTGCAGGCGCCCTGGCTCGCGTTTCAACGGGGCTGTTTCTTAACAAACGCAAGGCGCCCTCTGTGGAACTTGGCGAGGCAGCAGCGCACCTCCGTTATGGGGCTATTGTTTCGTTGCAATCAGTGCTGGGTGAATGTGGGTTTTTGAACAATCCTTCCGACGTCGTTGTCGCGGTGCTACCAACCTCAGCAAATAAGCGCCCAACCCTGGGGGAGTTAGAAACATCGTCGGGTCAAAGGTTTCGGTTCTATGGATTGGCAGAAAGGTTTTTCCCAACCACAGAAAGTGAACGCTGGGAGACCCTTCAACCTGGGCGCATGTGCCCAACCTTTCGTCCGGAAGCCGCTCTATTGCAGTGGCTGCACCTCGCAGCAATGAAGCGGAGCGCAATGACGCCACCTCCTTTTGACGTAGACATGGAACTACTCAACGAGGACTTACTGAAGAGACTCGCCTTTCGCTGGAAGTTGGAAACTCAATTGGACCATTGGAGAAGTAGGGCGCAAGCAGCTAACTTCGGAGAGGATGGGACGACCGATGGGGCCACCCAAACAGTGGAGCCGACTTCAGCGGCCTTGACTTTAGCTGCTGAGGCGCGCGTGCGCATGCTGGCACGCAAATCTGTTAAGGCCAATTGACCTGAAAACCAGGTTTCTTGCAAGGAAATCGGCGCGGTCTGTATTTAGTTCCAAATCCGTCGAAGCGCAAAATCAGGATTTGGGCAGCTGTTTTCTATCAACACGATAAGCCAATCCCTAGTTCCCCCACGAGGTCTTTCGATTTCCGTCGGCAAACCATCGTCTAATTCCCTGTTCGCCAGTTGCCTGGACCCTTCCTCGTGGCGCTTCATCTTGGCTCGGCACCGGATCCTATGTGGCGATCAGTGACACGGCCAAAGAGCTGCCGAAAATAGGAAGCGCAAGGCATCCCGTGGCACTGCAAAACGCAATGCACCATGCGCACTGTCTGTTGCAACGTACCCTGAGTTACCCGATATATAGACCCAGCAACTTCGCCAGTGTGCAGCGATCGATTTCCGGGTGCCTTCGACTACATCAAAGATCCGTGTTTGGCGGCCCTTCCAATCGCAATCCCAGCCCACTGGCGCGCTGGCTCTTGCGCTCGATGGCCCTGTATAAAAGACCTTCTTCGCCTTCAATCAGGGTGAAATTCTCCCTGGCTCGGGTGATGCCGGTATAGACGAGCTCCCGTGTCAGAACCTTGCCAGCGCCTGGCGACAGCACCACAGCGGTGTGCAGGAATTCGGAGCCTTGGCACTTGTGCACAGTCAGCGCGTATGCGGTCTCCACATGGGCAAGTCGGCTCACTCCCACCGAGCGCAAGCCGTCGCCATCGAGGAAGTAGACGCGCAGGGCTGAGACGCCACGTCTGCCCGGCAGCGTCACTCCCACGTCGCCGTTGAATACGCCAAGTTCCGGGTCGTTGCGGGTGACCATGACGGGGCGCCCCGCGTACCATTCGCCCCGGGGCTTTAACAGCCCGGAAGTCCTCAGAGCCTGTTCGACGGATTTGTTTAAGCCCCGCGTACCAAAATCCCCATCGTGCACGGCGCACAGGATGCGAAAGCGATCGAAGGCCACAAGAACCTCCTTCACCCACTTCTCATGAGCGACCTCGTCGCTCAGGCTGGACGCTGGACGCTGGCTGATCAGTCGCAGATAGTCGCCATAGCAGGCGGTTGCGCCAGGTCTGCCCTGCACCGCCAACTCCAGCACCGCATCCACGCTCGGGTGGCAGGTTGCTTGCAGAACCCCCGTTGGATCTGGGTTGATCAGTCGCTGCGCCTGAACGCAGTCCCCGGCATTGACCGCCAGGGCCAGCTTGCCGATGAGGCCCCCAAAGCGGCGGCTCTTGCGCAGCATCACGGTCTGCTGGGTCAGCGCCGTGGTCTTGGAGTCGCTTGCCAGGAAGCTCTTTGGCAGCGTCTGTCCCGCAACCGAGAGCGCGTACCGCGCTGTCTGCGAGTCGTAGTTCCCCTGGGTCGCATCACGACAGAGGTCGCCCAGCACCGCGCCGGCTTCGACAGAGGCAAGCTGATCCTTGTCGCCCAGCAGGATAAGCCTGGCACCTCTCGGCATGGCCTGCAACAGCGCTGACATCATCTCCAGATGAACCATGGAGGCCTCGTCGACGATCAGGACATCGACGTCCAGCAGGTGACTGGCGCTGAAACCAAACTGCCTCGTGTCGGGTCGTGCGCCCAAAAGCGAATGCAATGTCCTGGCCGCGCCGATGCGCTTGGTGAACGTTGCCAGATCGAGCTCATCGCCCAGACGGGCACTCAATTCCTGCAGCGATGCATCGATCGATTGACGAAGCCGCGCCGCAGCCTTGCCGGTGGGCGCTGCCAGTGCGACCCGAAGCTGATGTGGCTTCTCATCCATGGCAAAAAGCAGGGCCAACAGTCTCGCGGCCGTGTAGGTCTTGCCCGTGCCCGGGCCGCCGGTGATGACAGTCAGCCCGGCGCGCAAGGCAACCGCGCAGGCCAGTTTTTGCCAATCAAACTCATTGGAGGCGGCGCCTGATTTGTCTGATGCGTCGAAAAGGCGGTCCAGCCATTGACGCGCCACCGCCTCGTTGACGGGCAGGCCGGCCGTCGCGCGCTGGATTACTTCACTCGCAACGTCTCCCTCATGGAGCCAGTAGCGGCGCAAATAAAGCAGTGGCTCTGCTGGTGAACCGCTCAGTATCAAAGGCTGGCCATGGTCGGCGTCTTGCGCAGGGCCACTGGTTGACCTCTGCAAGTCGACAAAGCGAACCAGAGGACTGATGCGCAGTGCTGACAACCACATTGGCAGGCTGGCAGGCAATTTCGTCCACAGCTCAGACAACTCTGGCTGGGCAGGCACTGGCCAGGCCAGAATTTCATCGGGCTGCGTGACCAGAAGACTCAGGGGCAGGCATGTGTGCCCGCGTGACTCCATTTGAGACAGAACTGCCGTGCTCACCAGCAGCGCTGGCGAGGCAGACGGGTCGAGTTCCAGCATGAAGGCCGCCATTGCGCTGTCAAGGCGCCGCAGCCATCCAAGGTCTGCCCAGCTGTGCAACAGGGTCAGGCAGCCATCTGAAGTCTGAGCGCTGGACTCGCCCTGGATGTCGATGTCGATCTGATTTGAAGGTTCACTCGCGGCACTGCCGTCATGATCCGGGGTGAAAGTGCTTGTATTCATGCAGAAACGCCCTCCTCGCCAAGCATGGCGTCCAGTGCATCCATCAGGGGCGTGCACTTCGTCAACAGGCAGACTCCTTTTTCCGGGCCCTTGATACCGCGCAGAAAGAGGTAGACCGCGCCCCCCAAATGTTCTTCAGGCTGGTAGCTCTCGCCCAGACGCAGCTTGAGCAGTCGGTGCAGGGCCAGCATGTAGATGGCAGCCTGCACGTCATAGCGATGCTCGGCCATGGAGTTGGCAAGCGCCGCGCTGTCGTAGGACGCATCGCTTTCGCCCAGGAAGTTGGACTTGTAGTCCAGCACCCAGTAGCGCCCCTGATGTTCAAAGACCAGGTCGGCAAAGCCCATGAGCATGCCGTGCAACTGCCGTTCGGCCAGGGCCGGGCGCGCGACCCCTGGCAAAAGGTACTGGCGACATACTGCATCAATGTCCCTGGCATCGATCCTCTGCACGGGCAACCAGAACTCCGCCTCCGCCAGAACATGCTCCAGATCGGCCAGGGCAGCATCGGGTCCGCTTAGCTGCGTTTGCACTACTTCGCCCAGCCAGGTCGCGACGTCTTGTGCGTGAGCGCCGCGGCCGGCGCGCTCGCAACGCTGACTCAGCCGGGCGGCAAGCCTCTCGTTGCCATTCAGGCAAAAGCCGTCTCCTGCGAGCCATTGCAGCTGATCGTGCAAGAAGTTTCCTGCTTCGGCCCCTTTTGAAAACCTGTGCCATGCCGCACTACCGTTTGCACTGTTGGCCGCCTTGGCAGCGGCTTTGGCCTGCCCTTGCTCAGCACCGTCTGCGGGGCTGAACTCATCATCGGCCGGTCTTGGCATCTGGATGGGGGACAAGTCAGTAGCGCCTGGCATCGGCGCCGTTGACCAGTCAGGAGCCCGCCCGGGCGAGAAAGTTGCCATCGGCGTCAGATCCCTGGCCAGTCGCGAGAAACTCCCGATGCTCCAGTCGCGCTCGAAGTCAGCACTGTAAGTCGGCGCAAACTTCAAAGTGCCTTCCTGCAATCGAGTTGTAAGCGCGGTCACTGGTGTTTGGTCTTGCGCTTCCTGCAATACGATGTCCGCGCGGCCTTGGGCAAACCTTCTCAGGTGCGCGAGCCACGCGGATGCTTCAACAGGGTCCGGGCCCCCAAGCGTATAGCCCGCGCCACTTTTGTGGGAGACGCAAGCGTCGCTGTTGCCTGACTTTACGGCGGCAAAGCCAACCCACAAGGCATGTCGGGCGCGGGTAAGCGCCACGTAGAGAAGTCGCAAGTCCTCTCTCAACCGGTCGCGATCGGCCATGGCCAGTTCTTCCGCGCCAAACTGAAGTCTGAGTTCGCGATTGCCCTCTTCGTCTGCAAGATTGACAAAGGATGTATACCTGCGATCCTTCGCTCTGAAACTGGTGGCATAGGGCAGGCACACGATCGGGTATTCCAGACCCTTGCTCTTGTGAATTGTGATCACCTTGACGAGGTCGGCGTCGCTTTCCAGCCGCACCACCTGCTCATCTCCTTGCGCGCCGCCATCCTGCATCTGCGTGATCAACCAGCGAATCAGGGCCTGCTCGCCGTCAAGCGCGCTGCTGGCCGTCTGCAGCAATTCCGCCATGTGCAAAAAATTGGTGAGGTGGCGCTCACCGCCAGACTGCGAGCCCTCAGTCGACAACCAGCGCGAGGCCAGGCCAAACACATGCAGGGTCTGGCGCAGCATCGCCAGCACGCCCTGCAACTGCCACACCGTGCGCAACTGGCGCAGCTGTTCCACCCGCGCATCGAAGGCTTCATCGTCGCTGGCAAGCCACCCCAGCTCATCCAGACTCAAGCCCACCGTGCGAGTGGCCAGTCCGGCCCGAACCAGGCGCACGTCCTGCGGCGTGGCCACTGCGTGCAACCAGTGCACAAGATCCTTTGCCTCATCGCTGTCAAATACCGAATCCTTGTCGGAGAGGTAGACCGAGGCCACGGACCTGCGTCCGAGTTCACGCCGAACCGCGGCGGCCTCCCTGCCTGTGCGCACCAGGACCGCAATGTCGGCCGGACGCAAAGGCCGGATGGGTTTGGCTGCTTCACCAGCCTTGTGCTCCTCCAGGAATCCTGCCTGGGGGTCGTTCAACCAGGAGACGATCCGTTCGGCGCAGCGCTGGGCAAAGAACTTGCGGGTGTCGTCTGCACTGCGCACCTCCAGGTCATGCACCAGTGTCAGGGCTGCAACCGTGCCAGTGTCGCCCTGCAGTCGCTCCTTGCGTCCATTTGCGCGAACTTGCACAAACGGCAGCGGGTCGTCCTGTTCCTTTCGGAACATGAAGGCACCCTCGCTGCACTGGCTGTCGGCCTGCGCAAACCAGTGGTTCACAACCCCGACCAGTGCCTGCGTCGACCGAAAATTGGTCTCCAAAACGTAGTGGCGACCACTGGTGGCGCGGCGCGCCTGCATGTAGCTGTAAATGTCGGCGCCCCTGAAACCATAGATTGACTGCTTGGGGTCGCCGATCAGCAGCAAGGCGTTGTGGCGGTCGTTGGTCTGTGTCCGGTAGATCTGATCAAAGATGCGGTACTGCAGCGGGGAGGTGTCCTGAAACTCGTCGATCAGGGCCACCGGGTACTGGGCCAGAATTCGCTCACGCAGACGCTGCCCATTGGCGCCGCGCAGGGCCGCGTCCAGGCGCTGCAGCATGTCGGCGAATCCAAAGCTGCTGGTTTTGCGTTTGAGCTCGACCAGGCGCCTGGCAACCCTGCAGGCTGCGTGCAGCCGAACGGCCACGCTGAGATCCGCCAATTCATCGAATGCCGCCTTGAATTCGGCAAACTGCGCAAATTCGACCGGCAATTCAATCGGCGCCGCACCGGGTTTGCGCGCTTGCATCAAGCCATCAGGCGTGAACCGCTCCCAGCCGGTCTTGAGATCGGGCTTTTCATCATCGATGGGGTCGTCGGCCCAATCCAAGAGTGTTGCCAGCCATTTGCTGTAGTTTTTGGGGCTGAGTTTCTGGCCATTCCAGCCGCTGTTCTTGTCAGCTGTCTGGGCGTCGAGCCACGCCTGCATGGTCTGAGCACGCTTGCCCCAGACTGCCTTGAAGGCGTCAATCACCTGCGCGCGTTCTGAGACAGCTCTATCCAGCACTTGTGCCAGAGACTCAAAGCCTGCCTGTTCAGGGATGTCCTGATTCTGCAGGTCGCGCATATCGGCGATCAGCGCGTCCACGCTGCCCCAGATGTCCAGAACGCGTGACAGCCGGTCAGCCTCCAGTGGATAGCAAGCCTGGCGCCAGTAATCCTGGCAGGCTTCGGTGCGCATCACCTCTTCGTCTGCGACAAGTTCCTCGTCAAAGAGGTTGCCGGAATCAAAGGCATGTTCTCTGAGCATGCGCTGGCACCAGGCATCGATGGTGTGAACGGACGCGTCATCCATACTCTCGGCGGCCATCGCCAGCGCCCATGCGGCCCGGTTGCGCTCAGTGCCACTCTCATAAGCGCTCATCAGGCTGGCCAGGAACGCGTCGTCTTTATCGACTTCCTTCTCACCACGAAAACACTGCGCGGCACCCAGCAGCCGCTCTCGGATGCGGTCCGACAACTCTCTTGTCGCTGCGCGGGTGAAGGTCATCACCAGGATTTCTGCCGGTCGCAGGGCGCGCTCAAACCCATGGTCTGCGCCATGACCCAGCACCAGACGCAGGTACAGGGCAGCGATGGTCCAGGTCTTGCCGGTGCCGGCACTGGCCTCAATCAGCCGACTGCCCCAAAGGTCGAAGGTCTCTGGCTGCAGGACCAGGCTTGCAGGTATTGGAGCGGCCTCAGTGGTTTTGGTCATGGCAGCGGAGTCGGTTTGGGTCTGTAGGCTCATAGGGCACTCCCGACTGCGAGCTGCGTTAAGGCATGACGCCTGGCTTTCACGTGCTGGTTCGCCCAGACCATTAGCGGCGCGTAGACGTCCCTCGCCAAAGCTTCGAAACGGCCGTCAGCGGTCAGTGACTCATGGCTTTCAAACATCCTGGCCAGACAGGGCTCCTGTACTTCGCCCGTTTGCATGAAGCCGCCCTCGTAGCTGGAGAGGGTGCTCTTGCCCTCAAGCAAGGCCAGAGCTGTCTTGGGAGGCAGGGGCAACGGCGAGTTCATGCCGGAGTGCCAGAGTTTGAGCAGCATGCCCAGCGTGCCCTTGGCATCATCCTGGGCAGTCGGAGAAATCTCCACAACGCCATCTTTCCCAATAACAACGCCCCGTGCCGTCGAACCACTGGCCGCTAGAGCCAGACTGCGAACCCAGGGGCCCAGCAGCTTGTCGAGTCGGGCCAATGGCTCCTTCTGGTTCTGAAGCAAATTGCTGGGTTGAAGATCGAGCCAGGCGATGGGGAATTTGGGCTGGTTTGCGTCAGGCGGATCAATGGAACTGCCCAAGCTGCCTGGTTCATCGCCTGGAGCTGCATCACCTTTGCGCAAGTGGTCAATCCAGTCTTCCAGCACGACATCGCCTTCCTGAACGCGAACCGACTGGCGCTCTGCCTCAACGGCAAAGCGAGAGTGCTCGGCGCGCCAGCTCCGCAGCATGGTCGTCAGCGTCTCCTCAAGCTCCTTTTGCTTGATGTCGCCGAAACCCAGCATCGGCAAACCTCCCGCCCTTCTCAGTCGGCTCAATGCTCGGCTCACGCAGTCCTGGTCCGCTGCACCGTCCGCCTGCGCCGTGGCGCTGAGGAGCAGTTTCTGGAGAAGTCCCCACTCCTGCAGTGCATCCACCGTGAAACACTCGTCATCTGCCTTGTCCTGGCCGGCTTCTTCGAACGTCACCATCAACCTCTGCCGGAAAAACGCCTTCACCGGGTTGCGCAGGAAGTTGGTCAGTTGAGACACGGTCAACGGCAAATCGGGATTCGGGACAAAAGCCGCCAATGGCTCCAGGGATGGGCTAGCGCCCTGCGCTTTGTCCTCGTCCGTGGCGCCCTTTACAGATTCAGTTGCATCCTTGAAACCCGCAGGTTCATGAGCTGCACGCCACTCCCGGGCGTAGGTGACCAGAGTGCTGCCCTCTTCAAAATAGCGCCTGCTAAAGGGCTGCAAAGGATGCTCGGTTGTGCGGCTCGTGACGACTTCCTTGCCCCATCCTGCGCTCAGGTAATCGCGCAACTGGGACACCAGGACCGAAGGCGGCTGTTCGCTGTTGTCCCGCACACTGTGGCCGCACCAGCTGACATAGAACACCCTGCGGGCAGAAAGCAGGGCTTCGAGCATCAGTTGGCGGTCATCGTCCCGTCGCGAGCGGTCGCCCGCTCGCGCTGTGCCGGGCAAGCCCATCAGGTCAAAATCGCTGCGCATGCTGCGTCTTGGGTAATCGCCGTCATTCATACCCAGCAGACAGAGCACCTGGAACGGAATCGCGCGCAGCGGCATCAAGGTGCAAAAGGTGACGCCCCCGGCCCGAAAGCGCTGGTTCAGGCTGGGAGTCTCCATGGCTTCCAGCCAGGCTGAGCGCGCGACCATCAGGGGCACTTCCTCGACAAACCCTGCCTGCTCACAGGCCAGCAGCCAGGCACTCAGTCCGTCTTGCAAGGCTCTTAAGGCCTGCAGATCTTCCTGGGTCTCGCACTTGACCACAGCCGCCATTAATTCCCGCCCCCGCTGCGCCCAGATTTGTGGTGTGGCTGGCGTGCTTGCGACCGTGCGCCAATTCACCAGCGCCTGAAGAAGATGCGCCAGAGATCCGGCCAGTTCGGCCTCCAGTCCGCCGATCTCGGCGTAGGGCTCGATATTGTTCAATCCTGCAAGCGGCTGCGGGACATCAACCGCGCCGCTGGCATAACCCAGCAACATTCTGCGCAGTCCAAACCAGGCGCTGTTTTGATCGCCACAGGCCAGCAGGCCCAGGTCCGCACGGTGATCCTCGTTCAGACCCCAGCGGATACCGGCGCCCGCCATCCACTGCGTCAGCTTGGGCAGCGATTCCTGCTCGATACCAAATCGGGTTGCGATCGGCACGACTTCCAGCAAATCCACCAATTCGCTCATGCGACAGCGCTCTAGCGGCAATCTAAGCAGCCAGTCCATGGCGCCGATCAGCGCACTGCTGGTCTTGGCACTCAGGTCGGAAATGTCAAACGGGATGTAGCGGTCGTCTTGCCGCTTGTACTGACCAAATACGGCGCGAATGGCAGGCGCCATCTGTTCGATGTCGGGCACCATCACGATGACATCTCGTGGACTAAGCTGCGTAGGCCGCCCCGATCCTTGCCCTGATCCACTCTCAGACTCGCCAGGCAAGGCTTGTTTGGGGTTGGCCAGCAACGTGAGCAATTGGTCGTGCAGTATTTCCAGCTCTCGCACCACACTGTGGGCACTGTGAAAGACGATGGAGCGATCCGCTGCTGCGATGGGAACCTTCACATGTTCAACCAGGGGAGTCAGATCGCGGATCCGGTTTTGCACCTGCTGGAGCAGCTGAGTTTGCGCAGTTTCCTCTGACTCGTCGAAAAGATCGATGCGTGCCAGCTCGAACTTCTTCTTGGCTTGAACCGCATCGTCAAACTCATCGAGTTGACGGATGAAGTCCCTGCCCTGGCGTCCCCATGCTGCCAGCAGCGGGTGGGCGTGGGCATGCATGTCCTCAAGCGGCAAACTGGCCAGATCGCGACCTTGGCGCAAAGGATGGCGGCGACGCTGTGCTTGCAGCAACTCTCGGCCATCCATGATGTCTGCCCAGTGGTAGCGACAGGGATTGGGGATGGCCAGCATGACCTGGCTGTGCGGTGCCAGGGCCGCCAGTGCCTGCAGGGTGGTCAAGGGCATCTGACTCATGCCGAAAACGATCACTCTTTGCGCAACCTTGCCCGCCAGCGGCTCGGCACTACTCAGCCGGGCCAGAAACTGTTGATGCAGCCTGGGTCGAATTGCCTGCTGCTGCCTGTCATCCAGCGTTTGCAGCACAGCTCTCCACAATTGCGCCTGCCAGCGCTGATCGCTCGGCACTTCACAAAACGAGCCGTTGGACAGGGTCAGCTGGTCCTGTCCTTTGGCCCAGGCCTCCAGCCAGTCGGCGCGGTAGTTCTGGTACTGATCAAAGAGGTCGGCCAATTTGGAGGCCAGTTGCAGCATCCGGTCAGGCTCGTCTGCCTTGAGAAAACCAGCCACCGGCGCAAAGTCCGGCCTCAAGATGAGTTCTGGCAGCAACTGCATCAGGCGCCAGATCATGGGTATCTTGTCCAGGGGAGAGGTTGAGGGGACGGCCTCGCGCCCGAGCACCTGACGGTATGTGCGCCAAAGAAATCGCGAGGGCAGCTCAACCCGCGTGGCAGCGCAGACCCCACCCATTCGAGCCATCTCCATCTTGACCCACTCGGCCATGCCATTGCTCTGGACCAGAACCACCTCTTCTTCCAAAGGACTCAAGGGGTGACGGCCCATCCAGCTAATGACAACCTCAGCCAGGTCCTCGGCGCGATTGCTGTGAAAAGCAAGGAAGCCGGGTTTAAGGGTTTTCGGGAAATCGTTATTCATAAGAGATATCGGATAGAGCCTCGTTGTGCCTGCAGGGACCGCATGGACTGTTCACCAAACGCGTCAGTATGAGACCTGGTGAGCTCACCACGTGAGCCAGTCATCTGTGCAAGGACCGTTGTTACGAAATGGCCCGTGAAAGCGGTTCTTTGACCACAGTCTCAGCCATCACCTGGTGGATGAACAGATCAAAGATCGCCTCGACCTTTGGCAGCGCATCGTTGAGCCGGTGATCACCCTCCAGCAAATACAGCTCACAGCGATGCTGCCTTGCAAACCGGATGCTGTTTTGTACCGGCACGACTCCATCGTTCCACCCGTGAACAATCAGTGTTCTTCTGGAGCGTGGTGCGGGATCCTGGTTTTGGTAACCCGGCAGATAGAACGCCGGAGCCAGCAAGAACAAGCCGCTCGCTGGCAGTCGGGCGCTTGCCACGGTCGAGACATAACCCCCCATGCTTGAGCCCACCAGTACCAGTTGGCTATGCTCAGGCGGCGAGATCGTCAGCAATTGCCCGACCCGCCGGTCTGCTTCACCTGCAGCATTTTGATCGTGATCGACGCCCACAGGATCCTGTCGATAATCAACCGATATCACCTCGGCACCATGACGCTTGGCGACATTGGCCAGCGCGCTTATCTTGGAGCCCCACGGACCCGACTCCTTCCCATGTGAAAAAACGACCAGCATCTGACTCATACCGACATCTCCCTCACAAATCTCATTTTGATTTGCACATCATGCGCTATTTTGGTGACGTATATGCCCAACTTCGGACTTGCAAGATCACTGGCGATATCCAACCTATGCTGATTGCCGCGGCCCGATGAAGCAACAAAAAAGACCCCGAAGGGCCTTCTCTGAAACCTCTAGGGTTACCAGGGATTACTTCTTGGCGGCAGGCTTTGCGGCCTTCTTGGGAGCGGCAGCTTTAGGGGTTGCCTTGGCCTGCGCAGCCGCAGGTGCCGCAACTGCAGGCGCTGCCGGTGCTGCCGGTGCTGCCGCAGGAGCTGCTGCAGGTGCTTTCAACGCAGAGCGTTGAACACGCAATGCATTGATCTCAGTGCTGAGCTTGTCTTTGCGCTCGGTCAGCTTCGCGATGCTTGCGCTCAGTTTTGCAATGGCCTTGGCTGTCTTGGAGACAGGGGCCTTCTTTGCAGGTGCTTTGGCAGGAGCCGTTACCTTCTTGGGTGCTGCAGCCTTGGGCGCAGTCTTCTTCTTTGCAGTTGCCATTTAATTTCCTTTTTGTAGTTCACCGGCAAGACTTTTGCCGGCGCCGTATTGTCTCAAGTAATTTGGTCCGCAACAGGTGCAAGTTGCAATACTGATTCGTCCCTTCGTTACTGACCCCAACGCGAATGGCCGAACTTCACCCCGATCATGCTGATGTTCTATGTGCTTTTCTCGGTGCAGATATGAGCGGGTCCCCGTACACAGATGTCACTTAACGCAGTTTGACAGGCATGCAAGTCGACTATCGTTCTCATGAAGCCATGCGAGCCATGCGGTCTCTGGCGGGAGAAGCTTGAAGGGATTCAATCCACCTGGGGGTGAGACCGTGACAAGGCCTCCCGGAGCAGCTTCACCCGATGATTGTCTATCCCTTCACGGGTGATCAATGCCACAGGGACCGATGTCAATCCAGGCATAACCCGAATGGGCTTCACAAGTCCCTTGGCCTCTGAGGCGAGAAGGGTTTGCAATGGCACAACCCCAACACCTAAGCCGGCAGCGACCAACTGCAGGTTGGTGGTCGGGCTAGTTGACTCTATCCGTGGTGTAGGCGCACGAAGACCGGCACGATGGAAACTCTCTTCTACTACCCGCCTCAGCATCGAACCTTGCGATGGTACAACCCAGGAAACTTCGCCCAGGCGTTCCCAGCTAACACTGCGCCTTCGGGTCAGTGGATGGTCGTGCCCAGCAATTACGACGAATTGCGCATCAAATAGTTTTTCCACCTTCAGCGATTCCCCCTTGACCTGAAACAGGTCCGGTGGATATATTGTCAACAGAGCATCTAGCTTGCCCGCAAGCAGACTATCGAACAACACGGGTGCGCGCTCCTCCAACAGTTGCAGACGCAGACTGGGTGTATGTCGCAATAGGCTGGCCATGACCTTGGGTAGATAGCCGTGAGCCACAAAAGGTGGGGCACCGATTCGCAGAACACTGGTGGCAGGCTCGTTCATGACCTCGCCACCCACGTGCTCAAGTTCTCGCAGCAAGAGCGCAGCGCCATCAATGGCGATCTGGCCGCGCGCGGTGGGTGCTAGACCACGCGGGCTACGAGTGAACAGGGGAGAACCGAAGGCGCTTTCGATCTCCCCCAGCGATTTGCTCAATGCGGACTGGGTTTGGTTGAGCTGCGCAGCAGCAGCGTGCAGGCTGCCGGAGCTTCGCAGAATCACAAGGAGCTTGAGGTGTCGAAAACGCAGCTTGCCCACAAGCCGGTGCAATGTGGTTGCAGTTTCAGGGGTTGCGTTATCTGTCATGATTCCAAAAAGTGATTACCCGATTGAAATATATCACTGTTAAGAATTTCGTGACGGTCCTACACTGACCTCCAAACAACGCAAGGAGACAAGATGGATCGTCGAACTTTCTGCATGACTACGTCCCTATTTGGCCTGATGCCGATGGCTCTTCATGCAGCCGATGCATATCCCGTGAGGCCGGTGAAGATTATTTCACCCTATGCGGCCGGTGGTGGTCCAGACGTACAACTGCGACAGTTCAGCCAACCCTTAGGGGAGGCGCTCAAGCAGTCGGTCGTGATCGAGAACAAGGTGGGCGCCGGTGGCGTTCTGGCAGCCCAATTCGTTGCCTCGGCGCCAGCCGACGGATACACATTGCTCATGGGCTCCAACACTCACCTGATTCAGAAGAGTCTGCAGCCCAACCTCAAGTTCGAACCAGTGAGCGACTTCGTTGCTGTGAGCAACATGGCATCTTCTCCGACAGTTCTGGTCGTGAGTGCCGACTCGCCCTACAAGAGCGTGGATGACTTGGTGAGCGCAGCGCGTAGGAGCCAGGAGGGGATGAACTACGGCTCGGGAGGAATCGGTACCTCGGCCCACCTGGCGGGTGCCACTTTTGCCACTCTGAATAACTTGAAGGTCACGCACATCCCGCTCAAAGGTTCGGTGGAGATAACCAGCTCGCTCTTGCGTGGCGACACGCAGTTCGCTTTCCCTGTAGCGGGTACGGGGGTGCCACAGGTCAAGGGTGGCAAGCTGCGCGCGCTGGCCGTTACAAGTCGCAAACGCCTACCGCAATTGCCGGACGTGCCAACCCTCAATGAAGTCATGAAAAACGAGCTGACGGTACAGGAGTCCTGGTTTGGAATCTGGGCCCCGGTCAAGACATCGGCTGATGTGGTGACTGCGCTCCATGCGGCCGTTGTCACGGCGTTGCGCCAACCCTCCCTTCGCTTGGCCTTTGAGGCGGCCGGCAACGAGGCTGTTCCCAGCGAAAGCCCGCAGGCTTTTGCTGCGTTCGTGCGCAGTGAGCAGCAGAAGTGGGCCGAGATTGTGCGACTGACAGGCGCAAGCGCGGTCTGAAGGGCCATGATGCAAGAGAAAAAAACGGATGACATGTCGGGTCAGCCGCTGACGGGTCTGCGCGTGCTGGACATGTCGCATGTGATTGCAGGTCCACTGACCTCGTTCTACCTCGCACAGATGGGAGCCGAGGTGATCAAGATCGAGTCCCCGGTCGGTGGCGACGTCATGCGCTCGGGCAAGACAACCGGAGGCGGGGAGATGCCTGAGGGCTTTGTGGCTCTGAACGCAGGTAAGCGATCACTGGCGGTGGACATTCGAACACCCGAGGGTGCTGATCTGGTGCGCCAGCTTGCGGGAACGGCCGATGTATTCATCGAGAACTTCCGGCCCGGTGTCGTTGCGCGCTACGGCCTGGACTACCCATCGATTCAGGCGGTAAAGCCAGATATTGTCTATTGCTCGATCTCCGGTTATGGTCAGCAAGGTGCCTGGTCAAGGCGCGGTGCCTACGACCATGTCATTCAGGCCCTCACCGGCATGATGATGATGAACGGCGATAGCCCCGATGCGCCGCCGCTGAAGGTGGGTTTCCCTGTGATAGATATAGCCGTTGGCATGTTGGGTTCGATGTCTGTATTGGGTGCGCTGCACAGGCGTAATCGTCATGGCGTGGGGCAGTACATCGATACCTCAATGGCAGAGGCATCGATGATGTTGATGTATCCGCATGCCAGCAGTTTTCTCACTAACCGTGTCGAGCCGCAGCGTGTGGGAAATCGCGGCTACACAGGAAGCCCCACGGCCGACACCTATTGCTGCCGAGACGGCTGGTTGGCCACAGCGGCCAACACGCCCGCCCAGTTTCGCAAACTCACCGATGTGTTGAGCCTGCAGGAATTGTGCAGTGATGCTGAAGCTTTGGATCTGGATGCCTTCAACGCTCCAGGTGGAGGGTTTGTGGTTGCACGCAACCTTGCCTATTTGCAGAAGCGCTTCTGTGATGCCTTTGCCGAGCAGTCCGCCAGCGACATGGAAGAGCGACTCAATGCTGTGGGTGTGCCAGCAGCCCGCGTGCGCCGACTAGGTGAATTCATAGACGAGGCCGCCAGCCCAGACTGCCTGAGCTTCCGCCCCAGTGAGTTTGAGCAGGGCATCCAGACCGTGCGCACACCGGGACTTGGATTTCGCTATCGCTACGCGGGCGAGCCCACCAAGGCGGGTGCACCACGGCACGGCCAGGACACCAACGCTTTGCTCGGTGAGTTGGGGCTGAGCGACGAGCGCATTGATGCGCTGCGCCGGGTCGGTGCCATCCGTTAAGACTACCGGTCGCCCGACAAACTGATCGGCTCTTGAACCGCTTGTCATCGTGTGGCGATCAAAAGAGGGATATCCTGGCGGACAAGGGCGAAGTCATCCACGCAATTAGCTGGGATCCTTAGATAAGGGACGGTTGCGGGTCCCCACGACAGTTCGCGGTAAGCACTTCCATCTTGACCGGGGCCTGGCCGTCAGCTTTGCGGCGGTGAATCTGATCTCTTCGAATTCCGCACGGTGCCCAAAGCGGGTAGCCGCAGTAGGGCCGAACGGTCGTTCAGCTAACCCGATGGAAAAGGGTAAGCTGACATTCATAACCACGATGAAAATTCCGCGGACTGTGGGGCTTTTGCGCAGCGCAAGCGGGTCTTGGTGACCGACTGCTTGGCAGCAAGCCAGTTTCAAGGCGTGACTGATCTTGCATCGTTTGTCGAATTGCAAATAAATTTCCGTCCAGCAAACCTATTGCGCCGTCCAGCAAAGGTTCGTTGCGTAAACGCTACTAGCATTATCCCTTTGGGTTCAATTCATTTCGCGTTTTGAGCTTAACTGTTCAGGGCGACCCTGCGGGCCGCTCCAGTTTTGACGAACGTAGCAAGCTCGGTGCGGTGTCTGAGTTCCGCCCCGGAATTCTGACGGGTTACCGGCTGATTGAAATTTGAGCTACTGATAGGCATACAAGGAGTGAACTATGAAAACAAAACTTAGGGCTTCAATTTTGGTCAGTTTCGTGATGATGCTGTCAGCCTGTGGCGGCAGCGGCGGTCCGGCTCTGTACACCATCAGCGGCAATGTGACCGATCCAAACCGCGGTCACGCCGACGTCCTTGCAAACGTAACGGTGTCTCTGGAGGGCGACCAGACCCAGACTGCCAGCACAGATGGCAATGGCAACTACAGATTTAGCGTCCCCAACGGTGAGTACCGATTAACGCCAACGATGGGCAGTACCGTCTTCGGTCCACTGGACAATGTGCTGGAGGTTACAGATGCGCCTATGCCCAGCATCGATTTTGCCGTCGCACCCGAGATGCCGACGCAGGCGGCCAACACCTGGAGTCAGACCGGCTCCATGACCTACAAGCGAGATATTCATACCGCCACTCTGCTCGCCGATGGCCGGGTACTTGTTGCGGGCGGGCAAACGACTGGCGGCGATCGTGCCAGCGCCGAACTCTATGATCCGGCAAAAGGCAAATGGACGACGACGGGTTACATGAACGACAAACGTTCTAACCACAGCGCGACCCGGCTGGGTAATGGCCACGTACTCGTTACAGGCGGACAGCGACTCCATTACGACGGTCAAGACAGCTCAGAACTCTACGATCCGGCCAGCGGCAAATGGACGCGAACAGGCTCCTTGAACTTCGCACGCAGTTTCCAAACGTCAACCCTGCTGGCCGACGGCAAGGTACTCGTGACAGGCGGGCTGTCTGACAATGATGTGACACGCGCCAGTGCAGAGCTCTATGACCCGGCTACCGGTAAGTGGACGGTCACCGGTAATTTGAACTACGCGCGGCGATCCCACAGCGCCACCTTGTTGACGGACGGCAGAGTTCTGGTTGCGGGCGGAGCGGATGCATCAAGCACCCATGCCAGCGCTGAGATCTACGATCCGGCTACTGGCAAATGGAGCACCACCGGCACGATGACCGGCGGCCACATGTACCATGCTGCGAGCTTGCTGGCCGACGGTAGGGTATTGGTTGTAAGCGGCTATCCGACGATGCATGCGATTTACGCTAGTGGCAGCGCGGAAATTTATGACCCCAGCAGTGGACGCTGGACGATGACAGGCGCGTTGGCCTACCCGCGCGAGGTCCATAGCGCGACACTGCTGAACAACCACAAGGTACTCGTCACTGGCGGTGTAAATGGCAGCACTTTAGCCAGCTCAGAACTCTACGACCCGGCCACGGGAACATGGAGCACCGTTGGCGCGTTGACTTACAAACGTGATTCCCATACCGCTACCTTGCTCAACGATGGGACGGTGCTTGCCGTAGGGGGCGAGGCGGTCCCCAGCCATGTGCTGGCCAGTGCCGAGTTGTTTTATCCGGGGAATTGAGGCCGACTCTATGCGTTGGTTTGCCATGCATCGGGTCCGGCAAGCCATCAGCACTTACCGGCCGATGATTAAGCAAATGGATGTCAACTTAAGCGAATACGTTGCGAAAGGATACGGTGATTTTGGCGATGGCGGCCTGCGTGATCTCGACACAAAAAGTGTCGCCTGATTTGGCGGAATACTTGAAGGAGTGCAAGCTTTCCACAAATCAAATCCTGACAAAGGTGGATAACGGGCAAGATTAGTACCGTCTGCGCGCCACGTTGGCCGATACACCGCAACTAAGACCTCAATGTCGGGTTTCGGGCAGGCAGTTCCGAAACCCGACTGACAGGATTGTGTCTTTTGAAGCCAGCCACTCCTCTCCGAAGCAGACCGTCAAAACTGAACGTCAGGTATGGAGAAAATTCTGGGCCAGCACTGCAGCGTCAAGAGACGATCACCACAGTCCGCTTGCTTGAAGTGCAGCCAGAAAATTGGTATTTCCCTGTGACGACTGCTGGACTTCAAAAATATATCCTTCAGTCAAACGTATTGAGCCGGCTGGCAAAGGTATGTCGAACCAGCGCTTCCAGAATAGCCGGTGAGACCCGTTGAGTCAAAAGGCAATGATGCGTTCAGTCGAAGCAGTAGTGTCCTTTTCATTAAGGATTAAAGACATGACACCGCTTAATGCCGACTGTCGATGCGTGCCTCAAGTTATTCGAGTTGCTTCCTTGGAGAGATCATTATGAATAAGTCTTTTTGCGCATCAATCAAACCAGTTGCACGCTTGTGTCTTTCAGGCATCGCATTGGCCGTACTAAGCGCCTGCGGGGGAGGCTCGTCGGGCAGTGATCCGGTGCCGCTAACCGGAACCTGCCTGGACGTTAATGTCAACAACCCCGTGGGCCTTGACGACCCGTTCTATGTCAATTCATGGCACCTCAAGAACACCGGCGCCACGCAGGTGGTGTCGGCGTTTGATAATTTTGGTGTGGCCGGCATCGATGCCAATGTCGAGAAGGTGCACCTGGCCGGCAAGGGCTGCACCGGCAAAGGCGTGACCATTGCCATCGTTGACAGCGGCATGGAGATCGGGCACGAGGACCTCAAAGGCAACGTGGTCCCCAACAAGTCCTTCAATTTTCTCGATACCAACAGAGACCCGAGCCCGAAATTAAAGCAGAGCGCATTGGACCATGGCACGGGCGTGGCCGGGGTTGCTGCGGCAGGTGGCTGGAACGGTATGGGCTCCAGAGGGATCGCGCCTTTTGCCTCGCTGGTGGCCTATCCAATCGTTGATCTGCCGACGCTGCCGCCGTATGATACAAGCCCGTACGTTGACCCCTTGACCACAGAGAGCGATTTGACTTACCTGGCTTTTGGCGCCAGGGCGCTGGCTGACCGCGAACACAGCGTGACAGAAAAGTTTGGCGATCGGGCCGATGCCAGCAGTATTTTCAATTACAGCGCCGGGGATGATTACGCGGCGCCTCGTCAGGTCATTGGCAAGTACTATGCCCTGTTTGAATTGACTGGCAAGTACGGCACAAAGAATCTGCGCGGTGGTCTGGGCGCAATTTATTTCCAGGCGGCTGGCAACGAATTTTCCTCTATGAAGGCGGGATTTCTGCCCAATGGCAAAACAATGCCTGTGAACTGCCCAGTCACACTGAAAGCGGACTCCAGCAGTTTGGGTGGAGAGTTGTCAAATCTGGCGGGTATGTCGTGTGGCAATTCCAATCAGGAACCGGATGGCAAGCCCTACTTCTACCAGGTTGCAGCCATTCACAATACCGGCAAGGCATCCTCCTATTCAAGCGCCAGCGCCGCCAACTGGATCACCGGCTTTGGTGGTGAGTATGGAACAGAGGCGGCGGCCATCATCACCACCGACAACAGTGGCTGCGACAGCGGCGCCAACAACATCAGCAACCGGCAGGACTGGCTCGACGGCTATGGCGACAAGATCAGCAAGCTGATCGCCGACCTGTTTGGCGCAACAGGGTCCAAGGACGCTACCTGCAAATATACCGGCACCATGAACGGAACCTCGGCCGCCACCCCGAGCGTCTCGGGTGTATCAGCGCTGATGCTTGAGGCCAACCCCAAGCTAACTTGGCAGGACGTGGGCTACATCTTGGCCAAGACCGCACGCAAGGTGGATGACGGCATAGCCTCGGGCGTCAATGCCGTCACCTTCAAACCCAAGGGCGCGACGGCCAGTTGGAACATTGAAGAATCCTGGACCAAGAATGCGGCGGGCTTCAATTTTCAGAATCGTTATGGTTTCGGTCTGGTGGACGCCTATGAAGCCGTCAAACTGGCAGCGGGCTACACGGCGCCGGCGGGCAGGCGTGCAGCAACGCTGAGCGCAAGCGCAAGCAAGTCCACTTCCTCGGTCGCACCATCGTCAACCCGAGTTGGCCTCAATACCTCAGAGGTCCAGTTCACCGATCAAAGCGCCATCACCGGAGCCTTGCGGCTGGATTTGAAGATCACCAACAAGACCGGGGTTGACATCAATCCGGGCTTTATGCAGTTCGAGATACTCAACACTGCGACCGGCACCAAGTCGATCGTATTGCCTGCCTTCAGCTCCTGGTACGTGGGCGGAAAGGATTTCCCGATTGCGGGGGCAAAAGGCCCAGGTCAACTCGAGCTGAGATTCCAGACCAACGCCTTCTATGGCGAGGCTGTCAAGGGTTTATACAAGATCAGTGTGATCGACTTTTCGGGCTCTTCAGGTGCCGCTGGCAAGACACTGGACTTCGAGTCGATCCTGACCTCCTACAGTATGTGAGCACCTGGCGATGGACAAACTGAAGCCGCTCGCGGTTGCTGCGCTGGCGCTGGTCTTTATCTGGTACCTGCTGCCGGTTTCAACGCCGCCTACGGTCACCCAGGGTGGGGGCCAGGGCGTGCCGCAAGTCGGCGCAGCGGTAGTTCCAGAACCCAAGGACGAACCGACAGGTGTGCCCACTGAAGCCGCCACGGCCACCAGGCCGCTCAAGGTACAGACTCAAGCAGCAATCGGCTCCAGCACACCTTCGAGCGGTGCGCGCAACCGGACTTATATGCCCGAGCTGACGCGTCCTCTGGAACAGGTGCAGACCGTGCAGATGGCGGGACGTGAATGGTCGGTGCTGGGCACCAACGAGGTCGTTAACGAGCGGGGCAAGCAGTCCGTATTGGTGCTGCGTGATGAGCTCAGCGGCCAGCTCGATTACCGGCAATCTGCCTTGCGCGTGGTGCTCAGGGAAGGCGAGGACTATGAATCCTTCATCAAGGCTCTACCGCATGCAACGCGCTTGTTTGTCAATCCGCTGTATGGAGAATTTAGCGTTGACGCAGCGTACATCGGTGCTCAATATATTGTTCTCGCCAGCGACCGCCGCGTGTTGCAGGTCAACTTCATTCCTCTGGCAGTGCCGGCCAGGCCCAGATAGGGCAGTTTCGAAAGTCGACTGGCAGGGGGTGACTGAAGCGGCAGACGGTACGGCCGACGCAATGGCCTCGCGGATCTACTTGAGCAACACCGCAAAGCGGGGGTCATCC
>JBMOJJ010000264.1:0-5408 GCA_049315845.1 Rhodoferax sp.
CGGAGCGTGATTTGATCACACGCGTTCTGGCCAAGGCCATGAATCCACAGACCACGCACGTTTCCGATGTGATGACATTGAACCCGCAAACCATTGGGCCCGACATGAAAGTGGCCGAAGCGGTCCTGATGATGATAGAGCGCGGTTTTCGCCATCTGCCTATCGTCTCGCCGAGCAACAAGACCTTGGGTGTGTTTTCGGTTGCCGACGCATTACCGCGCGAGATCGGCGACGCCGTCAGCCTGGCCGAATTCAACGATCAGGTGAATGACGCTTTGGGGTGATCAAGCCCCCACGCTTGGCACTGCGTGGACTGCGCTTCCACCTGCGGGGGCTATCCCGCCTTGGGGTCTTGTCCTGATTCACGTTTGAGGCGCGCGCGCGCCAGCGCGGCTTCAATGACAGCACGCTTCTGGTCCAGAACGGCAGGGTCGGTGTGCTGTGAATGGTGCGTCAGGTCGGCTAGTTTGGTCACGGCCTTTTGTTCCAGGCGCAGTTCGTTCTCGGCCGCCGCGCGTCGGCTGCGAAGCTGATGGAATTCATAGCGCTTGTCTGCCTCGTCGGCCTGCTGCTGTGACCACGCTGACCAGCCGGTGGCGGTACCGGAGACGTTTTCAAGCTCGATGCAGTCGACCGGGCAGACCGGCAGGCAGAGCTCGCAGCCGGTGCAGCATGCCTCGAGCACCGTGTGCATCAGCTTGCTGCTGCCGATGATCGCGTCGGTGGGGCAGACCTTGATGCACAGCGTGCAGCCGATACACCAAGCCTCGTCGACGAAGGCGACGCTGCGCGGTCCCTCGCGGCCATGCGCCGGATTCAGGGCTGAAGCCGGCATGCCGGTGACCGCTGCCAGCCTTTCGATCCCCTGAGCGCCGCCGGGCGGGCATTGATTGATGGCTGCCGCGCGCTGCGCGATGGCGCTCGCATAGGCGGCGCAGTCCGGATAGCCGCAACGCGTGCACTGTGTTTGCGGCAGCAGCGCAAGCACGCGCGCAGCCAGTGCGGCGGACACGGCTATTTGCGGGCGGGTTTGCGCCGCGCAGGCTTGTTTGCCGCGTGTTGATGACTGAGGATGAACGACTTGACCTGAGGGTAGACCACGTCGCGCCAGCGCCGGCCGCTGAAGATGCCGTAGTGTCCGGCGCCCTCGACTTCAAGATGCTTTTGTTCCGACGCGGTAACGCCGCTGCAGATGCTGTGCACCGCTTCGGTCTGGCCAGAACCCGAGATGTCATCGAGTTCGCCCTCGATCGAGAACAATGCCGTGGTCGTGATGTCCTGCGGTCGCACCCGCTCGATCTTTCCGTCCACACCGCGGACGTCCCAGGTGCCGCTGACCAGGCTGAAATCCTGGAACACCACCCGGATCGTGTCCAGGTAATAGTCGGCGTCCATGTCGAGCACCGCGTTGTACTCGTCGTAGAACTTGCGGTGCGCTTCGGTGCTTGCGCCGTCGCCCTTGATCAGGTCCTGGAAGTAGTCGTAGTGGCTCCTGGCATGGTTGCTCGGGTTCATCGCGACAAAACCCGAGTGCTGCAGGAAGCCCGGGTAGACGCGGCGTCCGGCGCCGGGGAAGGTGCTGGGAACCCGGTAGATCACGTTGTGCTCGAACCAGTCGTGGCTCTTGTTCATCGCCAGGTTGTTCACCGCCGTGGGCGACTTGCGCGCGTCGATCGGTCCGCCCATCATGGTCATGGTCAGCGGCGTCATCTCGCCGCGGCTGGCCATCAGCGAAACCGCGGCCAGCACCGGAACGGTCGGCTGGCAAACGCTGACCACGTGACAATTGCCATAGATCGCCTGCAGGTGGCGGATGAATTCCTGCACATAATTCACATAGTCGTCGAGCGAAAACGCACCCTCCGCCAGCGGGATCAGACGCGCGTTCTTCCAGTCGGTGATGTAGACCTTGTGATCCTTGAGCATGGTCTTGACGGTGTCGCGCAGCAGCGTTGCGTAATGGCCCGACAGCGGCGCCACGATCAGGACCGCCGGCTGTTCCTTGAGTCTGTCCAGCGTCGCCTCATCGTCGGTGAATCGCTTGAAGCGGCGCAGTTCACAAAATGGCTTGTCAAGTTCGATCCGCTCATGAATCGCGACGTCGACACCTTCAACCTTGACCGTGCGCAGACCGAATTCCGGCTTTTCGTAGTCCTTGCCGAGCCGGTGCATCAGGTCGTAGGCGGCGGAAATGCGTTGCGAAAAAGGATTCTGACCCAGCCAGCTCAGCGGGTTGGCGTAGACCTTGGCTGCCGATTGCGCCAGGTCAGAGAACGGCTCCATCAGGGAACGTTGGGTTTCGTAGAGTTGGTAGAGCACGTTGAATTCCTTTCAGGAAATGTTGCAGTGCAATATAACAGTTCTGGGCGATTTTGGTAGGGTGGCAAGTACCAATCTTTCGGAAAATATCACAATTTGTGCAAGCCTGCAGTCAGCAACGACGAGCACATCGCAGCCGCTGGTGGATTGGCAGCGCGCAAGGCCTTTGGCCGCCACCGGCCGGCAAGCGCAAACCGGCCTGGCCGTGACGGCCAGGCCGGTCAGGCAGGGGAACTGTTACAGGAACAACTGGGCGCGCTTGAGCAGTTCTTCCAGGCCGGGTTCCTTCGGATTGCGGGGCTTGCCCGGATGAATGATCGAGACCTGGCAGCTTTCGGCCGCTTCCACCAGTTGCGCGTAGGTGCCGGCGTTGATATCGGCGATATAGGCCTGCTTGTTGCCATCGTAAGCGAACATCTTGCTGTTGAGCGTGGTGCACTCGTTGCAGGTCGAGCAGCGCGCGGTCTCGATGTAGGCCTCATCGGGCGATCTTTCTGGTTCCTGCTCCACTGGCGCGGCGGCGGCCGCCGCTGGCGCTGCCGCTGCCGCGACGGTCGATGCCGGCGCAGCAGGCGCGCTTGCCACCTGCGCCTGTTGCGCCGCCTGGATGCGTTCTTCCCAGGCCTTCTTCTCGCGCTCCAGCAATTTCTCGGCGTGCGAATTGTGTATGCCGCCGAGTTCCTGCAGGCTGTGCCACATCTCGCGACAACGGCGCGCCTCCCGGATCAGCCGCTCATCGACGATCACCTTCTGCAGCACATTGTCCGCATCGACCATCAGCAGGCTGGGAACCTTGTCCGGCAACCCCTTGCGCTCGCGCGCCAGGCTCTCGTCGACCGGGATCATGGCGGCATTCCACCTTGCTTTTGGAACGCGGGCCAGGTGTCGGGCGTAACGCCGGTCGCTGGCGACAAAATCGACCAGCGTAAAGGCCAGTTCCTCGGACACGCGCTGGTGCTGCTCGTCCTCGTAGCTGAAGGTCTGCACCGGCCAGTCGAGGTCGACCTGGGAATTGGCTTCGAGGTAGAAGCGCGATGCCCAGTTCGGCCCTGCTGACGGGTCGAAGCTGAATGCCGGGAACGCGCGCGACTCCATCGCCGCGGCCGCCGCGAGATACGGAGGCAGACCCGAGTCGTCGCCGCTCGCGCCGGAGAACACGCTGAACAGTGCCGGGCCGCGATAGGCCAGACCGCGCAAGATGCGCTCACCAAAACGCGGCAGGTTGGAGCTGCTCGATTGCAGCACGTAGACCTCGTTGAGCCCGATCGCCATGCTGGCGATCTGCCTGCTGCGCATGCCGGTGGTGAGGCTGCCTTCGCCGTGCGGTGACTGTTCCAGGATGTCATCGATCTGCAGCAGCACCTTGATCGGCAAGCCGGAGCAAAGTATCTCCATCAACTGGGCATGCTCGAGCGCATCCATTTTTGCCGCATTGACGCAGACCAGATAGTCCGGAAACTGCGCCATTTCCTGCGGGTCGAGTCCGTTCGCGCCGAACTGCGCGAACAGCTCGTCGTGCCGGGACTCGCTGTACTGGCCGTTGATTTCGAGTTCCGCGATGGCAATCGCCCTGGCCAGTTCGGTCAGCCGGGGTCCGCGCTCGCGCAAGGCGCTGAGCGCTTGCGCACAGCTGCTGAAAAGGAACGGGTAGGGCTGGGCTGCGCCGGCCTTGCCGGCTGGCGCCTCGCTCGAGGGAATGAATTGCTGCGCGTTCAGCGTGGCCAGCAATTCGCCAATGCGCTTGCGCCGGCTTTCTGGAAACGCGTCCTTCGGCAAAGCCTTGGAAAGAATGCGCGACATCGCACTGAAATCGAAGGTGTCGCCAAAGCCGGTTCCGACAGCGGCCTGCAGCTTGCCGGCGCTACGCCCGGCGTCGGAGCGTTCATGGTCGGCCTTGAGGATGTCGGACAGCTTCACGACCAGCCGGTCGAGCTGCTTTCGGAACAGTCCGGCCTTCTGTCTTTGCACCGCAGCCCACGCGTGCTGCAGCAGGCGCGAGGGCAGCGCGGCGTTGCAATCGACCACGGCGCCCTGGAGCTTGATTGCAGCGCGCGTGCGCCGAACGCTGTCTTCGAACGATGTGTCGGCGCCAGTGCCGAGCTGGCTGGCCGCCTTGCTCCACAGCGTGGCAAACGATTCGGCCGCGGCACCGGTGGCCAGTGTGCGAATTTCCTGCTCCAGTCGCAGCACATGCTTGCGGATGCGTCACCATCGCTGCCGCGCGCAACGCTCGCCAGCGCGCTGTCGATCACGCCTGACAGAGGCTGCGCGAACAGCGCGTCGGCGGGTCCGTCCACCAGCAGCAGCGGAAAATCATAGCGAAGCTGGGTCAGTTCGCGGTAGCCGGCAAACAGTGCAGGGCGCAGGCCCAGACCGTCGACCGCATCGAGCTGCTCGCCGGGCCGTCTGCCGGTGAGGAAAAAAGCAATCTGTGCTTGTGTATCTGCTTGCATGGCTTTACTTACCTGCCTTCTGTGCTGCGTCCTGCGGCCAGACCGTGTACTTGTCCAGTTCCGCGTTGAGTCCGGTGCGCGTCAGTTCGGGTGTGCGCAGTTGGTCCGTCAGCCTGAGGTCCTCGTAGCAGGGCACGCTGGTGTTGCGGTAAAGGATGCCGACCGGAATGGTGTCGTGACCCGAGGCGATCTCGCGCGCCCGGTCGATGTTGGCCGGGTCATGCTGCAGCTGGTTCTTGTAGATCCGCGACATGCCGGCGCTGATCTGCAGACCGTCGTCGTGATGCAGCAGTTGTATCCGGTTCGGGTCATGCATCCACGGGTCCAGCGACGTCGGCAGCCACTCGGGACAGCGCTGGACGATGCGCACGAAGGACAGCCCCTTGTGGTGGTAGGCCGCCTTGACGATGTCGAACAGGCTCTCCGGCACCCAGTCGACCGCCTGCGCGACGAACGAGACGTTCTGCACGCCCAGCGTCACGGTCAGGGGATTCAGGGCCTCCAGATAACTGCCGCGCGGCGTGGTGTTGCTCTTGGTTCCGATCGGCGAGGTCGGCGAGGCCTGCTTCTTGGTCAGGCCGTAGATCTGGTTGTCGTGCAGGAACACCGTGATGTTCATGTTGTAGCGGATGGCGT
>JBMOJJ010000265.1:0-5397 GCA_049315845.1 Rhodoferax sp.
GGACTGCCGACACGGTGAAATGGCAGGTATTCCAGGCGCTGCCACATCATGCGCGACTGCCCGTTGATAACGCCATGGGCTTCGGCGAAGTCCGCCACGGCGCTGTTCCATGCCTGGTATTCATCAAATGCCTTGGCGAATTCTGGCCGCTTGAGTTTCAACATGCCGTCGATCTCGCCAGGCGTGAACAGGTGTTCCCGGCCTTGCGCCATCAGTTCGCGCGCCGACCGGCCTACAAAGTACATCAGGGCGTCGTCCAGGTTCTCTGCCACCGGGCGCATGATCTCTTCCAGGCCTTTGCCGGTCCAGCCAAAGGAGCCGTCCGCCTTCTTGAGCGGTGCACCAAAGCGGATAGCACCGTCGGCAATGCTGGCGGATGCTCGAGATAGCCGGGCGGACTCATACGGGCCATTGGGGGCGATCTTGTTGCCGGTAAGTTGGCGCTCCATGCGGTACACGCCATGCAGGTCATCGACGGTGGCCTGCCTGAAAGCATCCCACTTGCCGTCCAGGGCGTCGGTCATCGGGTCGTGCTTGCCGATCTTGGAGCGTGCCCGGTCTACTGCGTCCTGGTTGAACCAGCTTTCCATGCCCTTCTGCGCTTCAACAATGGCGGGACCGTATTGGTGACGCTGGGTGAAGCCCTCAAACCACTTGTAAAACACCGGGGCCCGGGTCTGGGCAATGCTGGGCTGCGTCATGTAATGGCGAACGAATTCAGCGAAGCCCTCGTAAATCTTGGTCTTGTCGTAACTCAGGCCGCGCAGTTCTTCACGGTGAATCTGCCAGTCCGGTCCCTGACTCCACGTTTTGCGGATCTCGGGCACCCGCTTGTCGATCAGGTGCGCCAGCTCGTGCGCTGCGGTTTCCAGGTCGGCATGTCGCTTGATCCGGACCTCTTCCAACTTCGGGCGAAAGAATCCCATCACCCGCTTGCTGGTGACGCGGCCCTCGTAGATCCCGGTGTTCAGCGCCTTGGCGAAGTTGATCAGGATGTTTTCACGGCGAATCGGTTCCGGCCTGGTCGCTGGCTTTGCCGTGTCCACTGCGCCAGGCAAGGGGCGATCATTGACGAAACCCACATAGTTCGCACCCGGGACCATGGCATTGACTTTGCCATCGGCTGGCAAGTCGCCGGCGCGCGCGCTGTCAGCGATCGGTCTTGCCGGTGGTTCATCCGGAATGCGCACCAGTACCGGCTTCTTCATGGTGTCTACCGCTTCCGGTTGGAGTCCGAGGCGGTCGGAGTTGTCCCGGAGGAACTGACGATAGCCTTCGGCCTTTGCCCCGTTTGCCTGGTACACCCGCTGCAATGCGATAGCACGGGCGTTGCCGGCCTCCACCGTGCCGTCAATCGCCATGGTCGGAGCTCCTGCGCCGTCATCGACCGACTCTGCCAGGCGTGCGGGGTCAAACTCATTGACGATGCCTTGCACACGCTTTTCAGCATCAGATCGGGTCCAGTCGTCACGCTTGAACTGGTCCGGGTAGGCGTCACGCGCGCGCAGGCTCACGTCATGGGACGGCCTGAGTTCGTCGGCTTCGACCAGCGCGTAACGGACGGTATCGGTTCGGGCTTGGCCTGTTTCGGCGGCGGTGTCGGGTAGCCCACTTGCTCGATTGCGGCTTTCACTGCCCGGCGCATTGCCGGATTCGCGTCCAACTGCGCCATCAGGCGGCGTGTCAATGCCTGCATCCGTTGATCGACCGATTTGGTTTTCATTCTGTGCTGCCCTTTCTGTGAATCCCTTGTCCCCAGCGGCCAGGGTGTCCCGATACGCTGTCTCAAAATCTGCCAGCTTGGACGGGTTGTCGAAGTTGTCGGCCAGGAACTGTGCCAACTGGCGAGACTCGGGCGTGAATGCGTCACTGTGGATCCCGGACTGCGCCATTGCATCGGGTACCGACACTCCGCTGTCCTTGATGCGGGTGAGCTCTTCGACACCAGCGGCCAGGTGCGGGGTGATGTCTGGTGGTGCGGTGGCTTCTGTGGCACGCACGACATTCTCAGGAACGATGGTCGCGTCAGGTGTGGCAGTGTCCACCGGCGTGAATCCGCGCTGCACAGGCGCTGCGTCAGACGTTCCCATGTTTTCGGGAGCGACGGCCGTATCTGGCACGGCTGCGCGCTCGGTTGCTACCGGGTCGGCGACTGCCTCAGCACGCGGTCGGTTGATCGCCCGGCGTGTCAGCTTGACGCCAGGGCCTATCGCCATGGGCAGCGCATTGATGGCCGTGTCAACGACTGTGGCCGCTATCGGGCTACCGATTGCGTCAAGTGTCTTGGTGCCGGCGTACTGCCCAGCTTCTGCCAGTTTCTCAAATGGGTACGTTGCGATACCGGTCGCTGCCTTGCCCATGTCGCCGCGCGGCTGGTAGGTCATGGCCTCAGATACACCGTGCACCACGTCAACGGGGTTGCGGTCGGTCAGCCCAAGCGCATTGCCGGCCAGTGTGCCCAGTCCTGCCAGGCCAGCAGCGGGTAAGGCAACTGCCATGGTGCCAAGATTCGCCGCGGTCTCACCGATTGCCGTCAGCGGGTTGTTCAGCAGCACGTTCTTCAACACGCTGGGTGGCTCGCTGTTCTCGATTGGCACAAAGCCCTGCGCTTGCTTGTCGCTGGCCAGGGGAATGAAGCCGGTTGATACCTCGTCAGCGGTTGGCTGGTCGGTCTGTGGTCCGCTGTCGGACAGTGCAATGAAGGGCATGGCACGTCCTATTTGAAATGTCCAACGAGCTTGCCCGACTTGTCCAGCACTTCGGTGCCATTGGGCGTGTCAGCGCCCAGGCGGTAAGAAAGCATTTTCGGGTCACTGCGAAAACGCTTGGCAACGTCCTGCCGGTCTGCGCTTGGTGCCTGTGGCGCCGGGCTTCCCCTCTGTCTGCCATCAAACACGTCATCCGCGCCTACCTTTCTCCGATTGGCCAGATTGGATGCGCGCGCCAACGTGGGGTCAAAGTCCGGGTTTTCGCGTCCGGTGTCGGACGTCTTCGAAGATCTGCGCCGAATCTCAGCCGGCGTCATCGCTGAGACCGTCTCACGCGCTGCGTCGATTTCGGCATTTGAGCGTTGCTGTGCTTGGGTCAGTCCGCCAGCGGGTTTATTCGATTGCGCTTCGATCCGTGTGGCAAGTCGGGCATCGCGCCGGTCTTCGTGCATTCCAGCCGTTTCTTGTCGAACACCCTCAAGCTGAATCTGTCGGTCCAGTGTCGCGGCCTCAGCATCGCGCTTACCGGCTTGCTGTGCGTGGAATTCGACCGCTCGCATGGGATCGAGCATCAATGCCGCCTGACTGGCCAGCGTCTTCGGGTCCAGCACTTGGGTTCCGATGTTCTTGCCTTCGGGGTTGAACATCTGCACCTGGTACTGCTGTCCGCCGTTGATTGGATCGATCTTTACGACGTTGCCATCGGCATAAAGTTGATTGTTGTACAGCGCCTCAAACGATTTGACAGCGCCAGCATGATCGCCCATGGCATGTTTGCGCAGTCCGGTGACCCAGGCTGTTGCATAGGCTTTGCCGCTCTCGGAATCCATGAAAGTCGCATACCGCTGGGCTTCTTCGAGTTTGCCTTGACCCACCAGAGTTTTGACCACTGCTGGCGCTGCATTGCGCAGGTACGTCTGCAAGTCGTTGTGCTGGGATTGCAAATTCTTCGGCGTTAACGGCTGGCCAGTCGGAACTACCCCGGTGGTTCCCAAGGTGCGCGCTTCGCCCATGCCAGCGCCAGCGGCAAGCTGCTGCTGAACGTCAGTCGTTGCGCCTTCCATGCGTTGACCACTGGGTTGACTGTCGGTTGCCGTGACTGGCGGAATGCCCGACATCAGCGCCGTGCGATAAGCCTGGTTATCGGTCGCCGCCTGGTCTGCCAGTACGCCGGCGCGCCTGGTCTGCGCCAGTTGCATATCCGTGAGCTCGCCTTGCTTGGCTTGCTGGCGATATCGCATACCTGCTTCCGGGTCGTATTTGTCCATCACCCCGGCTCTGGCAGCAACACGCGCAGCAGACATGCCGGAATCGTCAATCGGGGTGTTCTGCGTTGTGCCCAAGAACTTGTATTCGGTCGGCGTCACGGTTGACGATAGCTTTCTGGCCTCGCCCATGCCGGCGCCGCTGTCAAGTTGCTGTTGGACTGCATCGGTAGTGCCTTCGACCAGATCGCCGCCACTGACTTGCTGCTTGGCAGTGGCGATGTCGCTGAATTCCCGTTGCCGCTTGGCGGTGTTGTAGGTGTCGATCAGCGATTCGCCAATGTCCATACCGGCCTTAAATCCTGCTGCAAATCCCATGTCACGCTCCTTGAATACGTTGAATGCGGCAATGCTACGCAGCAGCAGTTACAACAACCGGCTGCGCCAAATTGGGCCAATGAAACGTGTTCGCTGGCGCTTTGCGGCTGGCACTTGCAGGAAGAATTTCCCGCATGTTCCTCAGACTCTTGCGGATGCGCGACACACGGACCTTGAACGCCCCCCACTTCACGTCTCTCAGCATGCTTGAGGTTGGGCTCACGCGATAGGTCAAGCAGGCGCCAGTAGCGCCCTCCACGATCATGCGCACCGGTGCCAGGCTCTTGCAGTGCTCGAATAGCTGCATAGCGGTTGTCTCAGGATGCAGGCGCAAATAGCTGGTCATCAGTTCGTCCAAGGCGTCCGCTGCAGGTTTCTCATGTCCGCGCGTGGCTTGCCGGTACGAGGCCAGCACTTCGAAGCCGGCGCGGTGGAACAGTGCTTGGTCATCGTGCGCATCTGCCCACAGGCAAACCAGTGCACAGAGCGCAGTCCATGGGTCGCGGCGGTCACCCGGGCGCTGCAGGCGCGGGAGCATGGCTCTCACACTGCGGTAATTTGAATCGAGCGCTGGGCATATCTGGATCAGCCCGGCGAGCGGTGCGCTTGCCGCCTCAATCTCTTCCGGTGACCAGTCAGCCAGGCGCCACAACGCGGCGGCGTGGATTTCGTCATCACCGATCAGGCGATGCTTATTGCATGGCTTGGACATTGGTCCGGCCCCGAAGTGCTGCCTTCTGCGCTGTGACAAAGGTTTCGATCAGCGGACGTATCCTGCCCAGCGTGTCATTGGCCGTGAAATGCAGTTGCATCGCCAAGGTGAGCATTTCGGCGACTTTGCCGCGATCCGGTGTTGCCAGGTCTCGCGTGCACAGGTCAATGGCCTGCGTATTGAGCGCATCGACGCCAGTTGCCACGACACCGCCGGCCAGCAAGGCCAAATCCAACAACGCGATGGCTTCGACCAACTGGATTTCCATGGCGGCGGCTTCTGGGCACATGCTGGCGCTCTTGGGTCAGGCTTTGACGAATAATTCCGGCCACAATTGCCGCGCGGTCCTGGAATCGTGGCTCTCGAAACGAGGTCTGAAAGCCTTGCAAAGCCT
>JBMOJJ010000023.1:0-23089 GCA_049315845.1 Rhodoferax sp.
CCGCCATGCGACTGGCACCGCGCAGCTTCTCGAACTCCAGCGCCTTGTCCTGCATCGAGAGCTCATGACTGCGCTCGCCATTTCGGTCAAGCCATTTCAGAATTTCAGGGGCGAGACGGAAGGCACCACCCAGCAGTCCACCCAGTAATGTTTCAATCATTGGGCACCTCCGAACAGCTTGAGTTTCACAAAGGCGCCGGCAAGCAGCGCCATCACGAGCCCAGTGACCAGCATCTTGATGATGGTCAGACCGGCAGTACGCTTGGCAGCATTGAAAGCGTCGAGCAGGCCGCGCAGTTCACGAATATCGTTGGCCGCACTCGGCCCCTCCAACCCAACTTCCGAGAGCGCTTGCCTGGCACCGAGCTCTGCTACGTGTAAAAGCAGTTTCTCGAAATCGTCTTTTGGCAAGGAAACCATGCCGTTGGTCACAGTGGGTGCATTCATCTTCAGTCTCCAAAGTAGCGAAGCCCACCTGATGCATAGACATCAAGGCGGGTCTCGGGGTTAAAAAAGTTAGGTGTCATTGCGGACGCGATCCGCAATCCAGGAATGCCAAATGCACTGGATGCCGGGTCATGGCCCGGCATGACAGGCGCTGTTGCTGTTGCTAGATTTCGATGATTTCCAGGGGCAGGTTGGGTGCCAAACCCTCAATGACGTCATTGCGCACAAAGACGCTTTGCCCAACGAGGTCTGAACTGCCACCGCGGGCCTTGAGCAAACCGCCACCGGGCAGGATCACAGTTGCCACGTTCGATTCGACCGACTGCACCGTGCCAACCTGCAGCGCGGGGTCTGGAACCAGGTCCAGAAACTGCTGAAACTGGTTACGCATGGCACTCGACCCCCAGGCTCTGGAACACCTCTGGCAGACCGACCTCAATGTTGGTCGAACGCACCAAGCCAAGGCGGGTGTGAATGCCATCATCCCCAGACTCTTCGTACTGGATGAAGGCGCCGGGTTGAATGATGCCGGTGGCTGGTAGCACCGGCAGCCGCAGCTCAATTGCCAACTGCCGCCCGGTGTCGGACAACACAGCCAGACCACGCTGGCGCGCCGCTGCCGCAGTCGTGATCAGACTGTCAGTGACCATGGGTGCCAGCCAGTTTCCCGCTGTACCCTGGCGCGTGACCTGTCCCAGAACCCCTTGCTCCTGTCCACTGACAAACACCCGGTTGTAGCTGGGCTTGTCCGACCAGGCGATTGACTCCCGGCCCACACTGGCTGCTGGCAGCAAAAAGTCAGGAACGACATCACCCCAGTTCCAAGGTGCTGCCGGGTACAGGGCGCGCACCTTGAACGAAGCTGCGTTCGGATGCGGAATCAGGTACGCAAGCACCTACGAAAGCGACCTCTTCTTGCGGGTGCAACGCGGCGTTGTAACCGAAGAGCGAACTGCCGTCAACGGTCAGGCAGAGCCCGGTGCCTCAAAAGAATATTTCCTGGCTGGTATGACAACCTATGGCCGTCCAGACGAGGATTGAAATGTCACTCAGCAACATCTTGTATTGGTTTGGCATCTATCTGGTCACCGGTGTCGTCGCTCTACTGGCGGTTCGCTTGTGGGTCCGCATGACGGACAAGCCGGATCCTCGTACTCAATGGGTTCGTGACGTTGTAAAAATGGTTAGAGAGTTGCCTGGCAAAACCGCCGAGTTGAAGAAGAACAGGGATGTATTGATCTTTGCGCCATGGATACTTTTGTTCTGGCCGTTGGCATTTGTCATCGGTGTTAAAGAGCGCATCTCGCCGACAGTCTGGAAGCCCAATCCCGAAGACGCTTTTGCCTGTCATCGCCAACATTTGGTCAGGCTCGTGTCACCTGATGCTGCCCAAGCAGATGCGAAGGTGATTGACCCGCTCGGTCGGGTGCCCGACCTGCCCTTTGGTCATTTGAACGCTGGTTGGTGTTCATTCCTGGCCGGCAGACAACCCAAAGACAAGCTTTGGTACTTTGAAATCCCAGGCTACACGCCTGGTCCAAATGACACACCCCGGCGTCATGAATGGTCGGTGCCGCAAGGTGCCAAGCGAGGCTACGCATGGGTGCGGTCACGCAAGGTGCGAGCCGAATTCATTTTTGAATGGGACTGAACATGAAACATCAGCCTGCTGTTCACCGCCTGACATTCATCACCCAATCTAATCAGGCGGCTTCCTTATGATTTTGATGATCTTTCCACCCGGCGTCATGATCGAGGTATGCCTCATCCGAGCCTCGCCCAAGGAAGGGAAAAGCGGCGAGTCAGGTAGGGCCATCGGCAGTGATCTTTGTGAATCGCAGAATAGCAAGATTCTCTCCAGCACCCGATGCATGTTCCAGTAGGCTTTGTCATGTGTCATGTGCAAATTCCTCGGTTTTGGCTAGTCAGCTGAAAAGTCTCGCAACAGTTCGTTCGCCCGTGCTTCCCCAAAAACGCCAACAAGGGCTTGAACACTTACGACGGCCAATGCCGCAGACGTCCCCTTGTCATGTCGTCTGAACGCATTGCGTCGCCCGCTTAGCCGTAGACCATTGATCGCATGAGCCTGCCACGGTACTGTCATGAACCGACTTCTTAGCGCATCAATGGCCAGGGCATCTGCGCTGTCTGGACTTTGGTTCTTTATCCCCTTGTGCTGCAGCAATTCGAACTGGACCCTGCTTTCACCAGACGCAGCTCTCACCATGGACAGTCGAAACTCTGCAGTACTGCTGGCAACGCCCCGTGGGCAATGAATGGAAAAGATTGCGACTGAACCACGCAAACACTCGTCGTTATAGGTCGCCCTGTGCCCAGTCTGCGCCAGGCAGATATCAAGCGCCATGCCCTGAATCCTGAGTTCATCCGAAGTCAGCAAGCACCGCACTGCTCTGCCGTTGGGAGCAACAAATCCTCCGTCGGGAATGTAGTTCCAGTAACGATCGCCAGAGACGAACTTGATACTGTCAGCATTTCTCTCCACTGCCTCGCCATAGCACTTCTCCCACTTGCGTGACAACTCGAGCAGTCGGATCCACGATAAGTGCCCCAGAAAATGGTCGACTTTTTGCGAGATACTCGCTCTGCGCTGAATGTCAAGTGAATGGTTTTGCTCGAACCCAACATTGGAATAGCTTGAGTGGACAAGCCCGGCTCTCAGGCGTTCGACTTTGTGGACGTCCTCGGCCTGAATTTGAATCGCCTCGCGTTTGAGTCCGACGACGGACCGCAGTGCGTGCCCCACTCTTGACTTTGTCAGAACGGCACCGGCGGGAGATCGACCGAAAAATTGCTTGGCGATGTTGTACTGTTCCTTCAATACGCACCAGTGCCCAGCGGACTTGGGCAGATGCTCTGCAGGAAGAGAATCGAGCAACGCCAGCAACTCTGTTGGATGCGCTTCAAAATAGGGGCCGACGTCAAAGGCCGTGACCGCCCTGAGTGCACGTACGGCGGCAGATGAAACTTTCATGGCGTCACTTAAGAATCGCACCGGCGACCCAAGTTGATCAATCACCTGGCCGAGTTCACGCCAGACCGACTTCGTGTCAGCTGAGTAAACAAATCCTGCTAACAGCGGAAAGTCCGTGGTGAACTGCAACCGTTCCCGGTGATGTGCTGGGTTTGCCACGTAGTTGTATAGGTCCAGGCTTAACGAGGCTGGATCAGACAATGCCTTGATACGTGGGTCGATCAGGTCCATGAACTCAGCCACAGCCAGATCCGCACTGCGCTCAATACGCCGGACCAGATCGGCCTTCATGCGACTGAGAAGAGCCAGATCTGGGAGGCTCGGTTGCAGCAACATCCATCTGCGAAAAATGGCGTCTGCCACGCGAGGAATTTCCAGTGCCGAAAGTTTGTCATCAAGGAGGCAGGTCTTGTGCAAAACAAGCTCTCTTTCCATATCGTCCGAGAGCCCATCCTGCAGTCTCTGCCATGACCAGGTTTGCAAGCGAGGCGCGAGAAACTCGTCGACCTTGGACAGCAGTTCCTCCGTCCAGGCATGGTTCTTCATTGAGACAAGCCAGATGTAGCCGGACGAAGAATAGATGAGTGCCGTTGAGGAGACATTTTTCAAGGAAGTTGGGCTCGACATCATTTGTGAGGATGGCAAGCAAAGGGCCTTGACGTCACCATCTATGTCGTCGCGAAGTAAATCGACGGGCTCGCCGTAGGCTGGCTGCGCCACTGAATCGGACAAGACGAAATCAAACATGTACCGCAGGTCGGGTAGAGAGTTGGGCGCCAAGCGAAGGGGCGTTCAAGCTTTTCAACAGTCTGGTTAACCAAACCACAACTTGGTGGTGTCGTCCAGAATCCGGCTGACTGCCGGTTCGTACCAGTGCATACGGCTTCTCGTGATGCGCCGGTCCACTGACTCGACTGCGGCGATCTCCATCCGGGCGTGGTCGTTGACGGCGTTGGTCCCTGTTTTTTCAGCATTCAGGAAGACTTTGCCGTTGGGCAGCCGCCCTGCGCATGCCGGCATCTGGACGACATTGGTTTGAGCTAAAGACGACTTTGTGTACATGAACAAATGGTATCTTTGCGCAGGCTCACGGCATGAGCCTGTCGAGTGTTTCAATCGACTTTTGAACCAATGCGCCCATTCAGCAGAAGCTGTGGCGCGGTTTCTTGGTCATCTGAAAGGGAGACGGCATGCGAATCGCAACGCAGAACCTAAACTGGGGCGGAGAACCAACTGCACCAGGTTGTGATGGAGAGCCCCGCCTCAAGCGACTTGTTCCTTGGCTTGCAAGCGTTGATGCCGACATTCTTGTTCTTACGGAGTTCAAGTCCGGGGCGCTCGGGGATGAACTCAAAGCTCTTTTGACCGACGCGGGCTACCCACATTTGCTCAGTCATCCGCAAGATCCCTTCACGCTCGGGACCGCGATAGCCTCGCGGCAACCTTTGAAAGTAGTTGAGCTTCCAATTCAGACGACATGTGAGTCATGGCGCTCCATCGGTGCTTGTGTGGATGGCGTTGATGTATTCGGGTTCTACTTCCCGTTGAAGGAGGCCAAGCAGTTGTATTGGGACTGGCTGCTTGCCAATGCCGAGAAACTCCGAGATCGCAATGTCGTCTTGCTGGGCGACTTCAACACTGGGAAGACTCTTGTCGATGAAGCCGGTGAGACCTTCGATTGCCAGGATAAGCACGAGGCACTGGAGGGAATTGGCTTCATAGACACTTGGCGTGCCGCCAACCCAACTGGCCGAGACTACACTTGGCATAGCTCGTACGGAAATGGTTTTCGACTCGACTACATTTGGACATCGCCAGCGCTTGCGCCGTCTATCCAGCGCGTTTGGCACGAGCATGAGGTACGGTTGGCACGGTACTCAGACCATTCTGCTGTGATAGCCGACCTTTCAGTTCCGACAACCGCGCCGAATCTCCCATGACCCATTTTTCTGTTCTGTTTGTATGCATGGGCAATATTTGCCGCAGTCCAACCGCGCATGGCGTGTTTCGCCACAAGGTCAGGGAACACGGTTTGTCAGACGCGGTAGAAGTTGACTCGGCAGGCACACACAATTTTCACCCCAACAGTCCACCAGATGAACGTTCGCAGGCCCATGCAGGAAAGCGTGGCTATGACCTCTCGGACCTGCGGGCAAGACAAATTCAGGACTCGGACTTTGAGAAATTCGACCTGATTCTGGTCATGGACCAGGACAACCTGGCGCTACTGCAAGAGCAGTGCCCGCCCACGCATCAACACAAAGTCCGACGCCTGACTGAGTTTTGTCTCCAGTTTGACAGCGCAGTGGTGCCGGACCCTTATTACGGTGGCACCGGGGGCTTCGAGCATGTGCTGGATCTGGTTGAAGATGCCTGCAATGGTCTACTCCAACACGTCAGGCTGCAAGCCAATACCACAAGTCAGACGAGAAGAGTGACACCCGATTGATGGGATGATGGACGGCTGAAGTTTTGAATCAATCGTTAAAAAGGGTGCAAGTGTTCAAGAACATGATCGTGTATCGAATCGGACCAGAGTGGTCCGCAACCGTGGAGCAGATCGAGGAAGGCACCGATGCTGGACGCTTTGTTGAATGTGGCTCTACCCAGGAGAAGTCTATTGGCTGGTGTGAGCCCAGAGGTGAGGCCAATGGTCCGCTGGTGGAGTCAGTAGGTGGCCAACTCATTCTGAAGCTGATGATCGAGACCCGTGCTCTGCCAGGTGCTGTCGTCACCCGCAAAGCCAAGGAGCGCGTGGCGCACATTGAAGCCACCACAGGTCGCAAACCTGGCAAGAAGGAAATCCGCGACATTAAAGACGATATCAGGCTTGAGTTACTGCCGATGGCGTTCACCAAGCAAGTGTTAGTCGGGATATGGATTGACCCGAAAGCCCGGTTGCTGGTGATCGACGCTGCCAGCCAGGCGCGCACCGATGATGTAGTAACGATGCTGGTCAAGTCAGTGCCAGGTCTGGCCGTAACGCTGCTCAACACCAAGCTGTCACCCACTTCCGCCATGGCCGAGTGGCTGATCAGCCAGGAAGCGCCTTCTGGCTTCAGCGTGGATCGTGAATGCGAGCTCAAAGCCGCCGACGAATCCAAGGCTGTCGTGCGCTACGCCCGTCACCCGCTGGACAACGACGAGGTACGCAAGCACGTTCAGGCAGGCAAGTTGCCCACCCGACTCGCACTCACCTGGGACAGCCGCGTCTCGTTCGTCCTGACCGAGAACCTTCAGATCAAGAAACTGGCGTTCATGGACGTGGTATTTGATAACGGTGCAACCGGCAAAGACGACGGCTTCGATGCCGACGTGGCGATTGCCACTGGCGAGTTGCGCAAGCTTCTTCCTGACTTGCTTGAGGCGCTCGGTGGCGAAATGGCCGCTGCTTGACGAATAGTGAACGAGTTGATCTGTAAGGCACTAAAACGTTCTGAGGAATGGCCACTCGAGCAATTCAGCCAGTCTGTGAATTACCCAGAGCGCCTCTGGCTCTGTGACCACCGACCCTTCACCGGTCAGGCCACCATAGCATTGAAGAAGCACGTCGTCCTCGGTGATTCCCAGTTCCAGAAACATATTCTTAGCAGTCTCTGTGAGCATGCTGGCCATGTCCTCGCAGAGTTCATAGCGCGCAGCCACTTCATCGCGCGATGCATTGGGCTTCTGGCGCCCGGGGTCAACAAACAGCGCCATAAAGGACTGTGGAATCTCGATTTGATACTCTTCGTACATGTTGGTAGTGTGCTCTGAGTGTTCCGGGCGCCAAAGGCGACAAGATAAGTCATCAGTTATCAACGAAACGGGAGGACGATCTCTTGCTACCGCTAACTATCATCTTCGGGCTCCACCTCGACGGCCAACGTGCATTTTCTCCCGTTGATCGAATTGGGGAAATAGCTGTCGGTCCTTTGGGATTCCTCACCATCCTGGAGACACAACTCGGCTTGCTGGGAATGCACGCTTCCCAGGCCGAGCGCATCGTTCAATATCGTGATTGTCTGGCTCAAGCCGATTCACCCGAGCGTTTCTACCATGCTAGCTTCGCCACGGATGCCCTGGGCACTGCCGCCACGCTACTCGGATGGCGCGACCTCTGGCATTTGTATGGCTGGAAAGGCGATCTTCCAGCGAACGCCGGTCGCAGACTGACTGATATTGCCGATGTCGACGCGCTCGCCCATTCAACGCTCGCACCCTCGCCAGGTGAACGTTTGGCACAGATTCTTGCTCAGCTCAAAATCCGTCGCCACGCTATCTCCGATGTACGGCTGGCCGATCAAGTCGCCACGTTTCCAAAACGTTGGCAGGAGGTGCTTGCACTTCTGCCTGTCGCCAATCTTGAAGAGGTTCGCGTAGTGGGCAAGGGATTTCTTGGCAGCCTGCAACACAAACTCGAACGTGCTGTCGCCGGGCAGAAGTTTGAAAAATCACCATGGGACGACGATGGCACCGTGATGGTGGTCCAGGGAGAAACCCGAGCCCTCTCCGGGGCGTGGTTAGCAGACCAAATAGACGAGAAACTGCCAACACTGATCGTCTCTGGCATGGAGGGGGCTCGTCTTGATGACCAGTTGGTCGTTGCTGGACAGGCACGGCACGGCTTGCGCGAAGCCAGCGCATTCCGACCCGCCTTGCAGGTCCTGCCACTGGCCCTGGAACTGCTTTGGGACCCCCTCAACTTCTATGGTCTGCTCCAGTTCCTCACGCATCCGGTGTGTCCAGTGCCTGGTCATGCGCGCCGACGGTTGGCGGGCAAGGTTGCCGACAAGCCGGGGATCGGTGGCAAGGCCTGGGAGGCGACCCTCAAGGACATCGACTTGCACTACGGCGAGCAAGCGGCGCCCGCCATTCGCAAGAAGATTCAAGACTGGATCGAACATCCGCGCTTTCCCCAGGAGGATGGCGCTCCGATTGCCATGGTGTTGGAGCGTGTGATCCGCCTTGCCGAGTTCTTCCAGACAAGACTTGGGGACGAGGATGCTGCACGACGCCTGGCCTTCAATGCGGGATTTGCCCAATGTCATGCGTGTGTCGAGTCCCTCTCGGTGCTTCAGTCCCAGGGAGTGCTAACGATCCGTCCACGCCAACTGCAGCAACTGGTCGGCCAAGCGACCGCGAGCGGAACCGACAATCCGTTGCTCATCGCTGAGGTAGGGGCACAGATGGCTGTCACCCATCCGGGTGCCGCAGTCGAACAGACCGAGCGCGTGATCTGGTGGCAGCTCGCCATGCCGACACTGCCAACGTCCTATCCTTGGTCGGCAGCGGAAGTCCTGGCATTGGCGCATGCTGGTGTGGCGTTGCCAGAAGGTCGGGAGCGACTGACACAAGCCGCTCGAGAATGGCTAAGGCCCATACTGGCCGCTCGCACGCAGTTGATCCTTGTCCTGCCGCCCAAAGGCGAGGAGGTTCACCCAGTCTGGCAGATGATTGAAGCCGTCATCGATAGCCCACCCGTCCAGTCCTTGGACAGTCTCCTGGCCAAGCCCACGCCAGGCATGCAATCAGTTACTCACGTGCCGCTGCCCGCAGCACAGCGCTGGTGGCAACTGCCACAGGATGTCAGTATTTCACTGCGCGAGACGGAATCTTTCTCCAGTCTGGAACTGTTTCTGTTCAATCCCTACCACTGGTTACTCAAGTATCCAGCCAAATTACGGCCTTCGCGCATCATTGACCTTGGCGGCAATTTCAGAATGCTCGGCAACCTGGCTCATGAGCTAGTCGAACGCTACTATCAACGCGACGATGCCTTGAGCATGACGGATTCGCAATACGCTGTCTGGTTCGATCCCGCGTTCGATCAGCTGATAACAGAGGAAGGGGCGCTGCTGCGCATGGCCGGCATGGGTGCCGATCTGGAAGGCTTCCGTCATCGCCTAAGAAATTCCATTCGAACGCTGCGCCAGCAGGTCGCACTTGCTGGAATACTAAAAGTCGATTCAGAAATTCAACTCTCTGGTCACTTCGCAGGCGGGGAATTGTCGGGTTACGCGGATTTAGTGATGCAAAAGTCCGGCGGTGCTCAAGCCATCATCGATATGAAGTGGTCTGGCGTGAAGAAGTTTCCCGCCAAGTTGAAGGAAAACAGACACCTCCAACTCGCAATTTACGCTGAATTACTGCGACAGAAAACCGGCTATTGGCCAACCGTTGCTTATTACATTCTCGATCAGGCGCGCTTCTTCGCACCCAATGATCTGGTGTTTGGAGACGCAGATGTTGTGACGTCTGCCAATGGTGAGAATACCGCACAGCTCTGGCAACGATTCGCGGAAACCTGGAAATGGCGCCGTGGCCAGATCGCAACGGGACTTATCGAGGTCGCGCTTGAGGGCATTCAAGCCACAGCGCAATCGACCCCTCCCGCTACGGCAATGTCCATGGAGTATTTGAACGAAGACTACAACGACTGCCGTGCGCTCGCCGGATGGGAGCAATGAGATGGCCAGCTCCAACAATGCCCACATTACCTTCATCAGTGCCGGCGCCGGAAGCGGCAAGACTCATCGCCTAACGGAAATACTTCATCGAGAACTCTCAGAGGGGCAGATCAGGCCCTCCGGCGTTATCGCAACGACCTTCACGAAGAAGGCCGCCACCGAACTGCGCGAGCGCGTGCGTGGTCATCTACTGGGCCAGGGTGCTTTCTCTTTGGCCAATGAAATGGGGCAGGCAAGAATCGGGACCGTCAATAGTGTTTGCGGCCAGTTGATCGAGCGCTTCGCGTTTGAAGCCGGGATGGCGACACAGCAACAGGTATTGGAGGAAGTACAGGCCAAGGTCATGCTCGGCAAGGCGATTGATGCCGTTTTCGATGGGCCGTCGATGAGCGCGTTCCTCACAATCGTTCGACGACTGGGTCTGATTGCGGAGTCTTCTTGGGGAAATTCCGATGACTGGCGCGATCATCTTAAGGCCCTCGTTGATCAAATCCGCGCCAATGACATGCCCAAGAACAAGATCGCAGGATTTGCAGCACGCAATGCCAAAGATCTGCTCGCGCACTTTCCTAAGCCCGCCAAGGACGACCTGAGCGGTCGTTTGATAAAAGCGATTCGCGATGCGATGCCGGAAATCGAACGGGTTGCGCAAGCCGGCGAAAAGAAGAATACGAACACGTACCTGGCACTCCTGAGGCGGTTTGAGCGCGACTTGGAGAGTGGTTCCGTCCCGTGGGGTGAATGGTTCAAGCTCTCCAAGACATTTCCCGAAGTCGGCCTGAAAACGCTTGCCGAACCGATTGCCGAACTTGCCGGGCGCGCTGCCGAGCATCCCGGTCTGCACAAGGACATTGCCTCTTACTTGGAGCAAATGTTCGCACTAGCCTCAAAAGCGCTTGCTATCTACACCGATAACAAACGCGACATGGGCGTGCTGGATTTCGCTGACCAGGAGCACCAACTTCTGAAGTTGCTCGATCACCCAGAGGTGGTAAAGGTCCTGGGCGATGAACTTGATCTATTGATGGTCGATGAGTTCCAGGACACAAGCCCGATTCAACTGGCGCTCTTCCTGAAGCTGGCCCAATATGCTAAGCGGGTCTATTGGGTTGGAGATATCAAGCAGGCCATCTACGGATTCCGTGGCAGCGACACCGAGTTGATGAAGTCGATTCTTAGAGAGCTGCCGGCGCTTGGAGGCGTCAAGGACATCTTGCCGACCTCATGGCGCTCGCGATCAGAACTCGTCCGGCTAGTCAATGCAATTTTTGTCCCAGCGTTCTCTGGCAGTTTGCCAAAGGTCGAAGTCGAGCTCAAACCACAGCGTGACGACGAGTTGCCTGGACCGTCTATCTCCAACTGGATGCTTGGCGGAAAGAACATACCGGAGGAGGCGACAGCTTTGGCTGGTGGCATCCACCGGCTGGTCAATTCCGGCTATCTGGTACTGGACAAAGGGGCCACAGTGCCGCGCGCTGTCTGCTACGGCGACATCGCCGTCCTGGCCCGCTTGCATACGGGTGTGACTGCCATCGGCGCCGCATTGACGGCGCAGGGTATACCGGCTGCGACATCGCAGCCTGGCTTGCTGGCAACAGCGGAAGCAACCCTGGCGCTCGCGTGCCTGCGCCGACTGAATGATTCTGGAGACACGATTGCCAGTGCAGAGATTGCCTCCCTCGCCGATTGCACGGAGCCAGAGGCCTGGGTATCTGATCGGCTGCGGCACCTTCAAGCTGGAGGTGAGTCTGACGATTGGTTGGAGGTTCCCAGCGGTGGCAAGGAGCCGCATCCTGTGCTGGCGGTGATTTCATCAATGCGCAAGAACCTTCCTCTTCTTGCCCCAAGGGAAGCACTGCAGACTGTAATTACGGCTTGCGAATTGCCCGCCAAAGTTTTGCGCTGGTCGAAAACTTCCGATCTGGCTCGCATGCGACTTGCCAACCTTGAAGCGCTTCTTGATTTAGCGACTAAGTACGAGGATCTTTGCAGGGGTGGCCAACATGCAGCTTCCATTTCTGGTCTGATCCTGTACTTAGGCGAGCTTGCAACAGAAGGTGAAGACTTGCGAGCAGAACCTGCGATCAACGCCGTTAAGGTGATGACCCACCATGGGGCCAAGGGACTCGAATGGCCCGTCGTGGTACTCACTGACCTTGCCGCAAACATCAAGGATCGCTTGTGGTCGATCTCCGCACAACCAGGGGAAACGTTCAACGTCCGATCCCCACTGGATGACCGATTCATCCGCTACTGGCCTTGGCCGTTTGGAGCTCAAAAGAAGGTAAGCGTCGCTGACGAAATTGCGCTGACTCCGATGGCAGCCCAATTCAGAGCCAGCGCAGTCGAAGAGGCCAAGCGCTTGCTCTATGTCAGCATGACCAGAGCAAGGGATCTTATGGTCCTGGCCCGTTCCAGCCGCAATAACTCCGGAGAATGGCTGGATTGTCTGGATGCCTCCTGGCTTTTGCAAGAAAAGGGAGCTCAGGAGATTGTGCTGCCGACCGGTGAAAGCATGGCCGCCGAGCGCTGGGATCTGGATCCAGTCGATCCGTCATTGGTTCCCCTGAATCAGCTTGGCGAGGCACTGCACTGGTTTCCTGCTGGGCGCGAGGGGATCAAACGCCCTGCTCTGAACTTCAGTCCTTCAACGGCCGCAACGATTTCAACTCGGACACTTGAAAAATGCCGGGTAGGCGAACGCATTCCAGTGCGTGACGGCGCGGACATGACCATCCTCGGCACTGCAATTCATGCATGCGTGGCGATGTCATGTACCGACCTTAGTCAGGCTGTAACCGTTTCCGAAGTAGAAAGGCTTTTGGCTTCCTTCGGTGTGTCAGACTGCATTTCTGGCGCCGGCGTTTTACGGCAGGTCAAAGCTCTTCACGATTGGATCCAGGCGCGCTGGCCCAACGCGTCCATAAGCGCTGAATATCCCGTGCAAAGCATCCTTGAATCTGGTCAGGTGTTGTCTGGTAGGTTGGATCTGCTGCTGCAAACGACTAATGGCTGGATATTGATTGATCACAAGTCCACGCAGTTGGCGCCGGATCATTGGGAGCAATTGGCGTCGGAGTATGGTGCACAACTCGGAGCCTATGCCAAGGCAATCGAGAAGGCTTCCGGGCGACCTGTATTGGAAAGCTGGCTATTCCTGCCAGTTGCCGCGGGAGCCATAAGACTGGCGCTGCAATGACGATTTTGGCGCGCAAGATGCGACACAGTGACAGGGAGTAAATTCTTATGACTTCGTCTTTGGCTTGGCTCGATTTTTCTGAGCGTGATCAGCGCCGGGCGCGCGAGATCATTCAGTTATTCCTTCAGCCAGAGAGTCGTGATGAACTGGGTGTAGGGACGGTTAGAGATGCCATCAGCGATCTTCTGTTCCCAGGGATCTCAGTTATCCAAACTCGGGCAAGGTACTTTCTCTTTGTACCTTGGCTTTTTAAGGAGGGCGCGCGTCGGGGAAAGCGCGGGCGTGAACTTCTCAACTGGGTTGACAATTGGCAGCGGCGCCACGTCGAGACATTAAGGCAAAGTGGAGCAGTTGACGGCTTGATCGGTCGCATTGCTGGGGCGCGCGTCAAGATCCTCCCTTCAACTATCTATTGGCACGCTCTCCAAAGGTTTGATATCTTGAGAGTTGGTGGCGCTCAGGAATTTGTTGCCGCAATTGATCTCAAACGTGTTGCCCTCGAAGATGCCCTTCAAGAGGAATCTAATCGAGCGGAAGGTGTCTGGCAGCGCAACATCCCACCTGTGCCGGTGGGTTTCCCAGATGTTCAGGATCTGAATTTCGATCTCACTGAGGACGAAGCTGATTGGCTTTCGGAGCGACTCCAGGATTCCACAGCTGGAACTCCTCTGGCCTGGTTGGCATCAAGGTCGGAGTGCCCAACATCCAGCTGGCCTTGGAGTGAATCCCTATTTCAGGATGCACCGACTTCTATGCGCGCGCTCTTGGGGCATTCAGAGATGTTTTCCTTGGCTATGCATGGAGCAGCGCTGCTTTACAACTTATTGCTTGCAAGACGTTGGGAAGAACTCAAATATGAACGTGCCCAGGAATATATCGCGCACTACGAAGGGTTACTTGAATCTTGGGGTGATGAAATTTCATCGCGCCAAAAAACGCTGCATATGTGGAACCGATCCGACATGTGGGGTCTGGTCCATCTACAAAACGGAAGGATAAAACCTCAGACACGCACATTCATCGATACATGGTGCGACTGTGGCGTGCTCTCCAACCCAAAGATGGCACTAGAAAAGCCAGCATTGGCACAACTGATAGCACAACGAGAACGGGATCAGAAGAAAGGACAGGCACGACTGGCAAATGATCGATTAATGTCGCAATGGGGAGGCTCTTCGGGTAGTGGTCGCTTGGCATATAGATGGGACAGGGTTCGAACCATACTTACCGACATTGCGAAAGGAAGAAGTCATGCTACCTCCTGACAGTCGACTACTCCTGCTTGACGCTCTTCGACCGCCAGCTGGATTCCGTTTTGATCGGGCGGTTGCGACTACGTTCACTTTGGATCTCGAGACAGCATTAATGGTCCCCATGGCACTCGCAGGCTACGCATTGAGGGAGTCTCCAGACCCTGTCGAGGTACTCGAGGCCATTCGAAGCAGTGCTGGAAAGCTCGATATCTTTTGTCAGGCTGGCGGGATCCGAGCTGACCGTTGGCCATCTGATCTGGTCAGCTTGCTCGAAAAGTCCATTCACCAAGTTCCGCGACCAAAGCCCGGCTGTCTGTTCCACCCTAAGATGTGGATACTGCGCTATTCCAATGCAGCAAATAATGGCGAACTGCGATATCGCTGTCTCATTCTCTCTAGAAATCTAACCCAGGACAGGAGCTGGGATCTCATATTGCGACTCGATAGCGACTTTGATTCCGGCTCGATGGGGATAAATCCTGGCAATCAGAATCTGAATCGATTCGTGGCATCCCTGCCGCTTCTAGCCGGCTTCGATCAAAGTCATGCGCGACTCAATGCGATCAATGAAATTGCAGATGAACTGCGCAAAGTCTGGTGGGAAATGCCAGAAGATGTCCAAGACATTCAGTTCTGGCCTTTCGGATTGCCCGGAATGCGAAAGCCAAAAACTGAAGAACTGTTTACTGGATACCGCCACTTGATCGTTTCTCCCTTTATCAGTCCTGCCGGTTTGCGAATCGCTTTAGGCGATAGCAAGGGCACGAGCCTTTCAGTGGTTTCAAGAGCTGAGGAACTTGATCGAATTGCCGTCGATGAAATACCTGAGGGGACCTATTTCCACATCAATCCGCTTGCCAGCCTTGGCGGAGATGATGAGCATCAGGAAATGTCAGTAGAAACCGAGCAGATGCTTGGCGATCTACATGGAAAGCTATATGTCGTTGAGACTAACCGTCGAGCCAGGGTTTTCATTGGATCAGCGAATGCAACTGAGCGGGCATTCAACGGAAATGTGGAAATTCTTTGTGAAATCTCCGGTGGCGCAACCCGCCTGGGCGTTGAATCAATGCTAGGGGAAGACAGTTCATTTCGAGAAATTCTCGAAAGATACAGTTTTCCGGAAAGTCCATTGACCGATGCACAGAAGGAACTGAGTCATGGTGTCGAGTCATACCTCTTCGACCTCGCCGGCTTGAAGCTGCAGGCACTTGCAAGTAGAGAGGAGCAAGAATGGAGCGTTCTTGTCACAAGCGACGTGGCACTTCCCAAACCAAATGGGTTTGAAGCAGAGCTATATATTTGCCAGTTAAACAAGCAAGCTGACAAGCGCCAAATGTCATTTGAGCAGGTCGTCAGGGTCAATTTCGAGTCGATAAAGGCCGCAGACATTACTCCGTTCATGGTCCTAGTCTGTGTTGGTCGTCGAGATAGCCAGGTGGTCGAGAAACAGACAGTTGTCTGTGCGACTCTGATCGGCGAACCGGAGCAGCGACTCGATGAGATATTGGTTCGTCAGATTGACACTCCGGAAAAGTTTCTACGGCTCATTGACTTGCTTCTTGGTCTTGGAGGAAGCTTCCCCCTCGCTAGCCTTGCTGACAATCAATCTGCAGGTGGTGCTTGGGTGAGCACAGGGTTGAGTTCGGGCTTGCTGGAGATGATCGTTCGGTCCTTGGCCGAAAGACCTGACGCACTGGACCACCTTGAAAGCCTAGTCAATCGACTTAGTTCGACAGAGTTGGGAAGAAGCGTGCTGCCACCTGGCTGGAACGAACTTTGGGGCTCAGTCGTTGGTGCCAGGAAATTGATGGGGAGGGAAGGCTAATGGCAAAGCGATTCACTGCCGCAAAGGTTCTCTCACGTCTGCATGATTTTCAGAGAGAAACAGTCGAACATGGCTTTAGTCGCCTCTACCTGGACGAAGATTCCACAAAGAGATTCCTGGTCGCAGATGAGACCGGATTGGGAAAGACACATGTCGCACAAGGAATCATTGCGAAGGCGATTGAGCTCCTCCAAGATAGAGACACTGTCAAGCGTATCGACGTTATATACGTGTGCTCGAACAAAGATATCGCAGATCAAAATCTTAGAAAACTGACAGTGACTGGTACGCATCGGGTAACTCCATCGACACGACTGACGATGCTTGTCGCTCAACCTCACCTATTAACGCCTCTCTCAGAAGATGCTTCCAAGCCAGTAACATTCGTTTCATTCACTCCAGCAACCTCCTTTGAATTTGGCGGACAGACTGGCAAGGCCGAGGAGCGAGCAGTACTTTATCTGCTTCTCACCCGCTTTTGGGAACTCAAGGGTAGTGCAGACACTGCGCTGCGCCGTATCCTCCAGAGCGGTGTCAGCACATTGGATAACTTTCGTCGCTATATTGACGACAAGACGCGCGAGCTCACCAGTCAAGACGGCACTTTACTTTGGGAGCCAGGAATACATCGATTGTTTCTGAGCACACTAAGGAAGTCCAAGGTTTCTGATCAACTCACGGTGCTAATCGAGTCGGTGAAAGGTCACTCCGCACTGACAATCGCACAACAGCAACATGCCCGGCAACTGACGGCTGACCTGCGTCAGATGCTCGCCAAATGCAGCGTCCAAGCGCTTGACCCAGATCTGATCATTCTCGATGAGTTTCAGCGATTCAGCCCCCTATTGGAAACTGGAGAGACGCGCAGCGAAGCAGCCGAGCTCGCAAATCACCTATTTAGCCAAGACCATGCCCGCGTATTGCTTTTGTCGGCGACACCCTACAAGCCGTATACGCTGGCAGAAGAGGCCGAACGGGGAGAGGATCACTATCGTGACTTTTTCAAGACATTGAGCTTTCTCGACGCCGGCCATGGACGGGTAGATGCAATTCGTAGTGATCTTTCTGAATTTCGGCGCTTGATTCTGGCAGGCCATCGAGTCGATGAGATTCGCAGTCAATTGGAGAGCCAATTGACAAAATTGCTGTGCCGAACCGAACGTCCGCTGGCCGAATCCACTGGCACCAGCGTGAAAACGATTTGCCAATCAAGCCCCGCGACAGCGCAGGATATGGCGGGCTATGTTGCGCTGCACAGGCTCGCTGAGGCGGTAGATGCTCCATTGACCATTGAGTATTGGAAGTCCGCTCCTTATTTCGCCAATTTCTTGGACGGATATCGAGTCGGCGAGCGCATCAAAGATTCATTAAAAGACGACGACAAGTTCCAGGCCCTTCTGCCTTTGCTTCGATCAACTCAAAGAATCCGCCGCGCAAATATTCAACGATTCAAGAAGATCGATTGGGGTAACGTTCGCCTTCGTCAACTCGCTGCAGATACTGTGGAAAAGGGCTGGTGGCAATTGCTTTGGATGCCCCCATCCCTTTCTTACTACAAGAGTTCTGGTGTCTTTTCTCAATTCACCGACCAACGTCTGACCAAACGTCTTGTCTTCTCCAGCTGGGTGGCTGCTCCGTCTGCTATCGCATCCCTTTTGAGTTATGAAGCGGAAAGAGCCATCAACAAATCCGCAAATCGGTTCGAAAATTCGCGCGAGGCACGCCGCGCCTTCCGTCCCCGGCTTCAATACAGAGTGGAAGCGGGACGCCCGACAACGATGACCACATTTATGTTGTTCTGGCCCAATCCAGCCCTGGCTACGGTGACCGATCCGCTGGATGCAGCTCGGGCCGCTCCTGATCAGACGATCGACATCCAAGCGCTGGAAGATTGGGCAGTAAAACGAATTGGACACAGCCTTGGCAGTGACGGAACCGTGTCTGGCGCAGCAGCTGCAACCGCCTGGTTCTGGACCGCCGCCGTGGGATTTTCGACTTCACCAGAAGATCATCATATGTTCCTTAAAGCTTCGGACGCTGATCTAACTGGGCCGCTAGTCGGTGATCCGAAAACATCTGGAGACCTTGAAGATGTCGAGGGCTCCAAGAGTCTCTACCAACATTTGCAGGAAGCTCGAAAAAGCCTAGCGACTGACTTTTTGCATATGTCGGTTGAAAGACCAGAAGGCCTATCCCATACCGTAGCAAGAATTGGAATAGCCTCTCCTGGTAACGTTGCCTGGCGATCACTGAGGCGAATTGCAGGTTCCGGTGTCTCCCCACTGGGCTTATGGAAGGCAGCAGCAACGTTAGCCACTGGATTTAGGTCTCTGTTCAACCGCCCTGAGTCGACGGTGTTACTCGATTCACTTTACTCGGCGGATGATGGTTCGTACTGGCAGGCTGTCTTGAGTTATTGCAGGGACGGGAATTTGCAGTCTGTTCTGGATGAGTATCTTCACCATCTAACAGAAGCCGAGGGAATTGAAACTGATACGGACGAAGGAATAATGGCTCTCGCCGAGGCCGGACGTCGTGCACTGACCATTCGTGCAGCAACATACGTTGGATCTGATGTTGACAACCCACATCGCGATGGCATTCCATTTCATAGTCGGTTCGCACTCAGGTTTGGTGGACTTCGACAAGACCAGGACGATGTGCGCTTGCCAGAAGTGCGTGCCGCATTTAATTCACCTTTTTGGCCATTCGTTCTTGCGTCTACCTCAATCGGGCAAGAAGGCGTCGATTTCCACTGGTGGTGTCATGCTGTGGTTCATTGGAATCTGCCGTCAAACCCAGTTGATTTCGAGCAGCGCGAAGGACGGGTGAATCGCTACAAGGGACACGCGATACGAAAGAATGTGGCAGAGCGCTATCGCAACCAGGTTCTTCAAGAGACAACAAAGGACATTTGGAGCAGAGTCTTCGAGATTGCGGTGCAGCGACGTGAAAGCAGTTTGGGGGACCTAACCCCGTATTGGATATTCCCTGGCCCCCACAAGACCGAGCGGCATATCCTTGAGTTCCTTCTCAGTCGAGACGGCAAGCAGTGGGAGAAGCTTCGTGATTCGTTGGTACTCTACAAACTGGCATATGGTCAACCTAGACAGGAAGATATGGTGGAACTGTTGTCTAGAAGAGGGGTAATCGCGGATCACGTGGATTTAGAGCAGTATCGGGTTCGGCTGCAGCCAAGGCCAGCAGACAAATCAGACGGACAAGACTGATAAGGGTTTGTCTACTGGACATTTGGTGCCATACGGCGCGAACATTGATTGCGTCCCGCCATTCCTGCGGCATTCGTAAAGTCCATTCACTCCAAAAAGACAAACCCATCTCGCGCCCGATAAAGCTGAGCCGGTCGTTGGCGCCCCTTTTCTTTGCCATCAACAACTTCAACCAATTCGACTGTTTGTTCTGGTGACTTAAGGCGCCGCCGAAAAACGCTCTTGTCCAGCGACTGTCCAAGAATTTCTTCACACGTCCGCTGCAGCGCGGTCAGCGTGAATTCCCGGGGCATCAAATGCAACGGCAAAGCGTGGCGCTCCACCTTGCGTTTTAGTACGCTCACAGCCTTCTTGAGATGCGCATCATGGTCAAACGCCATCGCAAGTCGGTGATCTTTTGCATCGACCCAGTCCACATCGTCTACTTTGTGTTTAGCCACTGCCTTCACCAGGTCACGAGGCAAAAGCGCGAAGAACAAAACGCTGATCGACCAACCGCGCGGATCACGATCCTTCCCACTGAAAGTGCACACTTCCTCCAGGTGGGGCGTATCGACCCCAATCTTTTCGCGCAATACCCTTCGTGCTGCTGCTTCCAGGCTATCGTCCTCCTCGGGTTTCAGGAAACCACCAGGCAAGGCCCACAGACCCTTTTGGGGGTCGTTTGCTCTGTGCACAAGCATTACCTGAAGACCATTTTCCTCAACGCTAAAGATGGCAATGTCCACCATTACTGTCGGATAAAGTTCACGTTTCTTCATAATAGTTGCACTTTGCCAATAACCTAGATATAATATGTTCATTATGCAACTAAGTACACAGGGAGGGAACCATGGCATACGACATCATTGGAGACATACACGGGCAGGCAGACAAACTTCACGGCCTGCTAGCCCAGCTTGGCTATGAGAGCCGGGGCGGCGCCTACCGTCATAAAGAACGCACCGCGATCTTCGTCGGCGACTTCATCGACAGAGGTCCAGGGCAACTGGAAAGCGTCATGACCGTGCGCCGCATGGTCGATGCTGGGAGCGCTCAGGCCATCATGGGCAACCACGAGTTCAATGCGATTGCGTGGCACACCCTTGACCCAGACCACCCTGGTGATTTCTTGCGGCCGCATGAGGGCGAGATCGGAAGGAAGAACCGGTCACAGCACGCTGCCTTTCTGGCAGAGGTCGCAGATGATCCTGCCCTGCATGCGGAAGTCATTGACTGGTTCCTCACCCTACCCTTGTGGATCGATCTCCCCGGTATCCGAGTGGTTCACGCCTGCTGGCACGACGGCTACATGAACGAGATACGGCCGCACCTGACGCCAAGCCTGCAATTGACGCGTGAACTGATGATTTCAGCGAGTCGATCTGGACGGATGGAATTTCGCACGGTTGAGGGCTTGACCAAGGGCCTGGAGATCGACTTGCCAAATGGGCACATGTTTCATGACAAAGACGGACATCCCCGGCACAACGTGCGCATCCGTTGGTGGGATACGAATGCCACGACCTACAGGGACCTGGCCATCATGCCTGAGGATCTTCGCGAACGCCTGCCCACCCTTGCCGTGGCACGTGACGCTCGCTCACCTTACGACAACGCAAAGCCTGTGTTCTTCGGTCATTACTGGATGACAGGCCAACCAGTGCTGCAGTCTGATAGTGCTGCGTGCGTGGACTACAGCGCAGCCAAAGAGGGGCCGCTGGTGGCGTATCGATGGAATGGCGAACCAACACTGGGCGCAACCAATTTTGTGAGTGTGGGGTGATCACCATGACAAACCAATTGCCACGCCCACCCAAAGATAAGCACATTCAGAATCTGTACCGGGGCTGCCTGCTCGGCGGCGCGGTGGGCGATGCTCTGGGCGCACCGGTTGAGTTCATGTCCAGGGACCAGATCATCCAGAAGTTTGGTCCTGGCGGCATCCAGGAATACGTGCCTGCCTTCGGCAAGCTCGGCGCGATCACGGATGACACCCAAATGACCTTGTTCACGGCCGAGGGCGCGATGCGAAGCTGGGTGCGGGGTAACGTTCGCGGTATTTGCTCCATGCCGTGCGTCATTGCCAGGTCTTACCAGCGTTGGTTGCACACTCAAGGTCAGCACCACGCAATGCAGGATGAGGGTTTAGACGGCTGGCTGATCGGCCAAAAGGAGCTTTTCTCACGCAGAGCACCCGGCATCACTTGCTTGTCGGGTCTTCAAAACATGCGTGAATCGGTCGATGCCGCAAAGAACAACAGCAAAGGTTGCGGCGGCGTGATGCGGGTCGCCCCTATTGGGATGTATTACGCCACGCTGTGCGGCGATAACAAGCAGTACCAGGACGAGTCCATGAAAGACTCGTTCGAACTTGGCTGCCAGGCCGCAGCGATCACACACGGCCATTCGACCGGACAACTCGCATCGGGTGCCTTTGCGGCGATCGTCATAAAACTTCTGGTGGGCGCGCCGCTTTCGAAAGCAATTGATGCAGTGCTTCCTCTATTGATTGCCCAGCCCGGTCACGAAGAAACCCTGCACTCCATCGAGCTGGCTCGTCGGCTGGCATCAACCAGACCCAATGATGCCGACGCATTGGCTCAATTGGGCGGAGGGTGGATCGCCGAAGAAGCGTTGGCTATTGCTTTGTACTGCGCCTTGTCAGCCCAGGATTTCCGATCCGGTGTGGTTCTGGCGGTCAATCACAGCGGTGACAGCGATTCAACTGGATCAATGGCAGGACAGTTGCTGGGTTCGATGCATGGAGTGCAGGCGATCCCTGAATCATGGCTCAAACCCCTGGAGCTCAGGTCAGTGATTCAAGAGATGGCCGATGACCTGGCATCTCTTAACGAGTGGGACCTGGTGAGTGAATACTCGGCTGATGAAGCGGACTATTACATCAAGAAATATCCAGGATGGTGATCGCATTGCGACTGCCAACGGCTGTACAGCCGATGCATCTGATGCAAACAACAAACGAAAGGGGTGCCAATATGGAAAAATCTGACGCAACAGGACTTGCACTTGCGAAATGGGAGACGTCTTTTCGAGCCGACGCTCGAGCCGACAAATACAAAGTCCTCAAAACCCATCTGCGAAGTTTGGACCTCCCCGATGATCCGAGCTTGCTGCTAGAAGGAACCGTCCTCTTTGTCCGAATGGCTGTGGCCTACCTGACTTTGGACAACCAAAAGGTCATCAAGTTTATTGAGCAACAACCGTATGACCCCGCCAGCGTTGCCAATGCCCCCTACACGGTGACATTTGATGTTTTCGGAAGAGCCTATGCCCGAATCAACCTGCCCGCGTCGCTCAGACCGATCGATCTGGCTGACCTCTACGGCGCCCCCTGGGAGGACTATGGTGTTGTCGGCTACTGTGACATCTGGATAGCACGCACCGATGGAGTAGCGCTCAGCGCAGAAGAGATGGCCGGGTTTGAGCAGGTCGTCACCGCTGACTTGCGCTATGACTACTGCGAAGAAGAGCTAGATTTTTGGTTTGACCCCGACACTCATGAAGGCATCTTGAAAGTTACGGTTCAAGATGTGTACGAAGATGAAGGCGACGATGACACAGGGGGTCAACCAAGATGACGGTCAAGAATAGTCAAAACTCACCTCTTCAGATCGCACAGGTTCTGTTGGAGCCCGCAATGGGCGGCCTCGGCTTGACCCTGTGCCCCGGCAAGAAGGACTCTGCAAGC
>JBMOJJ010000024.1:0-23063 GCA_049315845.1 Rhodoferax sp.
GCTGCTTGCCCTTGTCGATGCAGATTTGAAATTCAGACTGCCTGCCCCAAAGCTGCACCTCAAATTTCACACTATCGGAAGTTGGTCAGCACGAACACTGGGACGTGATAGACAGGATTCTCGCCCCACCAACCCCGCCAGCTCTCATCTGGCCAAGGTCCGCGAACCGGCCCGAACATGTTCCGTCCGAGAATCCAAGCCCCAATGTTCTGAAAGCCGCGAGCGGCAAAGTCATCATCAATGCCCGCTCCTCCGCCATCGCTGCCGAACAAGTTCTTCTGAAACGTTCGTGTGGAGAGGGCCCAGCCATGAAGCGAAGTACCGCCCACGCCGAGCGGGTTGTTGATGTCTTGGTCTGAGCCTGCGCCGAAACCGTCGAGTGAGATGGTGAAACTCTCTACACGGAGCTTGGACAAGGTGTTTCTCGAGCAGTGACTACGAACGATTGCCTGTGACACGTAGCGTAATTTAGCCGCCTGCCCAGATGAACTACTTTGTGCCCGTCAGTGCGAACATTGCACCCTGAGGATCAAGACCATTGACGATCCAGCCACCGCCAGGAACCTCCATCGGGCCATTGATCACCTGGCCGCCGGCTGCAACAATGCGCTGGGCCGCGCTCTCGATTCCGTCCACACGAAAGTAGACCAACCACGCTGGGCGTGGGAAACTGGGGTCGGTCATGATGCCTCCAAGGTCGTGACCGCCAATTTCGATCAACTGGTAAGTGCCCATGGGCCCCATGTCCATTGCTCGCGACTTGCGCCAGCCGAACTCAGCCGAGTAGAAGTCGGTCGCCTTTGGGCCGTCGGCGGCATGCAGTTCGTGCCACGCGCCGTGCCCGACGTGATCTGGATCGCACGCGGTGCTGCTCTCGTTGCTAAAGCCGCGCATCACGTAGAACGTTGCCCCTTGGGGATCCGACATCATTGCGATGCGTCCTGTGTTCGGAATGTCGAATGCCGGCATTTGCACAGCACCGCCAAAGGCTACTATGGAAGTGACACACGCATCGACATCGTCGACGCCGATGTACATCATCCAGCACGGGGACGCACCGTGCTGACACATGTCCTCGGTCAACGTGAAAACTCCGCCAACCAAGCCATCGCTTGCACTGATCATGCGGTAGTCCATCTTGGACTCGACTGGTGGAAATTCGTCGATCTGCCAGCGGACCACATTACTGTAGAAGCGTCGCGCGGCCAAAGGGTCTTTGGTCATCAGCTCGTACCAAATCGGCGTACCGTGGCGGTTACTCATAGCATGCTCCTTTCAAATCCGAATCGATCTCCGGGTTCCGGCGGTCATCGTCTGCAACTTCAGCCGCAAACGGTCCAGGCTTTCGGACCAGCCGACGTGTCTATGCTGAACATTACCTGCGCATCAAAAACCATGTTCGCGTCGCGGTGATGGCCAATTGAGAGTCAGCAACGGGAACCCGGGCCAATTGAATTTTCTGACTCCCACAAGCTGACACCCGTGGGTACCCGCAGTTGGTCGGCTGCCGAAATTCGGCAATCGCCGATGGAGCAAGAATTGGTCGGCGGTCCCGCATCAATTTCTATGACGGCTTCGCAGAGGTCCCGCAGAGATTTTCTGCGCCCGCAATGGAACAGCACCATTTCCGGATTGAATTCTCGGAAGACAGTTCCCGCTGCGATCCAGGCCCCTCGCCAGACGAACTGGCTACGCGAACCAAGCATGCCGTCAGCAGAGCGCGGGGTCTGGGTGTTCGCCGATTTAGTTACGACATAACTTGCAAGCAAGTGAGTCTCCACTGAAACTTCGTTTTCCGGGCAATTGACAGTATGAGGCGGGGACCCAGACCCCGCACTCTGCCTTCCGCAATCAGGCCAGATCTTTGGTCGCCACGATGATCTGGAAATTGCCGAAGAAAACTGTGCGGCGTTCGCAGGTCAGACCGCCCATCGCCTCGAGTTGCTTGAGCGGATCATGACTGTCCCAAAGCGCCAGGCCGAGCGGCTCGAAAACCTTGAAGTAGGTCCAGCTCAGCGCCCGCAGAACCCAAAGGTCCGGCCGATGAAATTCGGCCAGATAGAGTTTCCCGCCCGGCGCCAGCACGCGCGTCGCCTCTTTCAGCGCCTCGCCCTTGAGATGGTGGGGCAGTTCATGCAGCAGAAAGAAAATCACATTGGCCGCCACCGAGCCATCGGCCTGCTTCATCGCGATCGCGTTTTCCTGCAGAAACTGGACTTTCCCGGCGTGCGCCAATAGTTTGCCCTGGGCATGATCGAGTTCATTCTTGATGATGTCGGCAATCAGGACCCGTCGCGCGCCCGACTCGATCGCCGCATTGACGACGCGCGGGATCACATTGCCAAAGGCGCAGGAGGTGATCAGAACATTCTTGCCGCGCAATTTCGTGTGTTGCAGGCCATGCGTGATGGCAGACACCAGCCTGTCATATTGAAACAGCAGAATGGCGGCAATGATCGGTTGAAAATCGATCATCCGGATCAGCCGCAGGTTCGAGTAGATCGGATAGACATGGGACGCATCGTCCGGCGAACCGGGCATCACGCCACGCATGATCAATGCACCGCGCGTCACCGTGAAAAAAAACAGGGCCGTCGCGGCAAGAACGAAAAACAATGAAACAACTGTATACAGCAACCAGGCAGGCATAGCTTTCCTTTGGGATTCACGGGGGCACGAACTTCAGCGCGCCCGAAGACTGCCGAGCACCACCTCGCTTGATTATCCCCCAGGCAATCCAGCAAATTCGCGGCGGTTTCTTGATTCAGGACAATATTAAGGTCCGTGGCCCGGCCGTGCCAGGCTATCCGCCAACAGCCGTGAAGCCCAGCACGGTCAGACCGCCCAGATAACTCCGCAGCACTTGCGGCACCGTGATCGAACCGTCGGCATTTTGATAGTTCTCCAGGACCGCCACCAGCGCGCGCCCGACCGCCAAACCGGAGCCGTTGAGCGTATGGACCAGTTCATTCTTGCCCAGCGCATTCTTGAAGCGCGCCTGCAGACGGCGCGCCTGAAAGGCCTCGCAATTGGAGACGGAACTGATCTCGCGAAAGGTATTCTGCGCCGGCAGCCACACTTCCAGATCGTAGGTCTTGCTGGCGCCAAAGCCCATGTCACCGCTGCACAGGGCCATCACCCGGTACGGCAGGCCCAGCTTCTGCAGGATCGCTTCGGCGTGACCCGTCATCTCTTCGAGCGTCTGGTAGCTTTGGTCCGGGTGCACGATCTGCACCATCTCGACCTTGTCGAACTGATGCTGGCGAATCAGGCCACGCGTGTCGCGCCCGGCGCTGCCGGCCTCGGAGCGAAAGCACGGCGTGTGCGCGGTCAGTCTGATCGGCAGCGCGGACTCGGCCACTACCTCGTCGCGCACAAAATTGGTGAGCGGGACTTCGCTGGTGGGAATCAGGTACAGGGCCGCGTTGTCGCTCGCCTGCTCGCCTTCCTGTCCGCCTTTCTTGGCTGCGAACAGATCGCCCTCGAACTTGGGCAACTGACCGGTACCGCGCAGGCTCTCCGCGTTCACAATGTAGGGGGTATAGCACTCGGTGTAACCGTGCTCCAGGGTCTGCACATCGAGCATGAACTGCGACAAGGCCCGGTGCAGGCGCGCAATCGGGCCTTTCATCACTGCAAATCGGGCCCCGGAGAGCTTGACGCCCATCTCGAAGTCAAGCCCAAGCGGTGCGCCCAGGTCGACGTGATCCTTCACCTCGAAGTCAAACTTGCGCGGCGCACCCCAGCTTCGCACAACCACATTGCCGTGCTCGTCGGCGCCGATCGGAACGCTTTCATGCGGCAGGTTCGGCACGTTCAGCAGCAGGACATGCAGTTCCGCCTGGATCTGCTCCAGGCGCGCGGCCGAACTCTCCAGTTCGGCCTTCAGGCCCGCCACCTCGGCCATCACGAGTTCCGACTCGGCCTGCCCGGCGGCGCCCTTGGCCTTGAGCTGCCCGATCTGCTTGCTCAGCGTATTGCGCCGGCCCTGCAGTTCCTCGGTCCGCATCTGGATTGTCTTGCGCTCGGCCTCGAGGATCCTGAAACCATCGACGTCAAGAAAGGTCTGGGGCGATTTGCGGGTTTCCAGCCGTGCGACGGCTGAGGCAAGGTCTTTTCGGAGAAGGGTAATGTCTAGCATGGTCAGATTGTAATTTTTGAAGGAATGGCGTCGCCATCAGTCTGCGGCCAGGGTCGCAGGGTCGAGATTGGCGCCGCACAGGATCAGGCACACGGTCTCGTCAGCGCCGGCCCGGTAGGCACCGCTTTGCAGGGCCGCAAGACCCAGAGCGGCGGCCGGCTCGACGGCCAGCTTGAATTCCCGCCAGAGCCAGAGCTGGGCTGAACGTATCGCCGCGTCGTTCAACAGCAGGACGTCGGCCACGTAGCGCTGGCTGACGTTCCAGGCGATCTCTCCAATGCGTTTGGCGCCCAGGGAATCGGCCGCGATTCCGCTGACCGCCACATCGACCGGTTGACCCGCCTGGCGCGCCTGAAACAGCGTCGGCGCCAGCACCGGCTCGAGCGCCACGACCCGGGCGCGATTTGCGAACCAGCAGGCAACCCCGCCGATCAGGCCGCCGCCGCCGACGCTGACCAGCACACTGTCGGGCAAGCCCGCCTCGGCTTCGATTTCGGCCGCCAGGGTGGCCGCACCTGCCACCACTTCGATCTGGTCATAGGCGTGCATCAGCAAGGCGCCAGTGCTGCGCTGGCGCGCCAGGCAAGCCTCCAGCGCTTCTGAATAGGCGGCGCCGGTGACCACCACGGTGGCACCCAGATCGCGCAATCTGGCACGCTTGGCTTCGCTGGCGAGAATCGGCACAAACACCTCGCAGGCAACGCCAAGCGCCTGCGCCGCTGCGGCTGCCGCAATGCCCGCATTGCCGCCCGACGCAATGATCACGCCACTGGCTGGAATTTCGTTCGCAAGCATTCGGTTGAGCATGCCACGCGCCTTGAAACTGCCGCCGACCTGCATTTGCTCAAGTTTGAGCCAGACTTCGCCGCAGTCCAGCCCGAGCGCCCTGCCGGCGATCCTGAAAAGAGGCGTCTTTCGCAAGAAGTGACTCTGCCCGGCGCCCAGGCGGCGCAATGCATTGTCAATGTCGGCGCGATTCACGAGAGGGTCATTCATCATGCCGCGCTCCCTGCTGCGTTGGCTGGTCGTCCGGATCGAGCTTCAAGCCCTTGGGCAGTGGAAACTTGATCGTCTCCTGGATGCCGTTCATCTTGCGCACCGAGACCGCGCCGAGCGCCTTGATGCGGTCTATCACGCGATTCACCAGAATCTCGGGGGCCGACGCCCCGGCGGTCAGACCGACGCGCTGACGTCCCTGCAGCCACGAGGCCTGGATCTCCTCCACGCTGTCCACCATATAGCTGGCCGTTCCGAGCTTGCGGGCCAGTTCGGCCAGCCGGTTGCTGTTGGAACTGGTGGGGCTGCCGACCACGATCACCACATCCACCTGCGAACTCATGATCTTTACCGCGTCCTGCCGGTTCTGCGTCGCGTAGCAGATGTCCTGCTGCTTGGGTTCGCGCACGGCTGGAAAACGCGCCTTGACGGCGGCCGCAATTTCGGCCGCGTCGTCCACGCTGAGCGTGGTCTGCGTCACCAGCGCCAGCATCGCCGTCTGCGCCGGCTGCACGCGCGCCACATCGGCAACATCTTCCACCAGGTGGATGCCGCTGTCGAGCTGGCCCATCGTGCCCTCGACCTCGGGGTGGCCCTTGTGGCCGATCATGATGAATTCAAAGCCTTCGCGGCGCAGCTTGGCCACCTCGACGTGCACCTTGGTCACCAGCGGACAGGTGGCATCAAAGATTCTGAAGCCGCGTGCGATCGCCTCCTCCTGCACCGCGCGACTCACGCCATGGGCGGAAAAAATCAGCGTCGCACCGGCCGGCACATCATCGAGTTCCTCAATGAAGATCGCGCCCTTGGCCTTGAGATCATTGACGACATAAGTGTTGTGCACGATTTCATGGCGCACATAGATCGGCGCGCCGAACTTGCGCAGCGCGCGTTCGACGATCTCGATCGCACGATCGACGCCGGCGCAGAAGCCACGCGGCTCGGCCAGCAGGATTTCGACCCCCACGCTTGTCACTTCGTGTGCTGCGCTCACAGAATGCCGATCAGATGGACTTCGAACGTCACCGGCTGGCCCGCCAGCGGATGGTTGAAGTCGAACAGCACGGCCTCGCCCCGGTGGTCGGACCTGAACTGCCGCACCGAGCCGGCAAAACGGCCCCGCCCGTCTGGCGTCGGAAACTGCACCACGTCGCCGATCTGGTAGTTTTGGTCGGCGCCGCCCGCGTCGAGCAGCGCCTGCCTGCCCAGCCATTGCAGCTTGTCCGGGTGGTGCTCGCCAAAGGCCGCGCCGGCCGCCAGCTCAATGGTGGCGCGACTGCCCTCGGGCAAGCCCAGCAGGCGGGCCTCCAGGGCAGGCGAGAGTTCACCGGTGCCCAGCGTCAGCGTGGCCGGCTTTTCGGCGAAGGTGTTGATCAGGTCACCACAAGGTCCGGCCATGCGGTAATGCAGGGTGAGGAATGAACCCGGTTGAACAGAAGGGGCAATGGCGGTCATGAGGAAGTCCCGGATAAACTGGCCCCATTGTAAAAGCCAGACCCATGCCGCTCAAAGACATCCCGCTCGAGGCGCAGCCGCGCGAAAAGCTGCTGGCGCGCGGCCCGGGCGCGCTGAGCGACGTCGAGTTGCTGGCGCTGCTGCTGCGCACCGGCATCAAGGGCAAGGGCGTGCTGCAACTGGCCCATGAGCTGCTGCATCTGAAGGCCTCGGCCAGCGATGACAACGACGGCTTCGATGGCATTGCCGGCCTGCTGCACGCCAGCGCCAGCGACCTCCAGCGTGTCAAGGGCCTGGGACCGGCCAAGCGCGCCGAACTGGTGGCGGTGCTGGAGCTGGCGCGTCGCGCGCTGGCCCAGCAGCTCCGGAGCCGCACCGTGTTCGCCACACCCGACGCCGTCAAGCACTACCTGCAGTTACACCTGGCAGCCAAGGCGCACGAAGTCTTTGCGGTGCTGTTCCTGGACGTGCAAAACCGCCTGCTGGCCATGGAAGAGCTGTTTCGCGGCACCCTCACGCAGACCAGCGTCTATCCGCGCGAGGTGGTGCTGCGCGCGCTGCACCACCAGGCGGCGGCGGTCGTGCTGGCGCACAATCATCCGAGCGGAACGGTGCAGCCCTCGCGCGCCGACGAGGCGCTGACGCAGACGCTCAAGACGACGCTGGCGCTGATCGACGTGCGGGTGCTCGACCACGTGATCGTGACGCCGGGCGAAGCGCTGTCGATGGCTGAGCGGGGTTTGCTGTGAGCAGCAAGCCGGTCAAGGTCACCAGCCTGGCGGAGCTGAAACTGGTCAAGCGCGAGATCGAGGCGCAAGCCCTGCGGCGCGCGCAACTGGCGGCACAGGAGGCCCAGGCAAGGCTGCAGGCGCAGACCCAGGCCAGCCTTTTCAGGCTGGCTGCCGGCACCGTGCAGGCCCTGCCCGAAAAGAACCGGACCCTGTTCCAGAGGGAACCGATCGCGTTGGCGACGATGCAATACCAGCGCGACCAGAAGGCAGTCCTGAAGGAATCGCTCAGCGACGAATTCGACGTCAGCACGCTGCTCGACGCCGACGACCTGCTCAGCTTTCGGCGCCCTGGCATCGGCACCGATGTCACGCGCAAGCTGCGCCGCGGTGACTGGAGCATTCAGCGCCAGCTCGACCTGCACGGCCTGCGCCGCGATGAGGCCAGGGAGCAGCTGAGCTTTTTCATTCGCGAGGCGCACAAGCAGGGCCTGCGCTGCGTGCGCGTGGTGCATGGCAAGGGCCTGGGCTCGCCCGGCAAGGCGCCGGTGCTCAAGAGCCGGGTGCACAGCTGGCTGGTGCAGAAAAAGGAAGTCCTTGCCTTTGTGCAGGCCAAGCCGGCCGATGGCGGAGCCGGCGCGCTGGTGGTGTTGCTGATACCGGGCGGCAACTGACGCCGAGCCTATTGCGCGGCCCGGCGCAGCGTATCGACCACCGGTCGACGCAACACTTCGCGCAGTCCCCACCAGCCGGCCAGCACCGCGAGCACCGCTCCGCAGGCGGAACCCCACAACAGCACCCAGAGCGACACCGTCCAGTCAAATTCAAAGACAAACCTTGCCAGCGCCCAGCCCACCAGCGATGCCACCGCCGAGGCCAGAAAACCGGCCAGCAAACCGACACCGACAAGCTCGGCGCGCTGCACCTGACGCAGCAGGCTGCTTCGGGCGCCAATGGCGCGCATGATGGCAAATTCTCGGGCGCGTTCCTCGCGCGTGGCGCTCACCGCCGCAAACAGGACCACCAGCCCGGCGGCCAAGGCAAAAGCGAACAGGAACTCCACCGCGCCAATGACCTGATCGAGCACGCGCTGAACCTGGGCAATGGTGCTGCTCATGTCCACGCTGGTGATGTTGGGGAAGCGGCGCACCAGCGCGTTGTCGAAACCGGCGCCGGCGGGCGCCTTGAAGGCGCTCATGTAGGTCGCCGGCACCTTGGGCAGCTCGCTGACCGGGTACATGACAAAGAAATTGGCCCGCATCGAACCCCAGTCCACCTTGCGCAGCGACGTGATCCTGGAGCTCGTCTGCGAGCCGCCGACGTCAAAGCGCAGCACATCGCCCAGCTTCAGGCCCAGCGTCCTGGCCAGCCCTTCCTCGACGCTGATGGCGCCCTGCTCATCCGGCGTCCAGAGGCCCGCCACCAGCTTGTTCTGCGCCGGCTGGGTCGCGCTGTGCGACAGGTTGAACTCGCGCTCGACCAACCGCTTGGCGCGTTCATCGGCGTAGTCATCCGGCGTCACCGCCTTGTCGTTGATCGCAATCAGGCGGCCCCGGATCATCGGGTACCAGTCGAACCTGCTCACTCCGGCAGCCCGCAGCGCGAGCTTGAAGGCATCGCCCTGCTCCGGCATGACATTGATCACAAACCGGTTCGGCGCATCGACCGGCGTTGCCTTGCGCCAGCTGCTGATCAGGTCGGTGCGCAGCAACACCAGCAGAATCAGCGCCAGCAGGCCGACCGCCAGCGCACTGACCTGCAGCACCGCAAAGGCCGGGCGCGCCGCCAGTTGGCGCGTCGCCAGGATCAGCCAGCGCGGGGCGCTGCTCTCGCTGACCGAGCGTCGCAGCAGCTGCACGGCAAGCCAGCTCAGGCCGGCAAACAGCAACGCCGCCGCGGCAAAGCCACCGACCGCGATCAGGCCCAGTTGCAGGTCGCTGCTGGCGGCCAGCAACAGCATCGCGAAACCGGCAATGCCCAGAATCAGCACGCCCATCGACGCTGGCTTGAGGTTGCCCACGTCGCGCCGGATCACGCGCAGCGCGGGCACCTGCGCCAGTTGCAGGATCGGCGGCAGTCCAAAAGCGAACAGCAGCGTCAATCCCACACCCAGGCCAAACACGAGTGGCCACAGGCCGGGAGCCGGCAGCGCGGCATCCACCAGGCCGGCCAGCAACACGACAAAACCATGGTGCAGCGCGTAGCCAAAAATCAGTCCCAGGCCGCTGGCCAGCAGGCCGACCAGGCCGAACTCGAAGACGTAGGCCGAAGCGATGCTGCGTTGACTCAGGCCCAGTACGCGCAGCATGGCGCAGTCATCCAGATGATTGACGGCAAAGCCGCGCGCCGCCAGCGCCACCGCCACCGCGCTCAGCAGCGCGGCGAGCAAGGCAATCAGATTGAGAAATTTCTCGGCCCGCTCCAGCGTCTGACCCAGTTCCGGGCGCCCGCCCTCGAGTGATTCAACGCGCACACCGCGCAGGCGAAGACTCTTCACCTCGCCCTGCGCCCAGGCCACAAAAGCCGCAACCGCGCTGTCCTGGCCCGCCACCGCCATCCGGTAGCTGACCCGGCTGGCGGGCTGAATCAGGCGCGTCGCTTGCGCATCCTGCTGATTGATCAGCACGCGCGGCGCAAAACTCATGAATCCCGCGCCACGGTCCGGCTCGCTGACGATGATCTTGCCAACTCGCAGGCTGCTGTCACCGAGCAGGAGTTGATCGCCCATCCTGAGCCCGATCGCATCCAGCAGCGACGCATCGACCCACGCCTCGCCCAATGCCGGAATACTGCGTGTCACCACCTCCGGATCACCAGGCTGATTCGACAGCTTGAGGTTGCCGCGCAGCGGGTAGCCGGACTCCACCGCCTTCAGCGCGACCAGCTTCGCCGTGCCACCGCTGCCATCAGCCGAGCGACCCATGGTTGGAAAGCTCAGCGTTTGCACCATTTCCAGACCCAGCGCGCGCGCCTTTGCGGTGAACGCGGCCGGAGTCGGGTTGTCGCTGACGATCACCGCGTCTCCTCCCAGCAGTTGCCGCGCATCGCGCTGCAAACCTGCTTTGAGCCGGTCGGCAAAGAATCCCACCGCGGTCAGCGCAGCAACCGCCAGCGTGACGGCCACGATCAGCAAACGCAGTTCGCCGGAGCGCAGGTCACGGGTCAAGGCGCGCCAGCCGAGGCGCCAAAAAGAAATACTCATGGCGCTACCTTAACGCACTTTGGGCGATCGGGTCCGGCTGCAGTCAGATCGGCGAAGCTGCGCTCACCAGTTCGGGCTGCAGTTGCAGGCGCCCGGAGCCGGCATAGCAGAGAAACCTCTTGTTCATCGCGCGACCAATCGCGCACAAACCCAGGCGCTCCGCCACCTGATGGCCCATTTGGGTGATGCCGCTGCGCGATACCACGATCGGCACCCCCATCTGCGCCGACTTGACGATCATCTCGCTGGTCAATCGACCGGTGGTGTAGAACACCTTGTCATGGCCAGACATGCCTGCCGCCGCGCCGGGCCGTCCCAAGCCAGGCACGGCCCCCTCGGGGCTGAGAGCCGCCGCCTCCGGCAGCGGCCTGTCCAGCGCAGCACTTGCGTCATCGGCGACTGCCGATGCCGGGGAAGTAGCAAGCGTGGGGGCATCATTTTGCAGCCACATCCAGCCGGCAATCGTGTCGATCGCGTTGTGGCGTCCCACGTCTTCCACGAACAGCAGCATCTGCTGGCCCTGGAACAGTGCGCAGCCGTGCACCGAACCGGCCGACTTGTAGGTGCTTTCCTGCAGGCGGATGGCGTTGACGATCGCGTAGAGCTGCGCCTGGCTCAAGGTCGCCGCCGGCAGCACCAGACTGCCGACCTCTGCCATCATGTCGCCAAACACGCTGCCCTGGCCGCAACCGGTGGTGACCACACGCTTGGCGGTGCGCGCCTCGATGTCGGCGATACCATGCCGCGTTTTCACAGCGGCAGCGCCGACGTCCCAGTCGACCGTGATCGATTCAACCTCCTGGACCGACCGCAGCAGGCGCTGATTGCGCAGGAAGCCCAGCACCAGCAGTTCCGGCCGGGCGCCCAGCGTCATCAAGGTCACCAGTTCGCGCTTGTCCACATAGACCGTCAAGGCGCGCTCGGCCGGAATCGAAACTGCGACCGACTGGCCGGACTCATTGACGGCCAGCACCTGCTGCGTCAGGGGCGCGCGCGCGCGCGTCAGGTAGGGCAAGCACTGACCGACCGGTAAAGAGGCCTCTCCCAGCGCGGGCGCAAGCGCAGGCCCCGACGCAAAGCCAGGGCGACTCACTCAGAATCCCCAGCCCAGCGACTGCGTTGCCGCCAGCCCCTGCATGAACCGCTCGCATTGCGCCAGCTGCGCCAGGCTCACGAATTCGTCAGGCTGGTGCGCCTGCTCGATGCTGCCGGGGCCGCAAACCACGGTGGCTATGCCGGACTGCTTGAAGATGCCAGCCTCGGTGCCGAAGGCGACCTGCGTGGTGCGGCTCTGCCCGGACAGCCGCTGCGCGAGCCGGGTGACAGGGTCGTCCGCGCTGCCCAGGAAGCTCGGGATCTCGCAGATCGTCTCGAAGCTGAAGCCGGTCTCGGGTGCGACTGCCTTCATCGCCACTTCAAGCGCACGCGCCTGGGCCACCATTTCGGCCTGCATCAGCTTGGCATCGGCGGTCGGCAGATCGCGAAATTCATAGCGGAAGCAGGCGTCGCGCGGCACCACGTTGTCGGCAATGCCGCCGTGGAACTGACCCACGCTGGCGGTTGAAAAAGGCACATCGAAGCCTTCGTAGCGGGGCTCATTGCGCTCGAAGCCCTCGGCCATGTCGCGCAACTTGCCGATCAGGCGCGCCGCCATCTCGATCGCATTGACGGATTTCGGTGTCAGCGAGGAATGCGCCTCCTTGCCGCGCACACAGCATTGGTAACGGTAAACACCCTTGTGCGCGATCGCTGGCACCATGCCGGTCGGCTCGCCGATGATGCAGGCCAGCGGCCTGATGCCGGCGTCGCGCAGGTCTGCGATCAGTTCCTTGACGCCAAAGCAGCCCACCTCCTCGTCGTAGCTGAAGGCCAGATGCACCGCAAACGGTGCCGGGCTGTTCAGAAAAGCCTCGGCATGGGCCAGGGCCACACCGATAAAACCCTTCATGTCGGAGCTGCCGCGGCCATACAGCCGGGGCTCCGGAAGGGCTTTGATCGCGGCACTGAGCGGCTGCACGGACCAGTCCTGCCCGTCCCAGGGCACGGTGTCGGTATGGCCTGACAGAATGACGCCGGCGGTCTTGTTTTCACCCAGCGTGGCAAACAGGTTGGCCTTGGTCTTGTCAGCGTTGTAGCTGAGCCGACTCGAGACGCCTAGCCTGGCCAGCTCATCGCGGACAAAGTGGATCAGTTCAAGGTTCGAGTTCTGGCTCACCGTGTTCATGCGAACCAGCGATTGAACCATTTGCAGGGCTGCGGCAGAAAGCATGGGCGGATTGTCAAGAATGGTTTGGATTGGCGTTCGTGTCGATTCTATGCAGCTTGGCCCGCCACAGGGTCGGCGCGAATGGCGACTGCGCAGTACTTGAATTCTGGGATCTTTCCGACCGGGTCCAGCGCCGCGTTGGTCAGCAGATTGGCGGCTGCCTCGCGGTAGGCAAAAGGCATGAAGACGGTGCCATCGGGCGTACCGTCGTCGCGGCGCAGCCGGACCCGCACTGCGCCGCGGCGTGAGCACAGATGGACCATGGCGCCGGCTTGCACGCCGAGACGCTCCATTTCACTGCCATTGAGCGAGGCCGTCGCCACCGGCTCCAGCGCGTCCAGCACCCTGGAGCGGCGCGTCATGCTGCCGGTGTGCCAGTGCTCGAGCTGCCGTCCGGTGATCAGCACCAGCGGATAGGCCTGGTCAGGCTTTTCATTGGCCGCAATCAGCGTGGTGGGCACCAGATGGGCCAGGCCATCAGGGGTCTGGAAATGATCGCTGAACAGGATCGACTGACCCGGGTCATCCGCATCCAGGCAGGGATAGGTAACGCTGCCTTCACGCTGCAGCCGCTCCCAGGTGATGCCGCCAATGGCTGCCTGCATGGCCAGGCGCATTTCCTCGTAGACCGCCGCAACACCGTCGTCTTCACCCGGGTAGACCCAGTTCAGGCCGATCCGTGCTGCGATCTGTTGAATGATCCACAGATCAGGTCGGGCCTGACCGGGCGGGCTGATCGCCTGGCGACCCAGTTGCAGCATGCGGTCGGTGTTGCTGACGGTGCCTGTCTTCTCGGGCCAGGCGGTCGCCGGCAGCACCACGTCGGCCAGCCAGGCGGTCTCGGTCATGAAGATGTCCTGCACCACCAGATGCTCCAGGCTGGCCAGCGCGCGGCGCGCATGATTCAGATCAGGATCGCTCATGGCCGGGTTCTCGCCCATGATGTAGATGCCGCGCACCTTGTGCGGATCGCTCGGCGGCGCCAGCACTTTGCCCATGATCTCGACCACGGTGTAGCCGGACTGATCGTCCAGCCGGGTGGCCCAGAATTCTTCAAACCATCGCCGCGCCGCCGGGTCCGTGACGCGCCGGTAGTTGGGGTACATCATCGGAATCAGGCCAGCATCGCTGGCGCCCTGCACATTGTTCTGGCCGCGCAAAGGGTGCAGGCCGGTGCCCGGTCTCCCGATCTGGCCGGTCACCATGCACAGGGCGATCAGCGCGCGCACGTTGTCGGTTCCGTGCACATGCTGGCTGACGCCCATGCCCCAGAAGATCATGGCCGACCCGGCTCTGGCATAGGCGCGCGCCACTTCGCGGATGGTGGCCGCCGGTATCGCGCAGACCGATGCCATCGCCTCGGGACTGAAATCGCGCACGCCTTCACGGATCGCTTCAAAATTGGCCACCCGCGCGGCTATGAAAGCGCGATCGATCAGGCCCTCTTCGATCACGCAATGGATCATCGCGTTGACCAGGGCCACGTCGGTGTCGGCGGCGAACCTGAGGCTGCGCCATGCGTGCCTGGACAAATCGGTGCCGCGGGGATCGGCGACGACCAGCTTCAGGCCCCGCTTGGCGGCGTTCTTGATCCAGCTGGCGGCCACCGGATGGTTGCCAGAGGTATTGGAGCCGATCACCAGGATCAACTCCGCGTGCTCGACATCGGTGACCTGATTGCTGACCGAACCGGAACCGACGCCTTCGAGCAAAGCGGCGACGCTCGACGCATGGCACAGACGCGTGCAATGGTCGACGTTGTTGGAGCCAAATCCGGTGCGCACCAGCTTCTGGAACAAATAGGCTTCCTCGTTGCTGCCTTTGGCCGAGCCAAAACCGGCCAGCGCCTTGGCGCCAAAGTCGTCTCGCAATCGCCGCAGCCCGCCCGCCGCCAGCTCCAGCGCCTCGTCCCAGTTCGCCGGCCGGAACACGGCCGACCAGTCCGCCGTGCCAAGGTCGAGGTGCTGCAGCGCGGCCGGATCCTTGGGCACGCCGCTTCGGCGAATCAGCGGCACGGTCAGGCGCTGCGGACTGTGCACGTAGTCAAATCCAAACCGGCCCTTGACGCACAGGCGCTCGCGGTTGGCCGGTCCGTCCCGCCCCAGCACGCCGACTATCCTGTTGTCATTCACCTGGTAGCTCAGCAGGCAACCGACGCCGCAGAACGGGCAAACCGAGTCGACGACCGCGTCGACGCGCTGCGCACCGCCCCGCAATCTGGGCATCAGCGCGCCGGTCGGGCAGGCCTGCACGCACTCGCCGCAGGCCACGCAGCTGCTGTTGCCCAAGCTGTCACTGAGGTCGAACACGATCTGGCTGCGAGCGCCGCGCCCGGCCATGCCGATCACATCGTTGACCTGAACCTCGCGGCAAGCGCGCACGCAGCGGGTGCACTGGATGCAGGCGTCCAGATTGACGCTGATCGCGGGATGCGATTCGTCGGCATGGACCGGCGCGCGTCCCAGCGCCCTGAGCTGCGGGCGCGGCGTCACACCCAGACGCGTCGCCCAGTCACTCAACTCGCCGTGTTGTCCGGCCAGGCCGGTATCGTCATTCCAGCGCTGCCCGGCATCGGGCATGTCGGACATCAGCATCTCCAGCACCATCTTCTGGCTCTTGCGCGCGCGCGCACTGGCGCTTTGCACCTGCATGCCGGCGGTGACGCTGCGGCAGCAACTCGGCGCCAGCGTGCGTTCACCCTCGATCTCGACGACACAGGCGCGGCAGTTGCCATCGGCCGGGTAGCCCTCCCGGTAGCAGAGGTGCGGAATGCCGATACCGTGGCGTTTTGCGCTGGCTAGAACGCTTTCGCCCTCGAACGCCTGCAGGGTCTGGTGGTCTAGCGTGAACTCGACCGTTGCAGCCGAGCGCTCAGTGCTCTTTGCCGGTGCGGTCATTCACCCGATCTCCTGCGGAAAATACTTCTGCACGCAGCGCACCGGATTCGGCGCGGCCTGCCCCAGTCCGCAGATCGACGCATCGGCCATGACCGTGCACAGATCCTCCAGCGTCGCGTTGTCCCAGACCGGCTTGGCCATCAGCAGGGCCGCCTTGGCGGTGCCGACCCGGCACGGCGTGCACTGGCCACAGCTCTCGGCGGCGAAGAAACGCATGGCGTTCTCGGCCGCGTCGCGCGCGCGGTCAGCCTGGCTGAGCACGACCACCGCGGCCGACCCGATAAAACAGCCGTAGGCCTGCAGCGTGTCGAAGTCGAGTGGGATCCGGTTCAGGCGCGCGGGCAGGATTCCCCCCGATGCGCCGCCCGGCAGGTACGCGTACAGCGTGTGCCCGGGCGCCATGCCGCCGCAGTATTCATCAACCAGTTCCTGCAGCGTGATCCCTGCCGGCGCCAGCTTGACACCCGGATCCCGGACCCGGCCGCTGACGCTGAAGGAACGCAGTCCGTGGCGGCCATGGCGGCCAAAGCTACTGAACCATTTCGGGCCTTTTTCCAGGATTTCGCGAACCCAGTACAGCGTCTCGAAGTTGTGCTCCAGCGTCGGCCTGCCAAACAGGCCCACTTGGGCAATGTAGGGCGGGCGCAGGCGAGGCTCACCGCGCTTGCCCTCGATGCTTTCGATCATGGCCGACTCTTCGCCACAGACATAGGCGCCGGCGCCACGCCTGAGCTCGATTTGCGGCAAGCCGCAAGGCGGGTCCGCCTGCAAGGCCTCGATTTCGCGCGCCAGCATCCTGCGCGCATCGTGGTACTCATCGCGCAGATAGATGTAGCAGGCCCCGGCGCCAGCGGCCTGCGCGGCGATCAGCATACCTTCCAGAAATCGGTGCGGGTCGCGCTCGAGGTAGGTGCGATCCTTGAAAGTACCCGGCTCCCCTTCGTCGATGTTGACGGCCATGACGCGCGGGCCGGCCTGCTGGCGCACGATTCGCCATTTGCGCCCGGCCGAAAAGCCGGCGCCGCCCAGACCCCGCAGGCCCGAGTCTTCCATCGCTTCGATCAGATCCTGCACCGACCGCTCGCCGTTGACCACCGCCGCTGCCAGCAGGTAGCCGCCCTGCTGGCGGTAGGCCCGCAATGCGACGCCATCCGGCGCGCCGGCGCCGCACTCACCGGTCCAGCTCGCGCACGCCAGTTCGGCTTCGCAGGCCTGCAGCACGAGTCGGGGGTTGGTGCGTGCCATCGCCCTCTGTCCGACAAGCGCAGCGGGCGCCTGCTCGCAGCGTCCAATGCAGGGCGCGCTCTTCAGACGCACGCCCGGACCCGTCGCGCCGGCCAGGTCCGCGAGCAGCTCAGCCGATCCGGCGAGCGTGCAACTCAGACCGTCGCAGACCCGCACCGTCAACGCCGCAGGCGATTGATCGTCGCGCAGCAGCTCGAAGTGGTGGTAGAACGTGGCGACCTCGTAGACCTCGACCATCGCCAGTTTCATCTCGGCGGCCAGCGCCACCAGGTGCCTCTCAAAAAGGCCCCGGTAATGGTCGTTGAGCCGGTGCAGATGCTCGATCAGAAGATCGCGCCGATGTCCACCGGCTGGCGGCGCGCCAATCAACGCGCGCAGTTCCTGCTGCGCCGCTGCATCGACTTGCCGGCCTTTGAGCTGCGATAGCCGCTGCAAGGAGTTGGCGCTGACGGTGGCCACCGGGCAAACCCGTTCAGGTGTCTTTTGAAATCTTGATCGAGGGGAACTTGGCCGAGAAATCGCGGTTCTTGGCGGCGATCGAGACTGCCACCTGCCGCGCCACGGCCCGGTAGATGCCGGCCACATCGCTGTCCGGGTCGGAGATCACGGTCGGCTTGCCGCTGTCGGCCTGCAGGCGGATCTGCATGTTCAGCGGCAGAGCACCCAGGTAATCAACGCCATATTCAGCGGCCATCCTCTTGCCGCCGTCGGCGCCGAAGATATGCTCGACATGCCCGCAGTTGCTGCACACGTGCACCGCCATGTTTTCGACGATGCCCAGGATCGGCACACCGACCTTCTCGAACATCTTGATGCCCTTCCTGGCATCCAGCAGCGCAATGTCCTGCGGCGTCGTCACAACCACCGCGCCCGTCATGGGCACGCGCTGGGACAGGGTCAGCTGGATGTCGCCCGTGCCCGGCGGCATATCGACGATCAGGTAGTCCAGATCGCGCCAATTGGTCTGGCGCAACAACTGCTCAAGCGCCTGCGTCGCCATCGGGCCGCGCCAGATCATCGCCTCGTCCTGCGCCACCAGAAAACCGATCGACATAACCTGAACGCCGTAGTTCTCCAGCGGCTCCATGGTCTGGCCGTCGATGCTCTCGGGCCGGCCCTCGATGCCCATCATCATCGGCACGCTGGGGCCGTAGATGTCGGCATCGAGCAGTCCGACGCTGGCGCCCTCGGCCGCCAGCGCAAGCGCCAGATTGACCGCGGTCGTGCTCTTGCCAACGCCGCCCTTGCCGGAAGCCACCGCCACAATGTTCTTCACCTTGGGCAACAGTTGCACGCCGCGCTGCACCGCGTGCGCTGTGATCTTGGTATTGACGTTGACCGATACATTGCCGACACCGGTCACGCCGCGCGCAGCCGCTATCAGCGCGGCGCGAAAGCCGCCGGTCTGGCTTTTGGCCGGATAACCGAGCTCGAGGTCGAACGCCACGTCACCCTGCGCAATGGTCAAATTCCTGATCGCCTTGGAAGACACGAAGTCGCGCCCTGTGTTGGGATCGACAACACCCTTGAGCGCGTCCATCAACTGCTGTTCTGTCACTGTCATTGATTACTCCTGAAGAGCCGTAGTCTAGCGAAGAATCGCTTGGCCTTGACCGACCCGGGTCATAGTGGACGCTGGCGACTGAAACGGACCGGCCGGCTTGTTCATGCCGATTCTCCGCTCTCGCCGTAGCGCTGGCGCGCCAGCGCGGCGCCGGCTGCGAGCGCCTCCAGCTTGCGCACTGCGATCGCTCGGCTCATCGGTGCCAGGCCGCAGTTGGTGCACGGAAACAGGCGATTGCCGGGAACAAACTGCAGCGCCCTGCCAATCGTATCGGCCACCTGCTCCGGCGTTTCAACCTCGTCGCTGGCCACGTCGATCACGCCGACCATCACGTCCTTGCCTGCCAGCAGCGCCATCAGATCCGGAGGCACATGCGAGTGATAACACTCCAGGCTGACCTGCTGGATGCTGCTGCGGGCAAGCGCCGGAAAAATCGCCTCGTACTGCCGCCATTCATCGCCCAGTGTCTGTTTCCAGTCCACATTGGCCTTGATGCCATAGCCGTAACAGATGTGCACGGCGGTGGTGCAGGTCAGGCCCTGCGCCGCCCGCTCCAGCGCCCTGACGCCCCAATCCGCGGCATCCTGCATGTAGACATTGAAGGCCGGTTCGTCAAACTGGATGATGTCCACACCGTCGGCCTGCAGCGCCAGCGCCTCCTGATTGAGCAATTCGGCGAAGGCCATCGCCATCTTGACCTTGTCGCCATAGAAGCGGTCCGCCACGGTGTCCACAATGGTCAGCGGGCCAGGCAAGGTGAACTTGAGTTTTTTCCGGGTATGGGCGCGCGCCAGCTGCGCTTCCGCTGCATGCACGCGCCCCTTGAGCCGCAGCGGCGCAATGACCTGCGGCACCTGGGCATCGTAGCGGCCATTGCGAATGCCCATCGTGACCTTGTGCTCGAAATCAATGCCCTCGACCTGCTCCAGAAAGCCATGAACGAAATGCTGGCGCGACTGCTCACCGTCGCCCACAATGTCGAGCCCGGCGTCTTCCTGCGCCTTGATCCACAACAGCGTTGCGTCCATCTTGGCCTGCTGCAACTCGGCACCCTGTGCCTTCCATTGCGGCCATAGCTTCTCGGTTTCGGAAAGCCAGGCCGGCTTGGGCAGACTGCCCGCGATGGATGTTGGAAACACGTTGAACTCCGTCAAAGAAGGATTGACCAGGCGCAGCGGCAACGCGAGGTCAACGGGTAGATGAAAACGGGTAGCGCTCACGCATGCAGCGTGCGTTGAGCATCAATCCCGCCAGCAGTGTAATCACGCTCACAGCGCCAAGTATCGCAGCCGCGGCAGTCCATGAACGGCCGGTCTGCTGCCGATACTGGATCAGCGTCAGTGTTGTTCCGAGCCAGCTCGCGCTGGCGACATAGGCACCCAGTTGCAGCAGCAGCAGGCTCCAGCGCCTTTTGTGGAAGAACAGCAGCGGGGCCGCCAAACACAGTCCGACCAGCAGATAACCGCCGGATCGAAAGAAATGGGCCGCCAGCAGGATAGCGGCAATGACAAAAAGACCGGTGCGTAGCAGCATGGTGGTGAGGCTTGGACGGATTTAATCAGCGCGACCGCATCGCGAGTTGCGTCTGGTGGATGCCCTTGACAAGTTCCGGAGAACGCAGGTACTCGGACAACCGGGCCAGCCTGGGCAGTTCAAGATAGCGGCGCAGATGGAAGAACTCCGCGCTCGAATCCTCCGTCAGGTCAAACACGGCAAGATCGCCAACGCTGCCAAGCGCCAGCCTTTCCCCCAGTCGAGCGCACAGGTAGCACAGCGCGAGCCGCACCGCGCGCTGCGGCTCGACCGTCCCGACCGGTGTCACCAGAATACGGTCAATGTCCCTGACATCCTTGATCAGGCTCGCCGGCAAGTCCCACTCCTGCATCAGCAGGCTGCCAATTTCGGTGGCGCTCAGCCCCAGCCGCGCCTGCTCTGCGCCGGCCCGGTCAAGCAGGCCATGCTCCGCAGTCCACAGAATGCAGTCATGCGGCATCAGCGAGGCCGACGCAAGATGACCCAGGAATGACAGCACGACCTGAGTGACCAGTGAACCCTGCTCGGGCAGTTCAAGCCGCAGCGACAGCTTGAAACACAGTTCGCCGGCCAGCGCGCTTGCGCCCATGACCGTGTCAAAGATCTTCTTGCGCTCGGGGCTGCTCGAATTGAAGGACTCGTCCATCATGTACTGCAGGCAAATGCCGCGAACCGCATTCAAGCCGAGAAAGGTGACCGCCTGCCCGATGCTGACCACCGGCCTGCGCAATCCGTAGAACGCAGAATTCACCCGACCCAGCACCTTGGCCGCGATCAGCGCCTCGCCCATGATGAGTTCGCTGATCTCGCTGGAGGAAGCGCTGTCCAGGAACTCGGGGGAAATCAGTTTGTAAAGCGACAAGGGCGGGCGGGGAACGCTGCGGAGCTCGGCGACGAGGGCCAGTCGGCGTTCGGTCGAAAGATAGTCCTGCCCGAAAAAGCGGAACTCCGCCAGTTCGGCAGGCATGTCCGGTTGCTGGGACGCCACGTCGGGCGAAGCGACCGCTGCAGCGGGTCGCTGCAGGCGGCGCGCTGCACGTCTTTCGGACTGCGATGAGTCAGGCGGCCGCGCCGCAACACCGCTCGCCCCCGATCTGGTGAAAAGGTAGAGGGTGACGAATGCGGCAACCGCCAGCAGAAGGACGAGCAGGACAGTCACTGCGCCAACATCCCCGATCTACTAGCTGCCAGGGCGACGGGCAAGCGAGGGTGCGGAGCCTTGCGTCTGCAGGCCCGCTTCGCCTTCCATGTCTTAGCCTGATGGAAACCCAAAATCATGATCCCTTTGTTGAAGGACAGGCCACTCAAGCCGTTGGGCGAGTATCGCACCTTGCATGCAGCCAGGCCTTGCCCGGCTTTGCCGGGCGCCATGCCGCCTGCGGAGCAGCCTCATTCTGCGCGCGTAACGGCTCTTAACAAAAGTTAATGGTCCGGACCGGCTGGACGATGTTAAAGTTCAGTCGGGCGTGAAAACGTCTCCCGCTTTTTCCTCCCTGAGCGGGGCCTTGATGTGTGACAGCAAATAGGCTTACCACCCGGCCATCGTGCCGGGTTTTTTTTGCCTGTGATTTCTTGCCCGGTGTGACGCGGGTTGACTGCCAACAAAAGCAATGGGGGCCCAAGCCCCCATCGTTCATTCAGTCGTGTCGGGTATCACACGCTTGCCGCTGATTGCCTGCGACGCCGCGCGGTAAAGCCCATCAGACCCAGGCCAGCCAGCATCATCGCGTAGGTTTCCGGCTCTGGCACCGCCGTCACGGCTGACACAGAACTGACATAGAACTGGTTGGCATTGCTGCCACCAAAGCGGAAGTAGAAATCCTGGCCAGCCTGATTCAGAGCGAACTGACCATTGTTCACCGGCAGAAATGCGTTGGTCCAATTGGAGCCGTTCAAACTGTACTCGAATGTCGCGCCCGAACTCCAGCTGGTTGTGTTGTGTCCATCGGAGCGCAGCCCGATCGAGGACAGCGTGACGCCCTGGTTGAAGTGCAATTTGAGTACTTCACCGGATGTGATGTTGTCGTCCGAGGTATCGTTCAATTTGTGATAGACGCCAAGGCCGGCGCCAATGGCATTGCTGCCCGACATCACACCGTTGTAGCCGTTCTCGTGATCCTGCACCACGGCTGCTCCATTGCCGCCGAACACGCTCCCGTTATAGGATGCAGATGCCTCGACACCAAGGCCACCGCTCACGAACGACAGGGTGCCGTTGAGCACAGAGCCCGGGTTTGAACTGCAGCGGTCGCCAGAGTTGCACAGCACACCGTTGGTCGGCAGCAGGCCGCTGCTGACATTGTTGTTGTACGTCAGGTTGGCAAAATCAAACACTGTCTGGGCCGCCACAGACCCGGCCATAGCCACGAATAAGCCTGTGAGAAGTGATTTGATCAGAATTGACTTCATGGTGAATGTCCTTGCCTTCGAATGAGCGGTAAACGCGCTCTGCTTGCTCTTAACGGAATTGCCATTGCTGACAAGCCCGACCGATAGGCAAAGTTTGAGGCGAAGGCCCGTCAATGAGAATAGCCCTGCGCTACCCTTTGACTAGTACCTTGATAACAAGCTGTTTGACGGAGGACTAGTAGATTGGTACTAGCGGGAACAGGGGTCGAGTGCTTCGGCAATGAAGGGGCTGCGACCTTTCTCGCTCGCTTTTATCCACGCCGGCCCCGGAAACGATGGCCGCTCGCTCAATGCCGCTCAACGGGCTGCATGGACTGTGTGTGCCAACAACCATCTGACCCAGGCTGCCGACTTTGGGTTCGCCACATTGAGTGGCCTGGACAACACAGTCAGTGTGCCATCCTGGGCACGGCCAACGGTCCAGGTAAGTCCCTGCGGATAATGCAGAAGGCCAAGTCGGGTTTGGGGGTCGATTTGGGGGTCAATTTGGTGAAAAAGAAAAACCCTAAGTAAATCAATCACTTAGGGTTTATTCTGGCGGAAACGGAGACGGCCACAAAAGCAGCCAGTCATCGCCACTAGAGTCCACCAGTTAAAGAGATTCTACTGCTAAGCAATCCCATTCTT
>JBMOJJ010000266.1:0-5314 GCA_049315845.1 Rhodoferax sp.
CACGACCACAACTACCCGATTTGTCGGATCGGATGTTAAAGCCGACGAAGTTGATCATTTAAATAGCAGATCAGGCAGCACTTGCATTCTTAGTCATGACCGCATCGTCGAATGGCCGGTTCAATTCGGGGTGCGGTCGCTCAAGGTGAGTCTGGTCTATAGTCAAAAGCCAAATTGAGGGGGTCGACAGGCTCAATCTGCCCAGCAGGTCCGACATGAATAGGAGCAGACCTTGGTCAGAACAAATCTGATTCAGGCTTCGGAGTCAGTTGCTGCTCCAGGAACTCAAGCTTCGCTAGAAGTTCGTCAAAGGTGATGATGTCCACGTCCTTGCACGCGTTTCGGAAAACCTCAAAGCTGCGCAGTTTGCTTGGATCGGTGGGCATACGGCCTGCGACGACCACGCACTTGATGACATCGGCACCGGACTGGCGCAGGGCCGGGTTGTCATGTGCATGAGTCATCCAGCGTTGCCTAAGCTCGCTCTGCTGAAACAGCACCTGGGTCACTGCACCGGAGAGTTCCGAGGTCGGACCAAAGACATCCTGACCACGGTAGGCCTTGTCCCGTAGTAAAGCGGTCATTGGCGTTTTGATTTCAACAATGGCGAGCGCTTGACCTTTTTCCTTGAACAAAAAGTCGCCAATCTGAGCACCTGCACCGGTCAAGGTAGAGCCCTTCGCATGGAATTGCGTATGAGTCAGCTCGACGGGACGCGCGAAGGCGATGCTTAGAACGAACTTGTTCTGCTCAAAGAACTTCTGCCAGTGCGGTTCGGTGGCATCATCGGCGAGCTTTGCCTTGAATGCCACGATCATCTTTGCGAGCGTCACCCTCTCAATCTCAGCGTGCAGCAGCATCAGTTCCTGGGGGGCCTCTGTCACTAGCTCATCAAGCTGTTGGCGCACGGCCTGCACGTTGGATCGACGCACTGCACGCTCCCGGGCTGCGGCCTGCTTCGCACCCTCGCGTCGAACCTCGACCAAGGGCTGGGTCACCTGCACGAGTCGCTGGAATCGTTCGGGGTCAAGCCTTGCGAGCACGTCGTCGTGAACGATGCGTTGCTTTGTTCGGCGAATTAGCTCACGGCCGTTCTTCGTGACCCGATTGAAGGCGCGGCGCAGTTTGTCGGCTTCCTGAGTGCTGATCGAAACCACGCCGTTGTTGGCGTGCTTTTCTGGATGTCGGCTGATCACGAGAACGTTGACATCCTGAATCCGCGATAGGCCTTGCCACACCGGGTCAAGATCCTTGTTCAGACCGAGGCCATTGCCCGGAGGATCAAAGAGCCCCCAGGCCAAGCGCAATTCAATGCGCGCCACTGCCGCTTCAGCGTCATCCAGCAACTCGTCGCCATAGTCATCAACGTAGTTGACCGTAGTGAAACGCCCATTTTTGGAAGTAAGGTATCGCTGTGCGTGCGGATTTACATGGATTGGCCGCATGATGATTCTGTTCGGAAGTATGGTCGCCAACAGTGGCCAGTCCTCCTCAGGCATTGCATGCCAAGTCCGAGCCTGAGCATTGGCGAGCCTGTACGTTCGCAGGAAGAGCTTTCGTGCAGGTTCGGTGCCCTCGGTCGCTGCTTCCAGGCGGTAGCTCGCTTCCAGCACGTCTTTGTCACTAAACGCTTGCGGTGCGACCGCAGCTCCACCCGTCCCATTTGCCATGTAAAAACCCTCCGTCGGGGTCATTATCTATGGCTGGCGAATATGGGCCATCGAACATCGAGATAGTTCCGCTTCGGCCTCGGGTCTCACGCCGAAACTCGTGCATGTCGGCCTAAAAGGCCGCAATCAGCCTACTCAAGAGGTCCGTTGGACTTCTGTTGTGCTGAAGAAGCGGACCTAAACGGTGGAATGTGCGGAGTTCGAATCACCTTCTGTCTTGACTTTCGCAGCGCCCATCTCAGCGACCTCCTGAAATCCCTTTGCTTCAAGAATAGGTCGCAGTTCCTTCAGCGCATTCGCTGGGACGCCCACCCACAAAAGGTCACGGGCACGGGTCGCAGCCACATACCCGATTCGTCCAACTTCGCTACTCACGCCGCTCAGCAGCTCCACGGCGTGCTCTTTAAGGGTCATATACAGAACGGCATCCAGGCTTTCACCCTTAGCCTGATGGACGGTGTCGACTCGTAGAGGTACCACGTCGTCGTCGGCCAGATCCTTTGCATTCGAGAGTGCGACGTTGGCAAGCCCAGTCTTCGCAAGCTTCCGACCCAGATTGTCGGTGGGGTTCAGGGAGAACTGCGCCTGAAGCTTTTCAAGCAAGATCTTGGTCCTAGCCACGAGCAACGGATGCCATTGCGTGTCGGCGACCAGGGAGACCGACGGCAGCCCGGCAGCCGCATCGCGGGTGAACGCCCAGATCTCCCTGCGCAAGTCACGTGCTTGTGGATACCTCGCCGGTTGGGTAATCTGGCTGACGAGACTTGATGGCGGCTTGTCCAGCAACGTGACGACCGCGATGGCCACGCACTCGAAGGCCTTCATGAAGTCCTTCTTGCGATCTCGTAGCACGGCCGCTGAGGCGAACAGCTTGACAGTGCCCTGGCCGATCGGAGCCTCGTCGCCACGTAGCTGCTGGGCCATGCTACGTCCCCGGCAGAGGACGGCAGATCGTTTGATGTCCGCGCCGGCCACGGCTAACGCGCTTTGGAATGCCGTGAGCAAATGGGCTTGCTCATCGCGCTTGTAGCCTGTGAAATAGGCACCGTGTGGAGTCCCTGGCGCGGCGCGCTCGGCGATGTCATCTCGTCCGCACAACCCATTGGCCAGACTGACGATCTGCGGAACGGACCGAAAGTTTCGCTTTAGAGAGAAGGGTAAGACACCAGCACGCTCGTGATATTCCCTGAGGAAACTGCCGTCTGCGCCCGCGAAGTCGTAGATACCTTGGTTGGGGTCGCCAATGAGAGTCACGCACGAGCCGGCACCGATGAGGAGCTCCAGAATGGCCTGATGGACCGAGCCGATGTCTTGCGCCTCATCGATCAGAATGTGCGGATACCTACGAGCGACGACCGCAAGCAGCTCGGGTCGCTCTTTCAACGCCCGGTACGCCCAATAGCGACCCAAGTCGTGGGTGTAGGCGCCTGTGCGTCCGAAGCGCTGGATGAGACTGCGCGCCGTCGCAGTATCCACCACTTCTAGGTTCTCATTGTGTCGGAAGAAGAAGCACTCGTTACCAGCGACAAACGCTACGTGCAGTTTCGTGATCGGTAGCGGATAGGACGTTGTCTTGAACTTGAAACCGTCCAGGAATGACTCACTACCCGTGACCAGATAGGCTGCATGTAGTGACCCCATCGTTCGATGCCCATGAGGGCGCAGGATGCAGCTAGTGATGAAGCCGTCCAGCGTCTCGATGTCCACACGCTCACGGCCAAAGCCAGCAGGAAGGTCGCGAGCCAGGATTTCGTAGGCCTTTCTGAACGTGTCAACGGCCACATTAGAGAACGACAGCAGGGCGACACGTCCACGCGCATTGCCCAAGTTCCGGCGCATCTGGACGAGACGCTGCACCGACGTCTTAGTTTTGCCACTACCGGCGCACGCGACGACGCACAACGGTGCCATGGGGGCGTCGACGACTGCTTGCTGCTCTGGTGTCAGCATGCTCAGGCCTTCTTGGGCTCTGCCTGACATGCGTGCTGGATCGCTAACTCGATGTAGCCGGGTACAGTAAACGGAACCTCAGGATCTGAAATGACCTGCGCTAGGGACTGGGCGAAACTGCCCTTTTGCACGTTGTTCTTCGGTCGCTCGAACATACCGCAGAACAGCGCACGAGCCTTGGCTGCGTCGTCTGGTTTGGCGTCGACTGTGGCCGTCAGGCTCTTGGCGATCTTCGGGTGCAGTTCATTCAGTGCCTTAAGCATCGCTGCCCTGTTAGTGGGCTCAAGTGCAAGGTCGTACTCGAAGGTCTTGAGGCCGTGAAACACCTTGACGTGCGAGTCCTCGCACGACTTCATCTTGGCGGTATTGGCTGACACTGTGATCAAATCTCCAGGCGCGGGATAGATAGGCTCCGCATCGTCATCGTCCTCACCATCATCCGCCTTGCCTTCCGCTGCACCAGCTTCGCCACCAGCCTTGGTTACAACCTTGGAAGCGACCGGATCAGCGTCAGTCAGGACGGCAACGGGGATTTTCAGCGCCTTGTCGCCGAACAGCGGCAGGAAGGAATCGAAGTTCAACCCCTCGACGCTGATCAAGCTCACGCCATGCTGGCGCAGGTCGAATCCGATGCGCTTGGCGAGCGCGCTGATCATCATCAGTTCGGCCGCACCCTCGATGAAGATGACCCGGCGCGCGAAAAACAACTCGGCGCGGGTGACATCCAGGTATCGTTCCAATTTCTCGCGCTTACCTTTCTTGAAGACCACGTCCCGTGGGAAAAATGTCTCGACCGACGTGCCGTTGTCGACCAGACAGACCAGACTGTCCAAGTTGGCAATGCTGGCGAAGTTCGGCGAATGGCTCGTCACGAACAATTGAATAGGTTTCTCTCCTTCAACCGCTTTGATGGATTCCAGATATTGCAACAACACAGCCTGAAGTTGAGGATGAAGGTGAGCCTCAGGCTCCTCGACGATCAGGCCGCGATAGCAGGACTCGGAGTTCTTGGCGAGCTCGCTGAGCACCACGGCCATATAGATCAAGTTGTTGAAGCCGAGGCCGTTCTGTTCGATCTCGAAGGCGTCGACTAGCAAGGACAACCTAGCCTTCAGGCTCTTAAAGTTGCTGGCGCTAAGTCCGACTTCCAACAACTGCGCCAACTGCGGACCCAGCATGGTCTTGTGGCGTGCGGTGATCGCGTCGTGAGTGTTGACGATGGGAAGGTGCTTCTTGAGTTCGCCGTCCAGATCCTTGAGCACCTTGTTGATGCCCTCAATGCCAGTCTCGTCTGCGAGAAGCTGCAGAAGTCGAGCCAGCTGACTGGTTCGGCCCGGCTTCAAACCCTGCGACGCATCCCGCAGCGGGGGCAGGTAGACACCTCGCAGATTCTCCATCATGTCCGCCGTGAGGCCGACATCTTCGTGCTCGCCACACCAGCGCTTAGCCCGAAGGCGACCAGCTTTGTCGGGCTCGGAATAGCGTATCGTAACTTGCGCTTCCAGTACTCCCGAGTCACCAGGTACCAGAGCAGCAAGAAAATCAGCCTCGTCATCGAGACCGAGGCCGCGGAAGACGTATTCGAAGACTATGTCACCGGAGGGCACGCCGTCATGAGGCCGGTGCAAGTCATCTTCGGCGAGGCGTGGGTATGGTTCGTCGTAGCCAGCCAGCAAGGCCCGAAGCGCATCGAC
>JBMOJJ010000267.1:0-5306 GCA_049315845.1 Rhodoferax sp.
AGGGAGTCCGCATAATGGGTGGCTTAAGGAGTCCGGAAAACAGGGGCAACATCAGACTGCTTTGTTTGTACCGATGCGACTCATTGCCCGTCTCCACGATGTGACAGTGGTGGGTGAGCCGGTCAAGGAGCGCTGTGGTCATCTTGGTGTCGCCAAACACGCTGGTCCACTCCGAGAAGCTCAGGTTGGTGGTGATCGCCACGCTGGTGTGCTCGTACAGTTTGGACAGCAGGTGAAACAACAAGGCGCCGCCGGCCTGACTGAACGGCAGGTAGCCCAGTTCATCCAGAATCACCAGGTCCATGCGTAAGAGCGACAGCGCAATGCGGCCTGCCTTGCCTAGCGCCTTCTCAGCCTCCAGCGCATTGACCAGATCGACCGTCGAATAAAAGCGCACCCGCAAGCCGCGCCAGGCGATGCCAGCTATCCCGATCGCCGTAGCCAGATGCGTCTTCGGAGCGCTTGGCATTCGCAGGTGAGGATGAAGCGAATAGCGGTGTGAGATGGAGCCGATGGCGCAGCGGTTGCATTCGCAGAGAAGCGAATCTGCATGATGGCGTCAGGTGGTACGAGTGTCAGTCCAAGATGGCACAGGGTCGGTTTCCGGTTTGATGGCCGCTTTGAGCGGCTCAAAGTTTGAAAGCCCCCGGCTTTGCAGGGGGATGGTTACTTGGCCAGACCGATCACAGCGAGAAGCTCCGAGAATTGTCCGTCGGACATGCCCTTGGCCCGCGCTCCAGCCGAATGCGATGCTATAAAGTAGCCGCAATTGCTCGTGATACTGACGGCGACATAGATGAGTTCCTTTGTCAGCGGATCGAGTGCGCCATCTCCCATCACCTGTTTGATATTGCTCCAGATACGTTGCAATGTCTCAGGGTGATGCGCCAAGACTTATAGGGCCAAGCGACTGCACAATTCGCAGGTTGGGAGCGAATAGCGGTCCGAGGAATTCAGGATACAAGCCATGACAAACAATATATTTATCTACGGTGCCAACGGCTACACAGCTGGACTCATCATCCAACTGGCGCTGACCGAAGGCGCCAAGCCCATCCTTGCCGGCCGCTCTGAGGAGAAATTGGCGCCCCTGGCGAAACTTCACAAGCTTCCCATGAGGGCCTTCGCCCTCGATGACCCTGTCGCCGTTGCAAAGAACCTGGCAGGTAGTGCAGTTGTTCTCAACTGTGCCGGTCCATTTTCACGAACCGCCAAGGTGATGGCAGAAGCTTGCATCAAGGCCGGTGCACACTACCTTGACATCACGGGCGAAATTGACGTATTCGAAGCGCTTGCCCTGATGGGTCCCAAAGCCAGGAAGGCCGGAGTGATGTTGATGCCAGGCACTGGTTTCGATGTGGTGCCAAGCGATTGCCTGGCTGCACACCTTAAGCGTCGGATGCCTGATGCAAGCTCGTTGATCCTTGCCTTTCAGGCGATTGGTCGGCCATCGCATGGGACGGCGACAACCATGGTCGAAAACGTGCACCGTGGTGGAATGATTCGGCAAGACGGCAAGCTGACTGCCGTGCCGTCTGCGTCGGCCTTTCGTGAAGTCGATTTTGGCAAGGGGCCAGTCACCACCATGTCCATTCCTTGGGGAGACGTTTCGACCGCCTGGGTTTCTACCGCCATTGCGAACATCGAGGTCTTCATGGCTGCACCAGCGGCATTGCGATGGATGGCCAAGGCGTCTCGCCATTTCGGTGGTGTCATGAGTTCCAGTTTGGTGCAGAACCTGCTAAAGAAGCAAATCGACTCGGCGCCCGCCGGTCCCAACGCCGAGCAGCGTCAAAGGGGAGCCTCACACCTGTGGGGTCAAGTGCGAAATGCTGCCGGCCAAACTGCCACATCGCGACTGGACACCGTGGAAGGCTATGCGCTCACGGCGCTGACGGCCTGGGATATCGCCAAACGAGTAGCTAACGGCGAAGCTCAGCCAGGTTATCGCACGCCATCTCTGGTCTTCGGTGCCGACTACATCTTGAACTTTGCCGGTACGACGCGCACGGATCTGTGAAGTTGACTTGACCGATGTCGCCCTGTAGCCACCCCTTTCAGGGTTTGCGGACCACAAGCGCAATTCCAAGGGCGGCGACAAACGCAATTGTCAGCAACCATTTCAAGAGCGAAAACGTCCCCGAAAGCGCAACTGCCATCGGCGTAATCGCAGCGTCTGCCCTAAGCATCAAGAGGTGCGCAATGTTTTCGCAGGCATCGAAGACGGCAGCGAATGGCAGCAACCACCGCAATTGAGCCGAAAACCGGCCCTGAAATCGCGAAAAGACGGATCTGTCGGCTGCGAGCAGGTAGCCGATGCTGCCGTAGCAAATCAAGAATACGAAGTCCAAGGGAAAATGGCAACGGTATGCATCAACGCCCGTCTGCTTCCATGCTGCCAGTATTTGGCGAAATGCCTCGGGCGTGAACGAAAGTTGCAGGCATACGATATTTGGCGTCAGGCTGGCCAGGATGAATTGCATGCTGACCAACAGAACAAGAGCAGCAATGCCAATGGACCACAAAAGCCGTCGCCGGACGCTCACGACCGAGGACCTTCAAATCCCGACGGGATCTCTGCAGGTTGTTGAGGAGTTGACCCCTTCATAGGTGTCATCGCGCTATCGGCCCAGATGAGCGCCAATGAAAGCTCCCAGTTCATCCAGCGACTGGTCAGCCTCGCGCATTCTTCCGTGCAGCGTCTGCCAAACATGCCACATGCCCGGAAATTCCTTCACGGCGGCCCTGGACCCCTGCGCGTTCATGCGTTTGACCAACGTCAGCGAGTCATCGAGCAGAGCCTCCAAAGTTCCAACATGGATGAGTGTTGGAGGTAAATCTTGAACCTCAGCATATTGCGGTGACACCAGCGGATGACGCAATTCAGTGTCGCCAGCATAGTGACCTGCCGCGACTTTCAGTCGCTCGGTGGATGGAAAGTAGGGGTCCACCGCGGCCTTCGTTCTGTGGGTGCTGTTTGTCAATGCCAAATCGGTCCATGGCGACATCAGTGCCAGTGCAGCGGGTTTGGCCATGCGCCGGTCTCGCAGACTGATTGCTAAAGCCAACGCAAGTCCAGCCCCAGCGGAGTCACCGGAAATTGCAATCGGTACGCCAGGGCGGGCCACGCTCAGCGCCGTGAAGGCCGCAACTGCGTCCTCCAGCGCAGCTGGAAACGGGTGTTCGGGCGCCAGACGGTAGTCAAGGGCATAGACGCTGTGTTTTGATGCGTGGGCCATCCTTGCAGCCAACGCGCGGTGCGTAATGCAGGAACCGCCCGTGTAGGCTCCCCCATGCAGATAAAAGACCATGCCCGGTCCATCAGTCCGGTCCGGTCGAAGCCATTCGCCGCGACATCCACCCACTTCTGCGGCTTGCACGGTCACCCCTGTCGGCATCTTGAACAGCCGAACCGCAGCCGCTTCGCGAGCCAATCGATACTGGGGCAAGGGGAGATTCATCCGGGCCAGCTTTGCCAATTGGTGCTTGACGAAGTGGTACAGCAGACGTGACTTCAGGGATTGCATGATTGGGGCAGCGTGAGCGCGGTTGTGACCATTCAGGTGTCCGAACCTTCAAAAACCTCGTTCTGCACCACCATCTCGCTGCTGAACAGCGCAATGGCTGTTTCGGCAACCTTTTTGGTGTCGTAGTACGCGTAAGCGCCAACCCCCAGGGCTCCCACCACCGGGGCGTACCTGGCAACAGCCTTGCCAAACGAGCGTTCCCCGACCTTGATACCAATTTTCGACACCAAGCCTCGCATCATTTGCATAGTGACCGGGAGCACCAGGTACCGTGCACCCTCTCTCACGATGACGTCGCGCAACAATTGGGCGGCGGAGTGCTTGAACAGGCAGTAAACCATGTGTTGCCTGGTCAGTGTGCCGGTCTTGCCAAAGGTGGCTGCGATGTCAGAGACCATCTGTGCCTGAACCTTCCAGACTCCAACAATGTCAGGCAGTATCGTCAGCATGCCGAGAGGGCCAGGGGCCATGGCCGCCCCGCCGGAAATGCTGGCACTGACTCGGGCGGCATTTCGCGCCAGCAGCTTGGCACGTGCATCCGGAGTTGCACTGTTGGTTTCAGCGGAGGAGGGCACCGCTGAAATCAACTTCATGATGGCATCCGAAGCACGGCCGGTGATTCCCGCCTGGCTTGCGGCTTTGGCAAGACCAGAATTGTCCACCCTGATTGGAGCCCTGTTGCTTGTCATCTGTACCTTATGAATGTGAACCTGCCGCTCGGCATCGATTCTGCCGTTGTGAGGCTTCAATGTACCTGAACTCCCGAAAGCAGACGCGCAATTCCAATAGGAATGCCGTCATCGTTTCTGTCCACCATCGTGAAATTTTCAGGCTAGCTTGACCGCGGGCGCCGGCGAGAGAAGTGCCAGATCGCCAGCACCAGCGCGATGAGCTGAATCAGGCTCCCTGCAAAAAACGGCAGTCCCAAGCGAATGTCTCCCGCCGGCGCATCCGATACCAGTGCCAGCAAGCCCGCCCCAGCCAAAGGCGCCAGTATGGCCATCATGCTGTTGAGCGACGAGATCGCCCCCAGTGTTCGTCCCTGATTGCTGGCGTGGGCCGCGCCCGACACGATGCTTTGCAGTGTGGAACCGGTTGCGGCCGAGGGCATGTTCAGCACGATGACGAGAAACAGCATCCAGCTCTGAGGCGCCAGCCCGTAGGCGCTGAAGGCCACGACCGAGGTGGCCAGTCCGATTACGGCCAGCCTCTGGGCAGAAATGCGCCTCAACACATGTTTAAGCAAGACGCCCTGCATCAGCACGTTGACAGCGCCCACGGCCATGAGCGACAAGCCGGTTTCATGCGGTCCCCAGCCAAACTTGAAGGTCGTGAAAAGAACCCAGGTCGCATGGAGCATGAACTGCGCCAGGTTGCTCAAGGCGATCACGGCCACCAGAGGGCCGACGCCACGCAGGTCGAACAGCCCGCGCAAGGCCGACACCGGGTTGGCCTTGCGCCAGTCAAACGGTGTGCGCCGTTGCCTGGGCAAGCTCTCCGGCAACACAAAATAGCCATAGATCCAGTTGATGACGGCCAGCGTCCCGGAAGCCACAAAGGGCAGCCGCAGATCAATATTGCCCAGAATCCCGCCCAGGGCCGGCCCCAGGATGAAGCCCACGCCCATCATCGCGCCCAACAGGCCAAAGCGCCTGGCACGGTCCTTGGGCGGGGTGATATCGGCGACGTAGGCATTGGCCACGGCAATATTGGCCTGCATGGCGCCGCCAATGAGCCGCACCCAGACCAGCATCCACAGACTGGTGGCTGCGGCCGTCA
>JBMOJJ010000268.1:0-5253 GCA_049315845.1 Rhodoferax sp.
TGTCATATGCGCTGTGAGCCGGTCCTAGGGACCCCGCTGGTATTTGCCGACCGCCCGATTGTGCTCCTCCAGATTTGAGCTGAACTGGCTGCTGCCGTCGCCGCGCGCGACGAAATAGAGCGCCTTGCTGCTGGCCGGCTGCACCGCTGCGAGCAGGGCCGATTTGCCCGGCATTGCGATCGGGGTCGGCGGCAAACCGGCGCGCGTATAAGTGTTCCAGGGCGTATCCTTCTGCAGATCGCGGCGGCGCAGATTTCCGTCGAAGGCGTCACCCATGCCGTAGATGACCGTCGGATCGGTCTGCAGCATCATTCCGATCCGCAGGCGATTCACGAAGACGCTGGCGATCAGCGCGCGGTCACTGGCACGTCCGGTTTCCTTCTCGATGATGCTTCCCAGAATCAGCGCCTGCTCGGGCGTTGTCAAGGGAGTGTCGGGCAAGCGCTGGCGCCAGGCTGCTTCCAGATTCCTGTCCATCGCACGCATCGCCCGCCTGAGCAGTTCCAGATCGCTGCTTCCCTTGGCATAGGTGTAGGTGTCAGGGAAGAAGCGTCCTTCCGGGTGCATGCCGGGTCTTCCCAGCACCTTCATGATCAGATAGTCGGGAAGGTCCCTGGAGTCCGGCCGGAGTTGCTCGGCCTTGCCCAGCGCCGCCCGAACCTGCTGGAAGGTCCAGCCTTCAACCAGGGTCACCGCACGCAGGGATTCTTCACCGCGGACCAGTTTTCGCAACAGGCTGCGCGGACTCGTGCCGGCGACTATTTCATAGCTGCCAGCCTTGATCTGACGCGCCTGACCGGATAGCCGAAACCACCAGTACAGAAGAAAAGGATCGACCTCGACGCCAGCGTCACTGATCAATTGCGCAACCGCGCGCACCGGGGTCGCCGGTTCGATCGACAGGTCCACGGAGTCGGCTGGCAGGCGCAAACTCTGGTTCAGCCACCATCCGGTGGCGCCGCCCAGCAATGCGGCAATCAAAACGATCCAGAGGAAAAAACGACGCACAGCCCTACAGCCTTGTAAGAAATTGAGTGGGGATGATAATTCACCCCATGCAAAGCAAACTCGATGGCGTCGTGCCACTGGCACATCTGGGGGTCATCCGGGCCGAGGGAACTGACGCCGCCCATTTTCTGCAAGGGCAGCTGACGCAGGATTTTCTGCAGTTGGGGCCGGATCAGGCCAGGCTGGCCGCCTATTGCTCGGCCCAGGGCCGGATGCTGGCCAGCTTTTATGGCATCAGGCACGGCGCGACCGATATCCTGCTGGTCTGCAGCCGAGATATTTTGGGCGCCACGCTGAAGAACCTGGCCCGCTTCGTCCTGCGGGCCAAGGTCAGATTGACCGATGCCAGCGACGATTGCGCCCTTTTCGGCCTGGCCGGAGAGACGCTGGAGTGCTTCTTCGCTGGCGCACCGGCCGCCTGGAGCAGGGCCGACAGCGGCGACGCGTCGCTGATCTCCTTGTACCCGGCCGACGGTGTGCGCCGCGCGCTGTGGCTGGCACCCGCCGCGCAGACGGCGCCAGCGGGTCCGGCCTTGAATCTGCAGGACTGGCTTTGGAGCGAGGTGCGTGCTGGCGTTGCGATGATCACCGCGCCTGTGGTCCAGGCTTTTGTGCCGCAGATGCTCAACTACGAGTCGGTCGGCGGCGTGAACTTCAGGAAGGGCTGTTACCCGGGTCAGGAAGTGGTGGCGCGCAGCCAGTTTCGCGGCACCCTCAAGCGCAGGGCCTTTGCGGCGCACGCGCTGGCCGCGATGAAGGCCGGCGACGAAGTGTTCCAGCAGGCCGATCCCGAGCAGCCCTGCGGCATCGTGGCGCAGGCCGCCGCATCGCCGAGCGGTGGCTATGACGCGATCGTCTCCATGCAGATCTCCGCCGCCGAATCGGGCGGACTGCACCTTGGGTCTGCCACCGGGCCGACACTGGTGGTTGGGCCGGCACCCTACCCCTTGCTGGCTGACATCTGATTTCGCGCTTGATCTACGGCAGCGCGTGCACCATCTCGACGTGCACCAGCCCGGCTTCTTCGAACGGTTCGCCGCGGCGGACAAAACCAAGCCGCGCATAGAAGCCTTCGGCCGTGCGCTGCGCGTGCAGCATCACCTCATGATCACCGCGTTCGGTGGCGGCTTGCATCAGCGCACGCAGCAGGTCGCGACCCAGGTTGGAACCGCGCAACACGCGATTCACGGCCATGCGGCCGATCCGGCCTACGCCCGGCGCGTGCTGCAGCAAGCGCCCTGTGGCCACAGGCAGCGCCAGGCGGTTGCGGACCAGCGCGTGAACTGCTGTCGGGTCGGCTTCATCCGATTGCATCTGCGCCGGTATGCGCTGCTCATCGACAAAGACCTCGGTGCGCAGCCTGCCGGCTTCTGAACCCAGCTCGCGCCAGGCGCCGATCTCGATGCGGACCATCGGCTCCCAAGCCTCATAGGCCAGCAGGATATCGCGAAAGGGGGTCGGCACCCGTTTGGACCTCTGGCTGGCGGGGTCGGCAAAGACGTAGACCAGTTCGCAGCTGATCAGGTGCTCCTCGCCGCGAAAGATGACACCGTTGAAGAGGATCGACGAGTTGCCGATGCGACTGCATTTGATCGCCACGTCGAGTTGATCGTCGAGTCTTGCCGAAGCGTGGAATTCAATCGACGCCTTCTTCACATACAAATCGCCGCCCAGATACTGCATGCTGGTTTCGAAGGGCAAAGCCAGCGCGCGCCAGTAATCCGTGATGGCCGTGTCGAAGTACATCAGGTAATGCGCGTTGAAGACGATCTTTTGCATGTCGATTTCGGCCCAGCGCACCCGCAGGCGGTGAAAAAAGCGAAAATCGGCGCGTATCGAGTCAGTCATGGCGGCGTCTTTGTGGGTTGATCGGCAGGTTTTTATCCTACATCGGAACGGCTCACTGGCACCAACATTGCTAGTATCCGCCAACGACAAGGTTCGGCTTTGCCCAATCAACCAGAAACATCATGTCCATCCACGCCGCACTGAACCACGTTACCCACTACCAATACGATCGACTGGTCAATCTGGGACCGCAGGTGATCCGTTTGCGCCCGGCGCCGCACTGCCGCAGCAAGATCATTTCCTATTCGCTCAAGGTCGAGCCGGCCAGCCATTTCATCAACTGGCAGCAGGACCCGTTCTCCAACTACCAGGCCCGGCTCGTGTTCGAGAAGAAGACGCGCGAATTCAAGGTCACGGTGGACCTGGTGGTCGAGATGGCGGTGTACAACCCGTTCGACTTCTTCCTGGAGCCGAGCGCCGAGAAGTATCCGTTCCAGTACGATGCCTTGCTCAAGCAGGAACTCGCGCCCTACCTGGCAACCGAACATATGACACGGCGCATCAAGGCCTGTCTGGCGCGCATTGACCGGCGCAAGCGCCGAACGATCGACTTTCTGGTGGCCGTCAACCAGATGGTGCACCAGGACATCAGCTACCTGATCCGGATGGAACCCGGTGTTCAGTCTCCGGACGAGACCCTCAAGCGGGGCTCCGGCTCCTGTCGCGATTCAGCCTGGCTGCTGGTGCAACTGTTGCGGCATTGCGGACTGGCGGCCCGTTTTGTGTCGGGCTACCTGATTCAATTGAAGCCGGATGTGAAATCGCTTGACGGTCCCAGCGGAACCGAAGTTGACTTCACCGACCTACACGCGTGGTGCGAGGTCTACCTCCCTGGCGCCGGATGGGTCGGCCTGGACGCGACATCGGGTCTGCTCGCCGGCGAAGGCCATATTCCGCTGGCCTGCACACCGCAGCCGTCCGGCGCCGCACCGATCGAGGGCGGCATGGACAAGTGCGATGTCACATTCGCGCACCAGATGGGCATCACCAGAATCTACGAGTCGCCGCGAGTCACCAAGCCCTATACCGAGGAGCAATGGCAGGATGTGATGGCGCTTGGCCGCGCGGTCGACCAGCAACTGACGGCCGGCGACGTGCGTCTGACGATGGGCGGCGAGCCCACTTTTGTGGCGGTCGATGACCGGGATGCACCGGAATGGAACACCGATGCGCTGGGCCCGACCAAACGCGGTTTTGCCACCGAACTGGTGCAGAAGCTGCGCGCCGAATATGGCGAGGGCGGTTTTCTGCACTTCGGCCAGGGCAAGTGGTACCCCGGCGAGCAGTTGCCGCGCTGGGCGCTCAACATCTATTGGCGCGCCGACCATGAAAAGGTCTGGAGCAACCCGGCCTTGTTTACCGACGAGCGCGCGCCGACCCACTACACCAGCGAGGACGCGCTGCGCTTCACCAGGACGCTGGCGGCCAAGCTCGGAATCACCGACCGGTTCATGCAAAGCGCGTACGAGGACGTCTGGTACTACCTGTGGCGCGAGCGGCGCTTGCCGGTGAATGTGGATCCGTTCAATTCAAAGCTCGACGACGAGATGGAACGGGCCCGGCTGCGTCGCGTGTTTGAGCAGAAGCTCGATTCCGCAGTGGGCTATGTATTGCCGGTCAAAGTGGCCGAAAAGCCGGTTTTGGGCGGGGCCCGCTGGACCACCGGTTCCTGGTTCCTGCGCGATGAGCGCATGTACCTGATGCCGGGCGACTCGCCGATGGGTCTGCGCCTGCCGCTGGACTCGCTGCCCTGGGTCAGCGAGAGCGATTACCCGTATCTGATCGAGCAGGATCCGAGCGCGCCGCGCGCGGAGCTGCCGGCGCAGCGCGCCTTCGCTGCACCCTATGCGCCCAGCGTGACGCCCTATCTTTCGGGCAGTGGCCCCGCGCCCGAGGCAGGCCGCAGGTTCCAGAGCGACTATGGCTCGGCTGCAGGCGCCGTGGCTGCCAGCGCTCAAAGCGCGCCGCAATCCGAACCGGCAGACTTTGCGCGGCAGCCGAAGCAGCAGGAATCGGCCCACTGGGTCACCCGCACCGCGCTGTGCGTGGAGGTGCGCGACCCGCGCCGTGCCAGCGGCCCCAAGGCCGAGGCGGTCGGCGCCAAGTCGGGCGTCCTGTACATCTTCATGCCGCCGCTGGAAAAGCTGGAGGACTACCTGGAACTTCTGGCCGCGATCGAGGCCAGCGCCGAAAGCCTGGGCCTCCAGATTGTGCTTGAAGGCTATCCGCCGCCGCGCGACCCGCGCCTGAAACTGCTGCAGGTCACGCCCGACCCCGGCGTCATCGAGGTCAACATCCACCCGGTCACCAACTGGGCCGACCTGGTCAGGAACACCGAGTTCCTCTACCAGGCCGCGTTCGAGTCGCGCCTTTCGGCCGAGAAATTCATGAAGGACG
>JBMOJJ010000269.1:0-5265 GCA_049315845.1 Rhodoferax sp.
TGGCCAGCACGGTCGCCTTCTTGGCGGTGAGCTGCTGCATCAATTCGGGGTTTTGCGCTGGCCAGATGAAGCCGATCAGGATGCCGCCTTCGCGCATCATGTCAACTTCGGCCGGGGTCGGAACGCAGACCTTGAACACGATGTCGGAACTGGCCCAGAGCGCGGCCGCGGTATCGACGATCTGTGCGCCGGCGGCGCGATAGGCATCGTCAGAACAGTTTGCCGCATCGCCGGCACCGGTCTCGACCGAGACGGCGAAGCCGAGCTTGATCAGCTTCTCGACCACCTCTGGCACGGTGGCCACACGTTTTTCACCCGGCAAAATCTCGCGCGGCACGCCTATGCGTTGGGGTGATTTGTTGGTGCCAGTTTCCATAAGCGACTCCTCAGCTTGATTCTTTACAACAGTGGATGCGGCACTTCACCGTTGGCAAGCAAGGCGGAAGAGGCTGCGCGCAGAGCTTAACTGAATTTGCCGTCCTTGCCGGCCCGGCGACTCATGACGTGGATCAATGAAACAGCAATTTGCTAGGGCCTGCTCACATTATTTCTGCGAGATGCGTTGCGAGTCAAAAAAGCCATGGGCAAAGCGCAAAACGCCGCCGGGGTTGGCCCCCGGCAAGGCTTTGCAATGCGGCCCATGGCTTTTTTGGCCGCAACCCGAAGGGAACGGGATGAAAAAAGTGCCACTCGGCGTTGCGCTCCTAGGCAAGGCCCCGGCCTTGCCGTTGTCACGCGCCTTGATTGGCGCATTTTTCATCGCGTTCGCACTCGTAGAAATAGTGTGAACAGGCCCTAATCGGCCTTGATCTGGGCCCGGCGCACGATATCGCTCCAGATTTTCTGCTCGCGCGCAATGAAGGCGGCGAACTCGGACGAGGGCCCGCCACCGCCAACCGCGTTGTCGTTGGCGAAGCGCTCGGTGACAGCGCTGGACCTGAGCGCCTTGAGCGACTCCTCCTGCAGGCGCCTGACAATCTCGCTCGGCGTGCCTGCCGGCGCCAGGATGCCGTACCACTGCGAGGTCTCGAAATCCTTGAAGCCCATCTCCGCCACGGTCGGCACGTCGGGCAACTGCGATATGCGCTGCTGGGTGCCGACCGCGATCGCGCGCAGCTTGCCGCTCTTGATGTGCGCGGACAGCGCCGGCAAGCCAGCCGAGGAGGCCTGCGTGCGCCCGGCCAGCAGATCGGTCAGCTGCGGGCCGGTGCCGCGGTACGGAATGTGGGTGATGAACATGCCGGTGACCAGCTTCAGGTATTCCATCGCCAGGTGTCCGGCGCTGGCATTGCCGGCCGAGCCGTAATTGAGCTGGCCCGGATTCTTCTTGACGTAGGCGACGAACTCCTGGAAATTCCTCGCCGGCACGTCGGCGTGCACGACGAACACATTGGGCACCTTGGCCAGCAGCGTGACGGGGATGAAATCCTTGTCGACATCATACGGCTGGCTCTTCAGCATGTAGGGGTTGACAGCCAGCGTGCCGACATGACCCAGGATGATGGTGTGGCCATCGGGCGCCGCCTTGGCCACGTCCTGCATGGCGACGACCCCAGCGCCGCCCGGCTTGTTCTCGACAAAGACATTCTGGCCCAGCTGCTTGGTCAACTCGGCGGCGACCGAGCGCGCGACGATCTCCGAGGTGCCGCCGGGCGCAAACGGCACGACAAAGCGGATCGGCTTGGAGGGCCAGGCGGTCTGCGCGTGCAGGGGCAAAAACACCGAGCTGAGCGTGGCTGCGCCGGCAGTCAGCAACAAACGACGGCGTTGAATCAATGAAGTGGTGGTCATGGGTTTTCCTTCAAGTAACAAGGGTAACAGCCAACATCCTGTTTCGTGTTGAGGACAGAGCAAGCTCACTCGCTGCGCTCCTGTAGCCTTGGTCTGTCCCGCAAGGTCTCAGAATTGGTATCTACGAAGTCCGCCGTCGACCGGGATCACGGTGCCGGTGATGTAGCTGGCCATTGGCGAGGCCAGAAAGCAGACCAGATGGGCCAGTTCCTCGGGCTCGCCGTAGCGGCCGACCGGAATTTCGTTGTCGGACTGCCACTGCCGGTATTCGGGCGTGTAGTTGCGCAGGATCTGCTCCGACAGGATGCGCCCCGGCGGAACGCTGTTGACCGTGATGCCGTGCTTGCCGACCATCCGGCTCAGGCCCTTGGCCCAGCTGTGGATCGCGGCCTTGGCGCAGAACGCGCCGTTCACATGCTCGGGCTCGCTCTTGCCGGTGATGTTGATGATGCGGCCCCAGTTGCGCTCTATCATCTGGTCCACCAGCGCGTCGGCGAGCTGGCGCGGGCGGTGAAAGTTGAGCGTGATCGCTTCCTGCCAGCGCTCCTCGCTCACATGCAGATCGGCAAAGCTGCGCGAGCCGCCGGCGTTGTTGACCAGAATATCGACCCGCCCCAGACCGGCCATCGCAGCGGCGCTCAGTTGCCTGGCCGCATCTTGCGCATACAGGTCGGACTCGATCACGACCGGCGCCGCGCCGCCCTGGGCGACGATTGCGGCCGCCACCTCGTTGAGCAGACCCAGACGGCGCGCCGAAATCGCGACCCGCACGCCTTCGGCGGCGAGCGCCATCGCGATGCTGCGCCCGATGCCGGTGCTGGCGCCGGTGACCAGCGCCGTCCTGTTCTTGAGTTGCAAATCCATGCGGTGTCCTTCAGGTTTGTTTGAAACGGCTTGCTGGCAATCCATGGCAAGGATAATCTAACACCTATGGACAAGCAGAACAGCGGGCAAAGGGTGGTGGTCGGCCTGAGCGGGGGCGTGGACTCCGCGGTCACCGCCTGGCTGCTGAAACAGCAGGGCTTCGAGGTGATAGGCATCTTCATGAAGAACTGGGAAGATGATGACGACTCCGAATACTGCTCTTCCAACATCGATTTTGTCGACGCGGCCGCGGTCGCCGACGTGATCGGCATCGAGATCGAGCACGTCAACTTCGCGGCCGAGTACCGCGACCGCGTCTTTGCCGAGTTCCTGCGCGAGTACCAGGCCGGGCGCACGCCGAATCCCGATGTTCTGTGCAACGCCGAGATCAAGTTCAAGGCCTTTCTCGATCATGCGCTGCGGCTGGGCGCCGAGAGGATCGCGACCGGCCATTACGCCCGCGTCCGCCTCAACGCCCAGACGCGCAAACACGAGCTGCTCAAGGGCCTGGACCCGTCCAAGGACCAGAGCTACTTCCTGCACCGGCTCAATCAGTCGCAACTGTCCAGAACGCTGTTTCCGGTCGGTGAACTGCACAAGACCGAGGTGCGCCGCATCGCGCTGGAGATCGGCCTGCCGAATGCCAGAAAGAAGGACTCGACCGGCATCTGCTTCATCGGCGAGCGGCCGTTCCGGGACTTCCTGAACCGCTACATTGCGCGCGAGCCCGGCCCGATCAGGACCGAGACCGGCCGCACGATAGGCCAGCATCTGGGCCTGAGCTTCTACACGCTCGGTCAGCGCCAGGGGCTGGGCATCGGCGACATCAAGCCGAAAAATAAATTGGGGTCAGACCCCGATTCGGCCGGCATCCATCTGCCCTGGTACGTCGCACGCAAGGACATGGAAACAAATACGCTGTGGGTGGTGCAGGGCCATGGGCACCCGTGGCTGCAGTCGGGCGGTCTGCGCGCGCAGGACGCGAGCTGGGTGGCCGGTTCGGCGCCGGCGGCCGGCCAGTTGGCGGCCAAGACCCGCTATCGCCAGGCGGACGCGCTCTGCACGCTGGCGGCGGGCGCGGGCGACCTGTTTGAGCTGGCTTTTGCCGAAGCGCAGTGGGCTGTCACGCCGGGCCAGTCGGCGGTGCTGTATGACGGTGAAGTGTGCCTCGGCGGCGGCGTGATCGAATCGTCGGACGCGGTCCAGCCAAGGCGCTAGCCCATCCGGGCCAGCAGCGTTTCCATGTCCTTGAGCATCAGGTCCAGATCGGCCTTTTGCGTTTTGTCAGGCTGCATGCGGGCCTCGATCTCCTGCTCCACAAAGCACATCGTCATTCGCAGATAGGTGCTGTCGAGCGCCTTGCGCACGGCCGAGAATTGCTGGCCGATCTTGAGGCAGCTCTCGCCCTCCTCGATCATCCGCTGCAGCCCGCGGATCTGCCCCTCGGCGCGCCGAAGGCGGTTCATCACATCGGTGCGGGCGCCTGCGTCTGTCAGTGCTGTCATGCTGCTCCTTCAATTACCGCGCCACATTTCGCCGCCGCAGGGCAGGAACCGGATCCGCCGCACGGTTCGATGCGTGAGCGCGCTCCAGCTAGAACGGGATGTCGTCGTCCATGTCATCGAAGCCGCTCGACGGCTTTGCCGCCGCCGCTGCTGCGGCCGGGCGCGAGGCCGGGGCCGGACGCGCCGGCGCTGCCGGGCGCGAATAGCCGCCGCCCTCGTCGTCGCCGGACGGTTCGCCCATGCCTTCGCGGCTGCCCAGCATCTGCATCTCGTTGGCGATGATGTCGGTCGCGTACTTTTCGACGCCGTCCTTGTCGGTGTACTTGCGCGTCTTGATCCGTCCCTCGACATAGACCGAGCGGCCCTTCTTCAGATACTGGCCAACGATCTCGGCCAGCTTGCCAAAGAAGGTGACGCGGTGCCACTCGGTTTCCTCGACCATTTCACCGGTCTTGCCCTTGTACTTGCTGCTGGTGGCGATCGTGATGTTGGCGACCGGGTCGCCACTGGGCAGGTAACGGACCTCGGGGTCGCGCCCCAGATTGCCGACGAGTATGACTTTATTGACGGATGCCATGGTGTCCCCTTTGGTTAGCTGCGGGCTGCCCCGCAAGGTATTAACTTGATTATGACGTCTTTGGTTGACGCATCGGCCAGGCGATCAGCAGCCACAAAAACATCAGCGCCGCGCAGACGGTGAACAGGGTCGTCGCACCACCGTGCTTCATCAGCCAGCCACCCATCACGCCACCGGCAAACAAGCCGAGCGACTGCAGCGTGTTGTAAACGCCCATCGCGGCGCCACGCACATGCGCCGGCGCCATGCGCGAAACCATGCTGGGCTGGCTGGCTTCGAGCACATTGAAGCCGTAGAAAAACACAAACAGCAGGGCCACCATGGCGCCAATGCTGGCAGCACCCACACTCAGCAACAAGCCCAACTGCACAGCCGCTGTCAGGCCGATGGAAGCGAGGAACATGGCGCGCAGATAGCCCCGCTTTTCCAGCTGAAACAGCGTGCCGCCCATGACCACAAACGAGCCCAGCACCGCCGGCAGATACACCCACCAGTGATGGTCGCGCGACAGGCCGGCCTGCACCAGCA
>JBMOJJ010000270.1:0-5258 GCA_049315845.1 Rhodoferax sp.
CCGAGGTTTCAACGCTGATCACCTCGGCCATGCAGATGCTGCAGACCCGGCGTGAATAGGCAGGCCAAGCCCTTTGGACTGTCCAACACGGACGCCCGGTACGGCTCGAGCGGAATTCATACAGTCCAGACAGCAATCGACCCATTGATCGACAAATGTCGGATTGTTGCAACACTTACCTCAAATACCTCTTCTAAGTACCTGATTTCATTTGACTTGATGCCATCAGCGGGATGATCATTGAACTGTCCAAATAAGTGGACTGCAGCGAGGCAGTCCAAACCATCATGTTAAGCAGTCTGGAAGTTATCAAGGCATCTGGCATTTCACGTGCGACGTTGAACAATTACATCGCGCTTGGATTGCTGCCGAGGCCGCAGGTCAGAAACCCTGGTCATGATTCGCACAGTCGTGCGCGTCAGATTGGCTATTTCCCGCAGGACGCGATAGACCGGATAGAGCGCATCAAACTGATGAAAAAAGAAGGAATGACGGTGGCCGATGTGGTTAAACAACTTTCACACGAAGGATTCGAGGCATCTCAGGCGCAGCCTTTTGAGAAGCCGCTGTTTGGACAGTCGTTCACCAGGCCGTCCAATTTTTCGGCAACTCAGGCACCTTTGACAACGCCGAGTCGGTCAACCAACGGTGAGACCGGCCCGTTGCGGCTCACGGTCGACAAGTTGCCCTGCGCTGCCTATATGCTGAACTACAACCTGGAACTCGCCTGGTACAACGAAGAAGCGCGCATATCGCTATTCGGATCGTTCGAAAGCCTGCCTGCCGATACCAAGGATCGATCCGTCTTCGATTTCTTCACGCAAGGCGCCTACGGCAGGAACCAGGAAAATCGCGAGGCATTGAGGCAAATGCACCAGCAAATGGGCCGCGAGCGCAATGCGCGCGAATTCAGCGCTCCATCGATGGGTGTCGGCGAGGCCGCCGCAAGTCCGATCAGCGACTGGCCGCTCGACCTGATTTCACCCGACGGCGAGAGGGACCACTACCATGTCTATGCCTCGCGTTTCCGCGAAGGCGTTCTGGTGATATTCGACAGCGCAACCGAAGGCCATGGCGACGTTCAGGAAATGCTGGAACGACGCGACGACGTCATCCGCAACCTGCTCAAGAAGCGCGTGCCGGTGCTTACCGATGTCGCCGTGATGGTGGCCGACCTGCAGGGATCCGTGCGCATCTGCTCCGAACTTCCGCCCGAGGAATATTTTGAGTTGATCAACCAGATCTGGGCCACCATGGAGCCGATCTTCCGCCGTTACTACGGCACCCACGGCAAGCACGCGGGCGATGGCATGGTGTATTACTTCTTCCCGCAACCGGACAGCAATTACGTCTACAACGCACTGTGCTGCGCCGACCAGATCCGCGAGGCGATGCGCAAGATCAGCAAGGAATGGCAGTTGCGCAAGAACTGGCTGAACGAACTCTATCTGAACACCGGCCTGAATGAAGGGCATGAGTGGCTGGGCGTGTTCCAGATCGAAACAAAGATCGAATTCACGGTGCTCGGTGACACCATCAACCTTGCGGCCAGGCTATCGGACCTGGCCCGACAAGGCGGATTGTGGGCAACCAAGAACCTGATGGGAAAACTCACACCGGATCAGCGCAACAAGATACGCTTTGGTGTCAGACGGCAAGATCAGGACAAGCACGAAATCTTCGTAAAATCCAGCTATTCGCGTGTTTCGGAACTGGTCGATCTGAATCTGCCCCGTTGCGAAAAGCTGCGCGACATCTCTGCGCTGGCGGTGACCGAAATCGTCGAAGTCGGGTAGGCTCCGGCAGGTCCCGCGATGCGTCCATGACCTCGCGCTGCTGGCGCACTGCGGCGCGAGCGCACACAGCCCGACCAACTACATCGCCGCTTCGGGCAATGTCACTTTCTGATCTGTGCTGAACTGGTAGTCCTTGAAGATGTGTTCTGCCGTCAGGGTCTGGTAGCTGCCATCGTCCCTGCGGCGAGTCGTATCCTTCAGCCGATAGGTCGTTTGACCGCAAGTCCAGCAATTGAAGTTCCGCATGTGCGTGCACAGGCAGGTCTTGTCCATCACGGATATTGTCTTGGCTTGCGGATGCTGGGCGACTTCTCGGTTGTAGGCGTTGATGTAGGCACATCCGCCACTGCCATCAAGCAAATAGCCGTACGCCTCGCAGTTGGGTCTTATGCCGGCGCCGATGGCAGGCGTATTGCGCAACATGCGCATCGGATAGCCCGTCGGCGAGATCGTATTGACGATGATGTCCTCTTCGCTCGCCTTGAAATATTCCTGTTTGACCTTGGCCGGCAGGCCGCATTCATTGGACACCGTAAAGCGGGTCGCCACCTGCACCGCGGCCGAGCCATTTTCCAGGAATGCGACGGCATCGCTGCCGGTAAAGATGCCACCGGCCGCAATCACTGGAATATCAAGTTGCTCAGCCTTCAGGTACTGGACCACCTCGGCGACGATGGTCGCCAGATCGTATTGCGCCCAGTCGGCACCAAAACCGAGGTGACCACCGGCCAGCGGTCCCTCGACCACCACATAATCAGGCAAACGGTCCAGCCTCGCGTTCTTGCGAAGAAACAACTGCAGCGCGCGCACCGACGAAACGATGATGCCCAGTTTGGCGTCGCGGAATCTCGGGTGATCGACCAGCAGTCCAAATGAACCCAGATGCAGGCCGGCGCTGAGGGTGATGCCATCGATTCCGGCGTCCAGAGCGGAGGCCAGACGCACCTGCAAAGTCTCGCGCGGCGCGTTCATGGTCAGCTTTTCCATGCAATTGACAAAAATCAGACCATCTCCTGTCTTTGAACGCATCGTCGCCTCGACGTGCCGTCGGGTCGCCTCGGCAAGTGCGCCCAAGTCGAACTTGACGATGGATTTGTCGGAATTGTGAATATTGTGCCGGTACAAGCGCAACTTGTTCTTGACAAACTTGGTGTCGAACAACCGGTCAGAAACGTCTGTAATCATGGCGTCGGAGATGTGACCGACACCTCCCAAACGCGCCGCCTCCAGGGCCAACTCGGCGGTTGAGATATCGACTCCCATTCCGCCGATCACGATCGGCACGAATTCTCTATTTCCGAACTTCAGGCGGAAGTCATCACAACGTTTCATTCAATTCCTTGAGCCCACCGCCAGGCCCGGCGCCCAATGGCGCAAGCAAGCCGGGGAGAAAAAACGCGAACCATGGTGTTTTCGCGTGAGCCGAATTCTACCTTCCCAAGTTACAACAGTCAGGCACTGAAAAGCGCATCGGCGACAGCCTTGCGCTGCACCATGCGGTAAATTGGCCGACAAAGTCATTGACCTCTTTAACGCTATGGCCACTCAATCCAATTCTCCGCTGCTGCCACTCAAGGGCATCCGTGTGCTCAGTCTGAGCCTGAACCTGCCCGGTCCCGCTGCATTGATGAGATGTCGTCAGATGGGCGCTTCCTGCGTCAAACTGGAGCCACCGCCTGCCGCAGGCTCTGCTGCCGGAGCATCCGGCGACCCGATGGGCTCGTACAACCGGGCCGCTTATGGCGTTCTGCAGAAGAACGTTCGTGTTGCCGTGGCTGACCTTAAGACCGAGCGGGGTCAGCGTTCGCTGCATCGGGAACTCGCCAAAGCCGATGTACTGCTGACCTCGTTTCGCCCGTCCGCCCTGAACAAGCTCGGTTTGGCCTGGAAGACCCTTCACAAACTCTACCCGCTGCTGTCACAGGTGGCGATAGTCGGGGCACCCGGGGCACGCGCGGAGGAGCCTGGACACGACCTCACCTATCTGGCGGAGAATAACCTCGTCAACGGGCTGGAACTGCCGCCAACCCTGTACGCCGACATGGGAGGCTCTTTGATGGCGTCAGAGGCTGTGCTGAAGGCCGTGCTGTTGCAGAGAAAAGGCAAAGGCCATTACATCGAAGTCGCTCTGTCGGAAGCTGCCGCCTACCTGGCCCTGCCGCGCTGCTGGGGACTGACCGGAGCTGGCGCTGCCGTTGGCGGGGGTCACGCGGGTTATCGCGTCTACGCCTGCAGCAACGGGCGTGTCGCAGTGGCCGCGCTTGAACCACACTTTGCTAAGTCGCTGTGCGCCGCGGCGCAGATTGAATATGCAAACATCCTGACCATGCTTTCCCCCCAAACGCATCAGCGGCTTTCCGACTACATGAAAACGATGTCCCGAGAGAAGCTCGACAGCTTGGCAAAGGAAAAGGATATTCCCCTGTACACGCTCGCGGGGTGAACGACGCACAGGCGCGTTGTCACCGGTTTCAAGGAGGCAGCTCAGGCCTGAACCAGCAGCACCACAGCCCGCGCTTCGATCGCCTGGCCCATACCCACGGGACCCAGTTTCTCCGCCGTCTTGGCCTTCACGCTGATCCGGTCCCGCGTCAGCGTCAGCGCTTGCGCGATGCGCTCACGCATGGCCTCGATGTGCGGCATCAATTTAGGCGCCTGTGCGATCACGGTGCTGTCCACATTGGCGACCTGGAAACCCTTGTTGCGAACAAGATCGGCCACCTCGGTCAGCAGGAAGATGGAATCCGCCCCCTTGAATCTATCTTCGGTATCCGGAAAATGCGATCCGATATCACCGAGCGCAGCGGCGCCAAGCAGCGCATCAGTGATCGCATGCAGGAGCACGTCGGCATCCGAGTGTCCAAGCAGACCCATGGCAAACGGAATCTCGACCCCGCCAATGATCAGTTTTCGCCCGGGCACCAACGCATGGATATCCCAGCCCTCGCCGATTCTAAGATTCATTTCGTCGACCTTTCGGGCCTGTATTTGAAGCGATCGTCACTGGCCCGCGATCAATGCGCCGGGCACTCAATACCGCCTCGGCAAGCGCGAAGTCTTCCGGGTAGGTGAGCTTGAAATTCTGCGCCGAACCTGGAACCAGCAAGGGATGAAAGCCGGACCGCTCCATCGCGCTTGATTCATCGGTCACCTCCTCGCCGGCCAGAGCCATCGCATCCGCAAGCATGCCGATGCGAAACATCTGCGGCGTCTGGGCCAGCCACTTGTCGCCTCGGTCCAGGGTCGCGGTGGCACGGCCGTTGACCGCGCGTTTCAGCGTATCCGGCAGTTTATGCGCCAGCAAGCCGCCCACCGGGTCTTCTTCACAGCGATCGATCAGCGCATTGATCTGGGTCGACGTGACGAGGCAACGCGCTGCATCATGCACCAGCACCCAGTCCTGCCGGACGGCGCCTTGGCTCAGCAGGAATCCGAGCCCGCCGAAAACACTGGATGCCCGCG
>JBMOJJ010000271.1:0-5225 GCA_049315845.1 Rhodoferax sp.
AGTTCCAGCTTGCCCGCATTGGGAATCACGCCGCAGACCATTCCAGCCATCGAGGCCGCCTACGAAGAACTGCTCGAAGCTCTTGATGTTCACTTCCAGAGCTACCCCTATGTAATGGGTTGGCGCGTCAGCATTGCGGACCTGGGACTGATTGCGCCGATGTATGCGCACCTCGGGCGCGATCCCTGCCCGACAGCGCTGATGAAGAAACGCGCGCCCAATGTTGCTCGCTGGGTAGAGCGTATGCAACTGCCCAACACACCGGATGGTGAATATTCACCTCACGTTGCCGACTGGCTGCCCGAGGACGCCATTCCAGCCACCCTTGAGCCGGTGCTGACCTTGTTATTCAAGGACTGGGGGCCGCAGCTTGCCGCCGATGCTGCCTGCTACCAGCAATGGCTGGACGCCCATCCCAGGTTGGAGGCTGGGCATTTGGTGAACAGGAGCGACAACCGCCTGGTGCATCCGACACTGGGCATGGTTAGCTACACATGGCGCAGTGTGCAGGTGCATCGCGCAAGTGCCATGCATGGGTTGTGGCTGTTTCAAATGGCGCAAAGCGCGGCGAAAGCAATGCCAGCGGATGCCCGTTTGCAATTTGACGCATTGATGCAGCGGAACGCGGGCAAGGATATGCTGGCCTTGCGCCTGTCGCGCCCAATGGAACGCCGCAACAACGTACTGGTTCTTCAGTAATTCCGCTCCCGCTGCAGTTCAGTCTGACGAATTCACAACCATGCTGCAGCAAGCGATGATCACGCTGAACCAATGACGGTCCGCCGCATGCGGCTGGGACAGGGAACCCGAAGTCACTCATCCGCCGTGCGCCACCCTTCCCAGGTCTTCGTCCAGTACCTTACGCAGCGTGACAAGCCGCGTCTTGCGGATCGGCAAATCCTTGGCATGCGCTGGCGCTCGTCCACCAGTTGTTGCGACCACCGCAGCAGTGCCGGGCAGCGCTGCACCTGATCGAGGATCGCGCCCTCGGTGAAGCGTGCCAAAAAGCGTTGTGGATCGGTCTGGGCGAATTCGCGTTCCTGCGGATTTTCCAGCGAGACATGGAGCTCGCCGCCAAACAGCGAGCGCGATCACGCCATAAGCTCCTGTACGATCAGCCCCCATGCTGCACTCCTCAACCGGTATCTCGCGACGATTGCTGCTGGCATCTGGCCTGACGGCGACGCTCGGGCCCACTGCGTCCCGCGCCGCCGGGCAGCCCGCCTTGCAGTTTCCGCGTGATCTGGGCAGCCATCCGGACTTTGCCATCGAGTGGTGGTACGTCACCGGCCGCCTGCTGGCGGGGCAACGCGAGTTCGGTTTCCAGCTGACTTTTTTTCGCTCCCTCGTGCCGAGTACGCAAGGCATGACATCGGCCTTTGCCGCCAAGCAGCTGATCTTTGCGCACGCCGCGGTGACCGACGTGGCGGGCGGGAAACTGTGGCACGACCAGCGCATTGCGCGCGAGGGTTTTGGCGTCGCGCAAGCGAGTCAGCAGGACAGCCGCATCAAGCTGCAAGACTGGTCGCTGCAGCGCGTCGCCACACACTACCAGGCGGTTGCGGCCAGCAGCGACTTCGAGCTTGATTTGTCGCTGCGCGAGACCCAGCCTCTGCTGCTGCAGGGTGACAAGGGACGCTCGCGCAAGGGACCGCTGGAACAGCAGTTCAGCCACTATTACAGCCTGCCGCAACTGCAGGTCAGCGGCGCGCTGGGCCTGGGCAAAGAACGCGTGCCGGTGCAAGGAACCGCCTGGCTCGATCACGAATGGAGCGATGCGCTGCTCGACCCGAAGGCGGTGGGCTGGGACTGGATCGGCATCAACCTGCTCGATGGCGGCGCGCTGACGGCCTTTCGCTTGCGCGACGGGACCGGCAGTGCAATCTGGGCCGGCGGCTCGTATCGCAGTACCGCCATGGGCGCCAGGCCACAGGTTTTTGCCCAGGACGAGGTTCGGTTCCGCGCCCTTCGGCAATGGAGCAGTCCGCTGACGAAGGCGAGCTATCCGGTCGAGTGGTCAGTGCAAACGCCGGCTGAGCGCTACACCGTCAAGGCTGTGATCGACAACCAGGAGCTCGACAGCCGGGCATCGACCGGCGCAGTCTACTGGGAGGGTCTGAGCGAACTGTTCGACAGCGCTGGCAGGTTGGTCGGGCGTGGTTATCTGGAAATGACGGGCTACGCCAGTCCGATGCGGCTGTGAGTGGTGTCAGGCGCTCCATGCCAAAATGCCGCGATGCACAAATTCATAGGCGCTGTAATCCTCGCAGCCTTGCTCTCTGGCTGCGCAATACACATCAAGGACACCAGTTTCATGCGCCCTGTTGCGGCAGGCGAAATTGTGGTCGTAGGTGGAGAACTGCCACTTGCTTACAGCTTGGTGTCGGACAAAATTTCGACACCTGACGGCAAGCAACTTTACCGGGCCAAATTTTCGCACCCCAAGGCGAAATCCACGGTTCTTTTTTTTGGAGGCAATAGGAGCACACTGGAGAAATCTGCGATTGCCACCGCCACCGAACTCACGCGGGACTGGCACCCCAACATTGTCCTCGCGGACTATCGCGGCTACGGACAAAGTACCGGCACCCCCTCGCTGGAAGCCTTGCGCAGCGATGCGCTGCAACTCTATGACCTCGAAGCCAAAATCGCCAAAGAGAGCGGGCTGAAGATGATCGTCGCCGGCTTCTCCCTGGGAGGTGTCGTTGCAGGCGGATTGCTGGAAGAACGCCAGCCGGACGGTGCCATTCTGATGGCGACTGTCACCAATGTACCTGAGATGCTGGAAATGGCTTTGTCCTGGTACATGAAACCATTTGTCCGAGTGAGCATTGATCCGCCTCTGCTTGGCGTAGACAACCTGCGTGCGATCAGGGGTTTCAAGGGCCCCTTGCTGGTGGTGGGCGCAGAAAAGGACAGTCAGACTCCAGTGATCTTTTCCAGACGGCTCTTCGATGCGTCCCTTTCTCCCGCGCCCTTGAAGCGTCTGGTTGTCGTGCCGGGGGTGGACCACAACGAGCTTCTGTTTGCGCCCGAAGTGCGCGCCGCCCTGCGGCAGTTCGAAATGGACCACGGTTTCTGATGGTTGCCCGCTCGAAGTATGCGTACCAGCACGCAAGCCGATCAAGGCGGTGTACGTGGTTCAGTTGCTTGCCCTGATTGACTGGAGCCCGGAATGAAACCCAAATTCACTGACTACCCCATCGAAATTCGCCCGTTGACTATCGACGAAGGTGGAGGCTTTCTGGCAACTTTCCCCGATCTTCCAGGCTGCATGGCCGCTGGCGAAACACCTGAGGAAGCGATTGCCGACGCTCGCGGCGCGTTCGATTGCTGGATGGATGCACACCTTGCGGACGGTCGCCCGGTACCAGCGCCCGGCATGGCCAACGCGTCCGGCAAGTTTGTTCAGCGCCTACCCCGCAGCATTCATGCCCGCCTTCAAAGCCGGGCCAAAGCCGAAGGGGTCAGCCTGAATCAGCTTGTGACCGCCTATGTCGCCGAGGGATTGGGGCGGCACAGCGCCGCTTGAGAACCGTATTGACGGGCTGTGCAAGCCCACCGCAAGCACCGGGCAGGCTTATGCCGCAAACACGAACCCCTCACACGCTTGATAAAGCTGCGCAGGTCTGTGCGCACCGCCCACGGACTTGTCAATTGACACCAAGTCTGATAAACCCCTGATGCGGCGACGGAACACACCCTTGTCAATAGGGCGCCCCAGAATGGCCTCACAGGTCCGCTGCAAATCGGTCAGCGTGAAGTGCTCTGGCTGTCCGCGCCGATCGCCGTAGCCAGATCCGTCTTGCCGGTGCCCGGTCCGCCAATGAACACCACATTCTGTGCAGTGTCGGCAAACATCTGGTGGGCAATCGAGCGCATCGCCTGGTCCGTGTGTTCGGCTTGCAGCAGGTGCTCGATCAACCACTTGGAGGACGCCACCTGCGACTCCCCCTGCGCCAGCAGATCCGTCCAGGCAGCCACCATGCCGTGCAGACGCAAGTCTTTGAGTTCGGTGCTGACATCACGGCGCATGGCTGGCCTCCTCTGCTGTGGATTGGGAAGGCACCTCGGCGCGCAGGCTGTCGTAGCGGCTGGTGTTGGCCAGCGGCGCCTGCGTCAGCTGTAATGTGGTCTCGACCGAGTCTGGCTTCGCACTGGCATTGAGCCGAGCCACTACGTTGAGAACATGCTCGGCACTGCGTTTGAACACGTCGCTGGGTACGCTCACGTGCAGACATTCCAACTGCTATGAATAAGGAAGAATGGTAGACAGTGGAGCGTCACACCTGAGTAAAGCGCTTGCTATTGAATATTCCAAAATTCACGGCACGCCCAATGCCTACCGTGGCACCGTCTATGCACCAGTCAAGAACGCGTCGTCATGCGAGCCGAGCAGCCACCATGGATCGGGTTGGTGGGGCGCTTAGCGCAGCGGCAAGGAGGAGCGCAGAGCGCGGGGGACAGCCGCGGAGCTGAGTGCCCCGCCAGCCTGATCCTGCCGCCCTCCACGCTTTTGACCTGTCGTCATTTCCGGAAAGATCGATAAGATTAATGCGCCGCAGCCGCGTCAGCGCTGCCAGCACCACCCGAGCCCGCACGCTTGGGACGTGACAGCCAGACCACCGGGATCAGCAGCAGGTAGATCAGGGCCGAGACGTAGAACACATCGTTGACGCCCAGCATGTAGGCCTGCTGGTCAACCAGCCGGTTCACCTGGGCCAGCGCCTGCTCCGGCGTGAAGCCGGCGCTGCCCATGGCCGACAGCACCTGGGTCGCGGCCAGGTTGCCGGAGTTGATCGATTCCGCCAGTTGCGCATGGTGCATGGCCGCACGGTCCTGCCAGGCGGTGGTCGCGATCGAGGTGCCGAACGAGCCGGCCACGATGCGCACAAAGCTCGACAGGCCGGAGGCGGCCGGAATCTTGTCAGGCGAGATGCCCGACAGCAGGATCACCGACAACGGAATGAAGAAGCAGGACATCGCGATGCCCTGGATCAGCGTCGGCACCAGGATCGTGCCGAAGTCGGCCTGGGTGCTGAAATTTGAGCGCATCCACAACACCAGCGCGAACACCATGAAGGCAAAGCTGGCCAGGTAGCGCGGGTCCATCCGGTTGATGTTCTTGCCGACGATCGGCGACAGAATGATCGCAAACAGTCCGACCGGCGCCAGCAGCATGCCGGCGTCGATCGAGGGGTAGCCCATGAACTGCTGCAACCACA
>JBMOJJ010000272.1:0-5147 GCA_049315845.1 Rhodoferax sp.
CAGATCGGTCGGCGTGGTGTAGAGCCCACCCGATGCCTGGGAGCCGACGAATTCCTCAGGCTGTGCAACCCCGTCGATGTGGAAGCGGGCAAAGCTTGCATCGGCGAAAGGAGTCAGCGTAAAGGACGTGTTCTTCAGCCCCAGCGGATCGAGGATCGCCGAGCGCACATAGTCGGCGTAGCTCATTGCGGTCACCGCCTTGACCAGGAGTTCGAGCATGGTGAAGCCATCATTGCAATACACGTTCATGTAGCCCGGTGCCGCCTTGAGGCGCTCTGCGGCCAAGGTGGCGAACGTCATTTCGGCATGGCCCGAGGCCGGCTTGCTGGTGTAGTTGTTGCGGTAGGTCGCTCCGGGAAAGCCCGAGGAATGATTGAGCAGCATGCGCACCGTGATCGCCGTGAAGCGCGGATCGGCCATCCGGAACGACGGCAGGTAGTGCAGCACCGGTTCATCGAGCTTGAGCAAGCCCTGCTCCACCAGTTGCATGATGGCGACGGTCGCAAATATCTTGGACGCGGACGCGATGGCGAACATCGTGCTGGCCGTGGGCGCCTGGCGCGTGGTCAGATCGACCAGGCCATAGCTCTGCGCCCACACCGTGCGCTCGGGAATGACCAGTGCAACGCCCAGCGCGGTGGCGGACCCCTGGCCGAGAACTTCGCAGGCTGCCGTCTGCGCTTCCTGGAGCGCGGCGGTGTAGTTGAGCCCTGACGCCGATGCGCCGCCACAGCCAGCCAGCAGGGCCGGTGTGAACAGACCCAAGCCAGACAAGGCTGCCACCCCGAGCAGATCGCGCCGCGAAACAGTGCCCGCCTCCGGCAAGCTGCGGCTGTGAACATTTCCTTCGGTCAAGGTCTTCATTGCATTGAGCCTCTCATGCATTGCTATGGACTGGCAGGAAGGTCCGCCGGGGCTGAAGAAGAGCTTGTCGCTGCAGCCATCGCCCAGCAATGCGAGCAGGCCTTGTTTCGGGTTCATGGTCGTCCTGTGCGTATTCAGGAAATCAAAAATCGAGCTTGCGCGTGTTTCATCCGACTACTTGCTGAGGATCGGCAATAGGGCCGCCGTGAATGATTCAACCGGGGTCTGCGGCATGGCGCTGTTCACCAGGATGAGATAGCTGGCCTTCTTCGCGGTGTTGTAGAAGACATGCGAGTTGTAGCCCCATATCGTCCCCGGATGCCCGATCCAGTCGCCCGCCTTCATGACGCAAAAGCCGTAATGGTTGTTGATCCACTTGAAGCGCTCGGCCTTCATGGCCTCGGACAGCAGCCAGCCCTCGGCAACGGCCCTGGCCCATAGCTTCATGTCGGCCAATGTGGAGACCAGCGCACCGGCCGTGTAGGCCACCGAAGGGTTCCAGTGGCTGGCGTCCAGTATTTCACCGCCCTCGGACTCGGTGTAACCATGGGTGTAGGGGCTGGGCAGTTCACCCGTGTCCGGCCAGTAGGTGTGCGCTAAACCCATGGGCAGGATCACTTTTTCGTGCAGCACCTGTCTGGCCGGTTTGCCCGTCACTTTCTCCATCAGCAGGCCGAGCAGCACGATATTGGTATTGCAGTACTCGTAGCTGGCGCCCGGCTCGAAGTTGGGCGGGTGACGAAACGCAGCCGCCAGCATCTGATCAGGCGTGTAGGTCAACGAATAGGCGCCGGCGATGAAGGGCCGCAGCAGCTCCTCGTCGTACAGATAGTCGAACAGTCCGCTGGTCATATTGCCCAGCATGCGAACGCTGATGCGCTCCCCGTTGGGGATCTTGTACTGCGGCAGGTAGGACGCAATCGGCGTGTCCAGATGGATACTGCCTTCGTCGACCAGGATCAGCACGGCCGCGCCGGTGAAGGTCTTGGTGTTGCTGGCGATCCTGAAATAGTTCGCTTGGTTCATCGGCGCGCCGCTTAAGCGGTCGCTGACGCCGCGTTGGATCAGGTAGTCGCCTTCACCCTCGACCGAGATCAGCGCGATCATGCCGGGGGGCTTGACCTGGGCGAACACGGCGTCGGTGGCGGCTTCGAGCTGTGCCTTCACGTCCTGCGTCAGCACCCTGGGCGGGCGCAGCGCGTCGGTACCGCCACAGCCGGCCAGCAGGGCGGGCGCAATCAGGTCCAGACCCGACAGGCCGGCCAGTTGCAGGGCATGTCGCCGCGACAGCGGCTGTGATGCGGTGCCGCTGCGGGCAGGGTTTGACGTGCTGCGAGGCTGGATCTGTTTGTTCATGTTGGGCTGCCCAGGCTGAGCTTGCGTATCTGTTCAATCAGTCGCGCCGCAGCGTCCGGATCATTGAACACCGGAACCGGCTGCACGCTGCCGGCATTGGCGCGCTTTTGCTGCGCGCCCGCCGCCATCGCCGGCTGGTCTGCCGACAGCGGCTTGCCAGCGCAGCTGCTCTGGCGCACCGGCTGCTTGCCGCTCAGAAAGTATTCCGCCAGCGGGATGTCGACGCAGTCCACCTGGTAGGGCAAGGCCAGCCCGTGGTTGTACTCGCCCTGCACCAGCACCAGGCTGGCGTTGGGCATGGCGGCGAAGGACTTGAGCGCGCCCTCCAGCGGGGTGCGCGCATCCAGCTGGGTTTGCAGCATCACAATGCCGCCGGCATGGCTTGCGAGCGCAAGTGCCGGCCTCGTCACCGGGGGCGCACTCCAGTACAGACAGGGCCACTCGGTGAAAAAGCCGCCAAACAGCGGGTACAAGGCGGCCAGACGGGTGTTCTGCGCAACCCAGGCGTCGGCACCCAGGCGCATCCCGGTGTCGTTGCAGGCGATCGCGAAAGACATGGCCGCGCCAGCGGAGAGCTCAAGCGTGCTGGTGTCGCGACGCAACCTGGACTGGTAAGCTGCGTTGATCTGCAATGCCTGATCTTGTGCCCGCGTGTCGAGCGAGGCGACGGGCGCACCAAACGGCCATCCGTCACTGGCGATCAGGCCGGCAAGCATTTTTTCATCGGCCGCCGGATTGGCCTGTATCAGTCCCTTGAACACCTTGGCTGCACGCAATGTGAGTACAACCTGGTCCGCCTGGTTCGAGTCCCCCATCATGCCGGTCAGCATCTCGCTCACCGCATCCTGCAGATGCAGCGGCAGCGAACGGTGGATCTGGCGCACCACCTCAGCGTCCGTGCCCAGGCCGAACAAGTCAGCATGTCGGGCCGCATACGGCGCGAGCACATCGTCGAGCACGCGCTGATAGCCCAGGCCCTGCGTCAGAAAGGTCTCTTCCAGGTTGATGTTGAGGTCCACCAGGCCGGTCAGCAGCATGCGCCCTACCCTTTGCGGAAACAGGCTGGCATACCAGCTGCCAAGCCAGGTGCCATAAGAGGCGCCGTAGTAGTTCAGCTTCTCGTCACCCAGCAGGTGACGCAGCAGGTCCATGTCGCGCGCGGTGGCATCGGTGTTGATGAACGGTGTCAATGGGTTTTTCAGGCAGCTCTGCGCCTTCAGCCTGGCGTTGAAAAGCATCGCCGCAATGTTCTGCGGACTGCGGTCCGCGACCGGATTGGCGACAAAGAGCAACTGCTCGTTGGAGCCGCAATAAAGCCGGGTGCTGTTGCCGGTGCCGCGCGGCGAGAAGCCGATCAGGTCATAGGCCTGCGACATCTGCTTGTAGAGTCTGCCGCTCGCGCTGGCCGGGTTCGCGTTGCCCCAAAGTGCGGCGAACAGAGGTGCCAGAAACAGCCCGTCGTTGCCGGGGCCGCCCGGATTGAACAGGATCGCGCCGATGCGCTGCGCCGGTACCTCGGCACTGACCCGCATCAAGGCGACCGACAGCTCGCCCCGCGTCGGCTCGGCGTAGTCGAGCGGCACGCGCATGTCGGCGCACTGGGCGCGGCTGCCCAGTGCGGTCAATGTATCGGCGTAACTGGAAGGATCGCAGACCGCCCAGGTCAGTTTCTGCTGCTTGAAAGGGGCCTGCGGGTCGGTGCCACTGCCACCGCAGGACAGCATTGCCAGGGCGGCGGCGAGGATGCCCGCAGACATGCCGATGTGCTGCCAGTTCTTCGTCAAGATATTCATGCTGTGTTCCGGATGAAAGAGGCGCGTGGGTGTGTGTCACCCAGCACCTTCCGACCAGCATAACAAGCAAAAGTCTCGCAAAAGTCTCAGAGCATTGCCGGGTTGGCTGCGTTATGAGCCGCAGGCGCGGATGTTTGTGGCGAGTGCGGTGCCCGAGGGGGGCTACCGATCACGATTGAAATGACGGTGAACGGTCAACGTGCGTTGATGGTGATTTCGGAGCGACCGACTTGAACGCCAAAAGGTTCTGATTCCGACATGAAGCTCGCTGACGCCTGTCTTCAATTCGCGTAGACCGGCACAAACTCCAGCGGTACCGAGTCTTCTGCCGTATCAAGAAGCTTTTTCAGCTCCGGTCTGATGTTGGAGTATTTTGCAATGAAGTTGGCAGCGCCCTGTTTGTCACCATCGCCCTCGATCGTGATGATGGTGATCAGCAGTTTGCGGACCGCAGCGGTCATTTTGGGGACATCCATGGTGAAGCGGTTGCTGGCAGCATCGTAGATCAGGGCTCCCTCGTCGATAAATACGTTCCAGGCAGCAGAACGGATGACCCCATAGGCGGAACCCATTCCGAAACGGATCGAGCGCAGAGATTCGGCCATGTATCCGGCGTAGTGCTGTTCCAGCGGCAAGGTGACAATGCCTTTGTCGATCAGATAGGGGATGTTGTAGAGTCCGCCGATATCGGCTTTTCCCTCTTCGATCGGGGAGTAATACTCGCCCAGCGCCTCGCGAGGCGTCGCGATTTTGCCGTTTATCAAGACTTCGCGCGGTCCCAGGGTATGGCAGACCTCGTGCATCAGCACCCAGGTAAAGTAGGTTTCATGATTGATCAGCGCGCTCACGGCGGGGGTCAGAATCGCCTGTGCCAGAGGCTGCAGAACCACGGTGCGCCTGGTGTTGAGATAATTCCCCATCATGACCTTCTTCGACCCTTTGGCGGCCCAGACCCGCGGGTCGTTGGGGAGACTGAAGGCCACCGGCTCCATCACGGCTCTGCCCTGGCCGGAGCGTCGGATGTCATCGGCCAGAAGCAGCGGCATCATGGTATCGGCCTTGTAAACCGGCTTGTATTTGGGATCGACCGGCAGGTTTTCTTGCAATGCCAAACCAATTAATTTGAATTTTGCC
>JBMOJJ010000273.1:0-5147 GCA_049315845.1 Rhodoferax sp.
TCCTCTGGGCCGGCACCCTCCTAACGGGCGATTTGGGCAACTCGATCATGAGCAATATGCCAATTGCCACGCTGATAGGGCAGCGGATCGAGCCCACGCTGTCGATCGCGGCGTCGACCATGTTCGTGTCAGTTCTCATTGCGTTGCCAATGGGTATCGCCGCAGCATGGGGAACGCGCACCTGGGTTGATCGCACCACCATGGTCTTTGCCATATTAGGCTTTTCGCTGCCCGTGTTCCTGGTTGGTTATGCGCTGATGTATCTGTTTGCCATCAAGCTCGGCTGGTTTCCGGTGCAGGGCTACCGGCCATTGGCGCAAGGCATAGTGCCCTGGCTGCAAGGCCTAGTGCTACCAACCGTCGCGTTGTCTTTCACCTACGTCGCATTGCTTGCGCGCACGACACGGGCAAGCATGCTCGAAGTGCTGGCAGAGGACTACATCCGAACCGCGCAAGCCAAAGGTGTGCATACTCGGGCGCTGTTGTTCAAGCACGCGTTTTCGAACGCCGCAATACCCGTTGTGACCGTGGTTGGCATCGGTGTCACGCTCCTGATCAGTGGAGTCGTTATCACAGAGACAGTCTTCAATATTCCCGGCCTTGGACGCCTGACGGTGGATGCCATCTTGAGCCGGGACTATCCCATCATCCAGGCGCTGATTCTGATTTTTGCGGGGGTGTACGTTGTACTGAATCTGGTGATCGACCTGATCTACGTATTTCTTGACCCGCGGATCGAGTATTGAAGTAATGTCGACGGCATACCTGCGCCAAACCATCCCGCCAACCCGGCGATCCATCCTGCCAACTTTCCTGCGCGGTCGCCCCGCGCTTTTAGCCGGGGCAGCCTTGTTGCTGGCGCTTGTTGTCCTGGCGGTCTTCGCACCGTGGCTGACGAACAGCGCCCAAGCGATTTCGCCCCTGAACCGCCTGCGGCCGCCGTCTGCCGATCTCTGGTTTGGTGCCGACCAGCTTGGGCGGGACGTCTACGCTCGCACCCTGCAAGGCACGCGCGTGTCCCTGATCGTCGGCCTGAGCGTCGCCGTGATCAGCGCCGCGCTGGGACTGGCCATCGGTGTACTTTGCGGGTTTTATCGTAGCCTGGACGCTGTGGTCATGCGTGTCATGGACGCCTTGATGGCCATCCCATCTATTCTGCTGGCGATCGCGCTAACAACCTTGGTCCGGGGAGGCATTTTCCTGGTCATCGTGGCGATCACCATTCCCGAAATCCCGCGCGTAGTGCGGCTGGTGCGCAGCGTGGTGCTGACCTTGCGCGGGCAGCCATACGTAGTCGCGGCGATTGCCGGGGGTACGCGCGAGCTCCGGATCATGACCCGGCACATCGTGCCTAACGCTTTGGCGCCCCTTATCGTGCAGGCGACCTACGTTTGCGCCTCCGCCATACTGACAGAGGCAGGCTTGAGCTTTATCGGTGCAGGCGTGCCGCCCGACGTGCCGAGCTGGGGCAACATCATCGCCGGCGCGCGTTCCTATTTCCAGATTGCACCCTGGGCCATCTTTTTCCCCGGTATCGGTCTGGCGCTGACAGTGCTGGCCGTCAATCTGCTAGGCGATGGCTTGCGCGACAGTCTGGATCCGCGCGCGTCAAGGAGACTGTAGCCATTCATGACTTCATCCACGTCCGTCCGCCCTTCCCTTCCAGCGACTCCCTCGACTCCGGTACTGAGTGTGCGGGATCTTCATACGCATTTTTACAAGGATGATGTTGTCATCCATGCGGTGAATGGGATGTCGCTGGATTTGTTTCCTGGTGAAATACTGGGCATCGTTGGGGAGTCTGGTTGCGGCAAGAGTGTTACCGCTCTTTCGATTCTTCGCCTGATTCCACGTGCCGCCGGACGGGTGGTGAGCGGGAGCGTCAAATTTGAGGGCTTCGACCTGTTAACGCTGCCACCGGGCGAACTCGAGCTGGTGCGTGGCCGTGACATTTCGATGATCTTTCAGGAGCCCATGACATCGCTGAATCCGGTGCTGCGCATCGGTGACCAGGTAGCGGAGGGACTGCAACTGCACAAGGGGATGGACCGGCGCACGGCCATGCTCAGAGCCATCGAATTGCTGGATCTGGTCCGCATCGCGGATCCGAAGCGTCAGGCGCAGGAATATCCTCATCGGCTTTCTGGCGGCATGCGCCAGCGCGTCATGATCGCAATGGCGCTCGCTTGCGAACCTCGCGTGATGATCGCCGACGAGCCCACTACCGCACTGGATGTGACGGTTCAAGCGCAGATTCTGGAATTGCTGGCAGCGCTTAATCGGCAGACCGGCGCCGCCATCATGCTCATTACGCACGATCTCGGCGTTATTGCCGAAATGGCCCGTCGGGTCATCGTGATGTATGCTGGCACTTCAGTGGAGGAAGCAACGGTCGAAGATCTGTTCGCAAGGCCGCTGCACCCCTATACGCGCGGCCTGATGACGGCGATTCCAAGGCGCGGCGCATGGCGTGCGAGTGGCGGGTTGCGGGACTTGCAGGAGATTCCAGGCATGGTACCGTCACTGCGCGAGCCGATTACCGGGTGTGCCTTTGGACCGCGCTGCGCATACGCTACCCAGCAATGCACGCGTGAAGCGCCGACGAGGCAAGTGCGCGCCAATGGACACACGGTTGCGTGCTGGCAAGCCGACCGGCTTGAAACCATGGAAGCGCCGTCATGAACGAATTACGCACGACCGAGCTGTTGCGCGTGAGCGGCCTGAAAATGCATTTCCCGATTCGGCGCGGCGTGCTTGCCCGCCAGGTGGGCAACGTGTTGGCAGTGGATGGCGTCGATTTCACAATCGCTCCCGGCGAAACCCTGGGATTGGTCGGAGAGAGCGGCTGCGGCAAGTCCACTCTGGGGCGCACCCTGATCCGCTTGACCGAGCCCACCGCCGGCTCGATCCACTTGGACGGCCAGGATATTACCCGTCTGAGTCCGGGTGAACTGCGGCCATTGCGCCGGAAGATGCAGATTGTGTTGCAGGATCCGTTCTCGTCGCTCAATCCCAGACTCCGTGCGGGAGCCAGCGTGATCGAGCCACTGAGCAATTTTGAGCGGCTCTCGCCGGTGACCCTGCGTGAACGCACTGCCGCGTTGTTCGCAAAGGTCGGGTTGCCGACAAATGCCATGGACCAATTCCCACACGAATTTTCCGGCGGGCAAAGGCAGCGGCTGGGCATTGCGCGCGCATTGTCGGTCGAGCCCAAACTCATCGTTGCCGATGAGCCCGTCTCAGCACTTGACGTGTCGGTGCAGGCTCAGGTTATCAACCTCATGCTCAGACTGCAACGCGAATTGGGGATCGCCTATGTGTTCATTTCGCACGATCTGGCGGTGGTCGAGCACGTGAGTCACCGTGTTGCGGTAATGTATCTGGGCCGCATCGTTGAGATCGGCGGCCGAGACGAGCTGTTCACGACTCCGTTGCATCCCTACACTCGGGCGCTGCTGGCTGCTGCACCCGTCCCTGATCCGTTCAACAAGGTTCGGCGTCAAATCGTACTAGGTGATGTTCCCAGTCCGTCGAATCCGCCCGCCGGTTGCCACTTCCATCCCCGGTGCGAGCAGGCCGGCTCGCGTTGTCGGCGCCAGGCCCCTATGCTCGCCTCAAAGGAGGCAGGTCACTCCGTAGCGTGCCACTTGTATAGCGGCGGAACGGCATGAGCCAGGGCTGCGGCCAAATCGGCTAACTGCAGTGGCGAGTCCACCAGCCTTCGTCCAGTTGACCGGTGAAGACTACATTGGCGGGTCCCATCAGGTGCAGGACCTCGGGCGTATCTCGCCTCGCCTCAATGTCAATCGTGAGCACGCCTCCATGGCGGGTATGCACACGCACCGGCGAGGCTGCGAAGCCGCGCGCATGGGCCAGCAGCGCGGCTGCAGCAGCGCCCGTGCCACAAGCCTGCGTTTCGGCTTCCACGCCTCGCTCGAATGTGCGAATTCGCAATTCGCCACGCTCGCGTGCAACAAAATTGATGTTAGCTCCCTTCGGGAAGAAACGGTGGTGACGAAGGGCGCTTCCGAGCCGGTGAACGTCGATGTCTTCAAGCGGCTGATCAGACCATATAACCGCGTGCGGTACGCCGGTGTCTACACAATCCAGTGTCCAGCTTCGGCCATCAATTTCGAGCGTCTGATTCAACGCTATCGGACCGGGCGGAGAAAGCCCGACGCGAACATCGTCGCCAACCAACTCAGCAGAGATCAGGCCCGCTTCTGTACGGAACTGATGGCGCTGCGGCGCCAGGCCCTGTAGGATTGCATATCGCGCTACGCAGCGCGCGCCGTTACCGCACATTTCGGCCGGCAGGCCAGACGCATTGATGATGACCACTCGGTACGCAAAGGGCTTCTCGTCGGCTCGGATCACGATCAGGCCGTCAGCACCTATTCCAGTAGTTCGCTCACATAACGCCCGCCCGAGGATGCTCAGGTCGTTGCCAAGAACTTCATTCTGATCCTCGATCAGAATGAAGTCGTTGCCACACCCTTCCATTTTTGTAAAAGAAATCATGATGGGTTATTTCCGCAGATAGCCTTTCAACCACCTGAGGACAAGTATCGCACCGTGCAACAGCATCGACCCGCGAGAAAACCCGCACCTTTGCACCCTGATTGTGGTCGCGAACTTCGGTTCTTCACTTTGTCCAGTTGCAGTACTTGCACTTATGCATATCTCTCTTCATAAAGGCCGTCCGAGCGTGACTCCACCGGCGCGGTATTGACAAAGAGTAGCGTTGTCATCTGGTAGTCCACTGCCGACAGCGTCCTGCCTGAATTCGAGCGTGCTACAGGCGCTCAGCCTGTCGGCACACACAATAGAGATCAGGACCGGTCATTCGACTAGCAAAATCGACTCTTCAAACTGTTCAGTTCGCGCAGTAGTTGCGGTTCTTTGTCAAACGTCAGCTTTGCTGCCCAATGCACGAGACCTATTTGTTGAGACTATTGCGTCTGAGATCCGCAGGCATTGACTTGTATCATGCCCGTTGTCTGGTACTTGTCCTATCAGTACGTGGGTGGCGTCACCGCGCTGATGATTTCCGCTCTTACTTTACCAACATTTCGAAAACGGTGTGGCATTTGACTATCAAAGTAATAACCTTCGCCAGTTGCCAAGATCTTTGACATCGTCCCGAC
>JBMOJJ010000274.1:0-5107 GCA_049315845.1 Rhodoferax sp.
AGTTCACGAAAAACGGCCATTCAGTTGGAAATGGCGAGCGCGAACAATGTGCCCTCTGCGGTCATTGGCGACCGTGCAGACCGGACGTTCGTGGCTGCGGTCCGGGAAGCCAAAGAAGCTGTCCAAATTGTGTGTTTGTTTACCGTCGGTCAAAAGGTTTCAACGCATTGAATGGCACTTGGCAATCGCCTGTGGTATTGCTGTTTCCTCATAAATAGTCTGGGCCATTGCCAGACGCTTGTGGCGGCCCGTCAACACGGTGACTTCACTGGGCGCCTACCTCTGAAATTGAGACTTTCTTGAGACTATTGGTTGCTATGCTCAAAACACGAATTACCCAAAGGAGCATTTCATGACAGGACTCGGCAAGGCGCTAAGCACCGTGACTCTGGGACTCTGCATGGCTGCCTGCGTCACCACAGAAAAGGCGCAAAACTCGATGCAGGACCGGTTCATCGGGCAGCCCATAGAGGCCTTCTTTTCGCGCTACGGCACGCCCCAATCATCGTTCCCGATGAACAGCAGCACGATCTATCGCTGGCGCGGCGGCCAGACCTCGATGTATGTCCCGGCCGAATACAAGAAGATCGATCTGGGTGCGGCCGGCAACGCCTTGAGCAAGAGCAGCAGCACAACGAATGTGTCCAAACCGAGCCCGAATACGACTGTTACTGAAACCACAACCACCAGCGTGAGTCTTGACATCGGCGCCTTGCTCAATCCGCAGGCGCTGGTCACGCCGGCGCGCACCGTGGAGATCTTCTGCGAGGCACAAATCACCGTTGACAGCCGGGGTGTGATCCAGGCCATTCAGGTCATGCAGGATACACAAGGTGCGGGTCTGAGCCTGTCGCGCTGCGCCGAAGTGTTCGACGTGAAGTAGCCTGCCGCCCGGAAGTCCCCGTGCAGCCCTGTTCATGGTGAACTGTCGTGACCAATTCAATAACTCATCAATGCGTTCTGGGGGTCGCATTGCTCGGCTTGTCTGGCACGTGCTGTGCACAGGCGGGTGCTGGTGAGCCGGAATTCGATGGCAGCCTGATTGGCGCGGTTCGCATGACGCTGGAGCGCGAGCCCACTGTTGCCATCAGTCGCCAACAGGTGGTTTTGGCGGAGGCGCAACTGCTGCTCGCGCAAAGCGCCTTTGATCCGGTGCTGTACACCTCGGTGGGCCGGGACCATGGCCGCGCTGTCATCTCGGGCGGCACCACTTCGGCATCGAGCTCAGATCTGACCACGGATGTCACCTCCTACCAGGCTGGCTTGAGTCAAAAACTGCGCTCTGGCATCACAGTCAATCCCCTCGTGACGGTGACGCATACGCGTGACAACGGGCTAAGTACCAACGCCCCGAGCAATGCCAAAGCGGCGCTGAACTTCTCCATTCCCCTCATGCGGGGTAGCGGTGAAGAGGTGGCGACCACCGAGGAGCGCGCCAGCGCCCATGGTCGCGACGCCGCCCGGCACCTTCAGAATCACGCCATTTCGGCGGCCATCACCAAGACGGTGCTGGCCTACTGGGACTACCAATATGCGAGTCGTTCAGTGGATATTCTGTTGAACGCAGAACGACAGGTCAAAGATCAGCTTGAGGTGGCAAAGCGGCTTGGTGCCAACGACGAAATACCTCTGAGCGAAGTCCGCAAGTACGAGTCCAGGCTGCGCAATCAGGCCGGTAGCCGGATCGGTGCCGAGCAGTCCCTGATCGAGTCGCGCAACAGCCTGGGTATGGCGATGGGCTACCCCGGCTCGCGCGTTGCGTCGCTTAAAGCGCCGGCCGATGGTTTTGAACTTGTTGGCGAGACTGGCCTGGCGCCGGACGAGGCCGGCGACCTTGTCGATCAGATGATGGCCAAAGTGCAGGAGCGGCGCGCCGACTTGCTGGCGCAGGAGTCTCGTCTGAGCGCCGCCAGAGTGCAGCTGGTGGCCGCCACCGACACGCAAAAGCCCAAGGTCGATCTGGTGCTGGGCCTTGGCTACAGTGGCTTCAACGAATATCGTCAGGATCCGGCCGCGCTATCGGCGCTGATCAGCAACGTGCGCGGACCCAATGCCTCCGCCACGCTCAACTACTCATGGCCTGTGAACAAGCGCTCGTCCGAGGCTCTGATCATGCAACGCCTGGCCGACGTGCACAGCGCAGAGTTGGCGCGTCAGTCTCTGCTTGACAACATCCAGGCAGCGATTGCCCTGCAATTCAGTGCGGTCGCCCACACGGCCGCGCAACTCAAGCAGGTCCGCGCCGAGGTCGCCATCCAGCAAGAAGTGTTTCACAGCGAAAACCGCAAGTACCGCTATGGCTTGACCACGCTGCTTGACTTGTTCACCAGCGAATCCCAGTTGCTCGAAGCGCAATTGCGCGAGATCGCCGCGCAACGCAATCTGGCGCAGGCCCTGATACGGCTGCGCTTTGAATCAGGTACTTTGCTGGAACACGACAGCGCCCGGCAGTCGCTCGATAGCGCACGGCTGGTGAGCTTGCCGCGGCCCGGGTCGGTCAACCTATCACCTCCGTAGGAGACGCCATGCCCACTGAAATATATCGAAAGTCGGCGTTACAGGCACTGTCCTCCCTGGAGCAGTTGGACCAGTTGATCAAGGTTACGCGACCGCGCTCGTGGATTGCGCTGGCCGCCATGGCCTCGGTACTGCTGGTCGCCATTGTCTGGAGCATCATCGGTTCGCTGCCCACCAGCGTAACGGGGCAGGGCGTCCTGATTCGAGCCGGGGGCACTTTCAACATTGTCAGCCCGGGCGCTGGTCTGGTCACTCAGTTCAAGGACTTCAGGATCGGCGAAAAAGTTGAAAAAGGTGAGATCCTGGGTCACATCAGTCAGCCCGCACTGGAGCAGCAAATTGTCGCCGCCACGTCCGAGGTGGAGCGCCTGCGTGCCGCAGACACCGCCGTTCGCAGCGCCATCAGCCAGGAGAGCCGCACCCAGCGCCCCGCCTACAAGCTACAGGAAGAGCAGCAGCGCCAGGTCATCCTCGCCAAGCAGGACTTGTTACGCTCATTGCAGATTTCGCAGACACAGCAGTCCGAACTGTTGCGTGATGGTTTGATCACGCGGCAACGCTTTGAAACCACAAGGCAAGCGATCTTTTCTGCGGAAAACGAAATTTCTGCAGCCAACGCGACCTTGCAAAAACTTCTGGTACAGCAGACCGAGACCGAGAGCCAGCAGGCTGAGAGAACGCGCGGCGAAGGCGCCAAACTGGTGCAGGCGCTGAACCACCTCCATGAACTGCAATTGCAGTACCGGTTGGCCCACAGCATCGTCAGCGAAATCGAAGGTGTCGTGGTCGAGGCGATGGTCATGAACGGTGACGCTGTCAAGGAAGGTCAACCCGTACTGAGCGTTGAAGTGCCACAGCAAACATTGCAGTCCATGGTCTATCTGCCAGCCGACAGCCGCGCCAAACTGATTCAGCCTGGCATGCTGGTACAGATTTCTCCGGTCACCAGCAAGAAAGAGCGCTACGGCTATCTGGTTGGCAAGGTCACCACGGTCTCCAACTATCCGGCCACCGAGTCCGGCATGAACGCCGTTCTGAGCAACCCCTCACTGGTGCGCGAGCTGAGCAAGTCCGGGCCACCCATTTCCGTTCTGGTTGAACTCGTGCCCGATCGTGCCACGCGCAGCGGCTACGCCTGGTCGTCCAAGCAGGGAGCAGAAATCGAACTGCACAGCGGTACCCTGTGCAGCGCCAGTTTTGTCATCGAAAGGCGTCGGCCCATCAGCCTGGTGATACCACTTCTCATCGAGAGCCTGGGGCTTTAGCCCACAGATGCCGAGTCCATGCGCATGATGAACTGGATCAAGCCCCGCACTCCCCGCAGCAGTGCTCGCGTGCGCACGCCCACCGTGCTGCAGATGGAGGCGCTTGAGTGCGGTGCCGCATCGCTGGCCATCGTGCTGGCCTATTTCGGACGCTACGTCCCGCTGGAAGAACTGCGCGTGGCCTGCGGCGTCTCGCGCGATGGCAGCAGGGCCGGCAATGTGCTCAAGGCGGCGCGCAGTTACGGCCTGATTGCCAAGGGCATGCGATTTGAAATAGACGCACTGCGTGAACAAAAAATGCCGGTGGTGGTGTTCTGGAACTTCAATCACTTTCTGGTGGTCGAAGGTTTTGGCAAGGACGTGGTCTATCTGAACGACCCCGGTTGCGGGCCGCGCCAGGTATCCCATGAAGAATTCAGCAAAGCCTACACCGGTGTCACGCTGGTCTTTGAGCCGGGGCTGCTGTTCCAGGCAACCGGTCACAAGCGCAGTCTGATGCGCTCACTGCTGCCGCGCTTGCAGGGCTCCCGCTCGGCCTTTGTCTTTGTCATGCTGGCGAGCCTGGCGTTGGTGATTCCGGGTCTGGTGGTACCGGTATTTACCCAGATATTTGTTGACGACTACCTGATCGGTCGCATGGACAGCTGGATCAAGCCACTGCTGCTCGGGATGGCGCTGACGGCCGTGCTACGCGCCGCGCTGACCTGGATCCAGCAAAGCCAGTTGCTGCGCATGGAAATGCGGCTTTCGCTGACCGCTTCCAGCGCCTTTTTCTGGCATGTGCTGCGCTTGCCGGTCGATTTTTTCAACCAGCGCTATACGGGTGACATTGCCATGCGAACGGCGTCCAACGACCGCATCGCTGAAATCCTGGCGGGTGATCTGGCCACCAACCTTGTCAACGTCGTCTCGCTGCTGTTCTACCTGGTCATCATGCTGCAGTACGACGGGCTGCTGACCCTGGTCGGCGTGCTCATCACCTGCATCAACCTGGCCACGCTGAAGTGGATCGCACGCCTGCGCATCGACGGCAGCATGCGACTGCTGCAGGACCAGGGCAAGCTCATGGCCACCACCATGGGCGGCATCCAGACCATCGAAACGGTCAAGGCCAGCGGCGGTGAGTTCGACTTCTTCATGCGCTGGTCCGGCTTCAAGGCCAAGGTCAACAACAGCGCACAGCAACTCGAGCTGTACACGCGCTTGCTATCCTTGCTGCCGGCACTGCTCAACGCACTGGTCGGCGTGGCCATCCTCGGTTTGGGCGGAGCCAAGGTGATGGCAGGTGAGTTCACGGTGGGCATGCTGGTGGCTTTCCAGAGCCT
>JBMOJJ010000275.1:0-5068 GCA_049315845.1 Rhodoferax sp.
GTTGTTGTGGCGCTCCGGGATCATCTTGATGTCAAGGTAGCCGGCGTTGGCCGCGGTCGACTTGATGGTGTCGTCCAGATCGAGCTCTTCTTCGTGGCCCTCGCGCGCAAACTTGCGCAGCCGGCGCAGCGCCACCTTGATGTTGCGCGTGCCCAGTTCCTGCGAGTCGTCGTAGTCCTTGTAGGCACGCTGGTCCCAGACCTTGACTGCGCTCTTGTTGCGGCTTTTGTCCTGGCCGATCCGGATGCCCTGCGGGTTCTGGCCGTAGGCGCCGAACGGACTGGTGCCGCCCGTGCCTATCCATTTGGAGCCACCCTCGTGGCGCTCCTTCTGTTCTTCGAAGCGCTTTTTGAGCGTCTCCATCAGCTCGTCCCAGCCCATCTTCTGGATCTTGGCGAGTTCTTCCGGGCTCAGGTTCAGCTCGAGATTCTTGCGCAGCCATTCGAGCGGCACTTCCCGCGTGAAGTCGGCCACCGTCTCGACGCCCTTGAAGTAGGCGGCAAAGGCGCGGTCGAACTTGTCGAAGTGCTTCTCGTCCTTGACCAGCGTGGTGCGGCTCAGGTAGTAGAAATCGTCGATCCGGTAGCCGCTGGCTTGTGATTCATCGGCTGTGGCTGTCGTGTTGGGGCCGACCACGCCTTCTTTCAGGGCTTCGAGCAGGGTCAGGTATTCCTTCACCGAGACCGGCAATTTGGCCGAACGCAGCGTGTAGAAGAAGTCAATCAGCATCGGCTAATCTCCCTTCAGCGCGGCTTGTCCAGCAGGTACAGCAGCTGGGCCCGGGCTTCCGGCCATTCGCCGCTGCGCATGCTGTACATCACGGTGTCGCGAATGGTGCCGTCGCGGCGCAGCGCATGGCCGCGGATCACGCCATCCTTGCGGGCGCCGAGACGCTCGATCGCAGCTTGCGAGGCAAAGTTGAAGTTGTCGGTGCGCCAGCCCACCACATGGCAGCCCAGGGTTTCAAACGCGTGCGTCAGCAGCAGCAGTTTGGCGACCGAATTGACATGGCTGCGCTGGCAGCGCCGGGCGTACCAGGTCCAGCCAATCTCGACCCGCTGCACCGCCGGCAGGATGTCGTGGTAGCTGGTGCAGCCCAGCACGGTGCCGCTGGCGGCGTCGAGCACGGCGAAGGCAAAACGGGTTCCGGCCTCGCGCATGGCCAGTGCGTCCTCGATGTATTGGCGGGTCTGCCCGGGCTCGGGAACCGACGTGACGCGCAAGCGCCACAGCTCGCCATCGGCCGCCGCTGCGCGCAAGCCGGCTTCATGGCTCAATGCCAGCGGCACCAGCTCGATGCCGCGTGCTGAGAGAGTGACGGGTTCGATGTAGGCCATGGCTGGGCTGCTCCGGATCAGCGGTTATGCCGTTGCATGAACACCAGTTTTTCAAACAGGGTCACATCCTGTTCGTTCTTGAGCAGGGCGCCAACCAGCGGCGGCACCGCCACCTTGTCGTCCTTGGTCTGCAGCACGCTCAGCGGGATGTCTTCGGCCAGCAGCAGCTTGAGCCAGTCCAGCAATTCGCTGGTCGATGGCTTCTTTTTCAGGCCCGGCAGATTGCGCACGTCGTAGAACGTCTTCATCGCGGCTGTCAGCAGTTCCTTTTTCAGGCCGGGAAAGTGCACATCGACGATGCTCTTCATGGTGTCGGCGTCGGGGAACTTGATGTAATGGAAGAAGCAGCGGCGCAGGAAGGCGTCAGGCAGTTCTTTTTCATTGTTCGAGGTGATGAAGACCAGCGGCCGGTTCCTGGCCTGGATCAGTTCACGCGTCTCGTAGCAATAGAACTCCATGCGGTCGATTTCACGCAGCAGGTCGTTCGGAAACTCGATGTCGGCCTTGTCGATTTCATCGATCAGCAGGGCGACCGGCTGCTCGGCCGTGAAGGCTTGCCAGAGCACGCCCTTGAGGATGTAGTTGTGGATGTTCTTGACGCGCTCCCCGCCGTCGATGTCGGACAGCTGGGAGTCGCGCAGGCGGCTCACCGCATCGTATTCATACAGCCCCTGCTGCGCCTTGGTGGTGGATTTGATGTGCCACTGCAGCAGCGGCATGTTCAGGGCGCCAGCCACTTCCTCTGCCAGCATCGTCTTGCCGGTGCCGGGCTCGCCCTTGACCAGCAGCGGGCGCTTGAGGGTGATGGCCGCATTGACCGACAGCATCAGGTCCTCGGTGGCGACGTAGTTCTTGGTTCCTTGGAATTTCATGGTTCTGGCTTGTATGAAAATGCAGCGAGGCGCTTGGGTGGAGGACAGGGGCGATGGCGTCAAATTTTGATCTGTCGCAAACTCTGCTCGATTGTCTCCCGAAAATGACGAGATTTCTGCTAGCGACCCGGACAGCGCTTGTCGCTTGCGTGACGCTGCCTAAGCGGTCTGACCCCACAAACGCGTTGCGGATTGTTCCATGTGGGTCAGGTAAACGCGCAATTCAAACTCCAGCTGGTGGTAGTCAGGCTCCATGTGGCAGCAAAGCTGGTAGAAAGCCCTGTCGTGCGCGCGCTCCTTCAGATGGGCAAGTTCGTGCACCACGATCATTTTCAGGAATTCGGCCGGCACATCCTTGAACAGGGCGGCGATGCGGATCTCGCGCTTCGCCGTCAGCCGCGAGCCTTGCACGCGCGAGACGCTGGTGTGGGTGCCCAGCGCGTGACGCATCACCTGCAGCTTGCTGTCGAACACCACTTTGGCCAGCGGCTCGGCGCCGCGCAGATAGGTCAGCCGCAGTTGCTGTGTGTAGTCGAACAGGGCCTTGTCGGTGCGCACCGTGTGGCTTTGCGGGTACCTGGCCAGAAGCCACGGGCCCAGACGCTGGCCGGTCATCAGTTGTTCGATCCGGGACAGCGCGGCGGGGTCGTATCCCTGCAGGTATTTCAGGTGCCGAGCCGGCGTCGGGCATGCCGCGGTCACAGTGTCAGGCTTCGCGGCGCAGGGCCGGGAACAGGATGACATCGCGAATGCTGGGGCTGTCGGTCAGCAGCATCATCAGGCGGTCCAGACCGACGCCGCAGCCGCCGGTCGGAGGCATGCCGTATTCGAGCGCCCGAATGAAGTCGTGGTCGTAGTACATGGCCTCGTCATCGCCATCGTCCTTGGCAGCCACCTGGGCCTGGAAGCGCGCGGCCTGCTCTTGCGCATCGTTGAGCTCGGAAAAACCATTGCCGAATTCGCGCCCGGTGATGTAGAGCTCGAAGCGCTCGGTGACCCCCGGCTTGTGGTCGCTGGCGCGCGCCAGCGGCGAGATCTCGACCGGATGCTCGCAGATGAAAGTCGGCTGCCAGAGCTTTTCCTCGACCGTTTCCTCAAAGTACATCACCTGCAAGCTCGGCAGCGAGCGGCTGGCGAGCTTGTCTATTTCCTCGCTCAGTCCGAGCTTGCGCAGCGCGCGGGTGAGCCAGGCCCTGTCGTTGACCTTGAGTTCGGCACTGCCTTCCAGGCATTCGCCAGCCTCGGTGTGCATGCAGATCGCCTCGACAATCGTCAGCCGCTCGAACGGCTCGGTCAGGTCGACTTGCCTGCCGGCATAACTCAGCTGCAGCGTACCGACCGCTTTCTGGGCGGCATCTCGAACCAGGGCCTCGGTGAAGGTCATCAGGTCCTGGTAGTCCCAGTAGGCCGCATAGAACTCCATCATGGTGAATTCGGGATTGTGCCGAACCGAGATGCCTTCGTTGCGAAAACTCCGGTTGATCTCGAACACGCGATCAAAGCCACCGACGATCAGGCGTTTCAGGTACAACTCGGGCGCGATGCGCAGGAACATCTGCTGATCGAGCGCATTGTGGTGGGTGGTGAACGGCTTCGCATTGGCGCCGCCCGGGATCGGGTGCAGCATCGGCGTTTCCACCTCCAGGAAGTTGTGCGCCACCATGAACTCGCGAATGCTGCTCATCGCCCTGCTGCGGGCTACAAAGCGTTTGCGGGTCGACTCGTCGGTCATCAGATCGACGTAGCGCTGCCGATACTTCAGTTCCTGGTCGTTCATGCCGTGAAACTTGTCGGGCATCGGCCGCAGGCTCTTGGTCAGCAGCCGCACGCTGCTGGCGTGGATCGAGAGTTCGCCGGTGCGGGTCTTGAACACCTTGCCTTCGGCCGCCACGATGTCGCCGAGATCCCAGTGCTTGAAGCTGGCGTAGAGGTCGGCCCCTATGTCTTCGCCCTTGATGTAGATCTGGATCCGGCCGCTGCTGTCCTGCAGGGTGGCGAAGCTGGCCTTGCCCATCACCCGCTTGAGCATCATGCGGCCAGCCACCTTGGCGACCGCGCCCTGCTCGATCAAGCCTTCAGGCGTCTGGCCGGCGTGTGCGGCAAACAGGTCGGCGGCACAGTCGGTGGGCTTGAAATCATTCGGAAAGGCCGGGCCGTGACCGTCGGCCTGCGCCTGGCGGATCGCCCTGAGTTTTTCCTGTCGCTCGAGGATCAGCTGGTTTTCGTCCTGGGGTGGTGGGGCAATGTTGTGGTCAGACATGGAGGCGAAATAATTGGGGGCGGCGGGGATTTGGCGTCAACGGCATTAATCGCCGCAGCACAGGATTTTAAGTTGCCGGCGGCGGCCGCTATGATGCGGCTTGATTGACATCCCTTAATCGGTTGAGGACAGAGCTGGTTCGCGAAGCGTAACTGCGGTCTGTCCCGCAAAGTCTCATGTTGTACCAAATCGTTTCATTGCTGCTCGAAGTCCTTGTAGGCGTGGTAAGCGGCGCCTGTCTGTTGAGGCTGTATATGCAGCACCAGCGCATTCCTTTGTCGGCACGCTCGGGCAACCCGATCGGGGGATTCCTGTTTGCGCTGACCGATTGGCTGGTGCTGCCCTTGCGGCGCGTGGTGCCGGCGCTGGGACGATGGGATATGGCCAGTCTGGTCGCCGCCTTCTTGCTGGAGCTGGCGCAATTCATGCTGTTGTGGCTGCTGACCGGGGCCCGGAACGGTTTGCCTTCGGTTCCGATTCTGGCTGCTTTTGGTCTGCTGCACCTGGTGATCTCCGGGCTGACCGGCCTGGTGATCGTCTACGCCGTGTTGTCCTGGGTGCCCACGCAGTCGGCCATCACGGAGCTGATCGGGCGTCTG
>JBMOJJ010000276.1:0-5055 GCA_049315845.1 Rhodoferax sp.
CGGCGTCGTTGATGCCCGACGCGTTACCGGCCGTGACGGTGCCGTTTTCTTTCAGAAACGCCGGCTTGAGCTTGGCCATATCGGCCAAGGAACAATTGGGGCGGAAATGCTCGTCGGTGGCATAGCTGACGTCGCCTTTCTTGCTCTTGAGGATGACCGGCATGATCTGCGCCTTGAAGTACCCGGCTTCGGTGGCACGCTGGGCCCGGTTGTGGCTCTCCACCGCAATCGCGTCCTGCTCCTCGCGCGTGATGCCCCACTTGGCCGCGATGTTTTCCGCCGTGACACCCATGTGGATGGTGTTGAACGGGTCGTGCAGCGCACCTACCATCATGTCCACCATCTTGGTGTCGCCCATGCGGGCGCCCCAGCGCATGTTGAGGCTGGCAAAGGGCGCACGGCTCATGTTCTCGGCGCCGCCGCCGATCGCAATATCGGCGTCGCCAAGCAGAATGGACTGGCTGGCCGAGACGATGGCCTGCAGGCCCGAGCCGCACAGGCGGTTGACGTTGAAGGCAGGTGTTGCTTCCGCACAGCCGCCGTTGACGGCCGCCACGCGCGAGAGGTACATGTCCTTGGGCTCGGTGTTGACCACATGGCCGAAGACCACGTGGCCGACGTCGGTGCCTGCGACGCTGGCGCGCGCCAGCGACTCGCGCACGACTTGCGCGGCCAGTTCGGTTGGGGCGATGTCCTTCAGACTGCCACCATAGGTGCCAATAGCGGTGCGCACGGCACTGACAACAACGACTTCACGGCTCATGGGAAACTCCTGGATTGGGAAATTGAAAAACGGGAAAACGGGGCTGGATCGACGGATCACATCTTAACGGTGTCGCACCAGACCTTCGAGGCCCGCGCCTGGACCGGGTAAAGAGCCCGCCGCCAGCAGCTCACGACAGCTTGCGCATCTCGTGCAGGTTCAGCAGATTGATCAGCGCTGACAGGACTTCGGACCTGAAGCCGTTGCGGCTTCGATCGGCGCCGTCGCCGCCGTCGAGTATCAGCTGCCGGATGTACTCGATGCACTCCTGCTCGCCCCAGAATACTGCAATCTTGCGCGCAATGCGTTCATGCTGCGCCCGCACGACGATCATCTCAGCGTCAATCCGGGTCTGCTGGGTTCGATCGGGCAGCGGGACCGGCCGGGTCTTCGCGGGCTCTTCGATGTAACTGATCTCAGGGAAGTCCGAAGGGCTTCCGGCGGCAGGCTTGATGGGCTTCTTCATGTCTTGTGCAGCGACAGTGTCGCAGGTATTTCAGCCGCTATTTTCCTCCAGCGGCAATTTGATCGTGCAGTCCAGGCCGGCAACGCCAATCGGTGAGCCCCGGTTGTCCAGCTGGATGCTGCCGCCCAAGGCCTGCACGATCTCGTAACTGATGGCCAGCCCCAGCCCCGAGCCGGAGCGCGTCTCGCCCGATGAGAAGGGCTGAAACAGGCGTTCCCGCAACTCGGCCGAGATGCCAGGCCCGCTGTCGCTGATAGTCAGGGTCGCAAGTCGCGGGTCGCAATCCAGGCGCACGGTCAGCGCGCCGTTGGCCGGTGTGTGGCGGATTGCGTTGTGAAGTATGTTGCGCGAGAGTTCACGCAACATCCAGTCATGGGTGCGAATGCGCGCGCTGCTGGTCGATATTTCGAAATCGAGGTCCTTCTCGGCGATCAAAGGCGACACGTCGAGCGCGACTTCGCGCAGCACCTGGGCCCAGTCGACAACGCTGCTGGCCGGCTGCTGCACCATTTGCGCCACTTTGGCGAGCGACAGCATCTGGTTGGCGAGCCGGGTGGCGCGCTGCACGGTGTCGTCGATCTCCCGCAGCGCCTGCAGCGGTTCCACGTCGCCGCGCAAGGCCGATTGCACCTGCACCTTCAGCACCGCCAGCGGTGTGCGCAACTGGTGTGATGCATCGCGCACAAAGCGCTTCTGGTGGTCCAGCAAATGCTGCAGACGGCTCATGATGCTGTTGGTGGCGGTGATCAGCGGAACCAGTTCGCGCGGCGCGCCAGGCGCCTGCAAGGGCGTCAAGTCGCCATCGGCTCGCGCCTGAAGCTGGGTGCTCAGGCTGCGCACCGGCCGCGTCGCGCGCTGGACCACCAGAATCACGACCAGCGCAATGATGGACACCAGGGCCAGCTGGCGCACCAGCGTGTCGAGAAGAATCTGACGCGCCAGCGTGCGCCGCAATTCAAGCGTTTCGGCGACCTGCACCACGGCCATCGCGCGCGCCTGACCCATCGCCACCGGCTGTAGCAGGACCGCCACCCGCACCGGATCGCCCTGGTAGATGTCGTCGTAGAAGTCGACCAGCGCAGCGTAGGGGCCGCGGTCCGGCAGGCGCCCACGCCAGGCGGGCAGCGCGCCGAAACCGTCAATCAGTTTGCCGTTGAGGCTTGAGATCCGGTACACCATGCGGCTGCGGTTGTCGGCCTCGAAGGCCTCGAGCGCCGCATAAGGCACGGTCGCGCGCAGGGTCGCCTGGTCGTCGACGCCGTCGGCCGCGATGTGCTCGCCGATTGACTTGGCCGAGGCCAGCAGCGTGCGGTCGTAGGCGGTGTTGACCGCCGCCAGCGCCTGGCGGTAGAGGCTCAAGGTGTCCACCAGGATGAATAGGCCGATCGGCAGCAGGATGCCGATCAGCAGATAACGGCGCAGGGATGTGGCCCTCATGAATTCACTTTTAGCAGGTAGCCCAAGCCGCGCAAGGTCATCAGCTTTGCGCCGGTGTGGGCCAGCTTCTTGCGCAGCCGGTAGACCACGACCTCGACCGCTTCGAACTGCACATTCATTTCGCCCGGAAACACCAGTTCGAACAGTCTTTCCTTCGTTACCGCGTGGCCGGGCCGCAGCAGCAGACCCTTTAACAGCGCCAGTTCACGCGGCGTCAGTTCCAGAATCCGGTCGCGGTAATAGATTGCGCCGCTGCTCTTGTCGTGGCGCAGCGCCGGCTGATCCCGAGTGCCGCTGGCGTCGGCATTGTTCTCGGCGCTTCGTCGGTGCAGCGCCCGGACCCGGGCTTCCAGTTCGTCCAGGTCGAAGGGCTTGGGCAGGTAGTCGTCCGCACCCGCATTGAGTCCCAGGATCCGGTCGCCGACGGTGCCGCGCGCGGTCAGGATCAGCACCGGCGTGGTCAGACCGCGCCGGCGCGCCTGTGCCAGTATTTCAAGGCCGTCGATGCCGGGCAGCGTCAGGTCCAGCAGAACCACTTCCGGCTCGCTCGCTGACCAGTGCCCGAGCGCCAACCGGCCGTCGGTGCAGACCTCGACCGTCCAGCCGACACGGGTCAGCGCGCGCTGCAGCGATTGATGCAGCGCGCCGTCGTCTTCCACCAGCAGCAGTTTCATGGCCATGACCATAGCATGTTGCGCAAGCCTGTTGTCGGCTCCTCTAAGTGTTTTCCCTAGTCAAACGCGCGGCAATGGACAGCTGTTTGACAGCCAGCGCGCGCACCATCGCGGGGTTGACACCAACTCAAGGAGAATTTGATGCGTCGCGATACCTTTTTGAAATCCATGGCCGCTTTGGCCGTAACCGGTGGCTTGCCCCTTTCGGCGCTCGCTGCCAGCAACATCAAGATGATGATTCCGGCCAACCCGGGCGGCGGCTGGGACACCACTGGCCGCGCATTGGGCAAGGCCATGCTCGACGGCAAGGTCGTCGATACCGTGACCTATGACAACAAGGGCGGCGCCGCCGGAGCGCTGGGCCTGGCCCAGTTCGTCAATGCCAGCAAGGGCGACCCGAACGCGATCATGGTGATGGGTGCGGTGATGCTGGGCGGCATCATCACCGGAAAGCCGGCCGTGAACTTGAGCACAGCCACTCCGCTGGCGCGACTGACCAGCGAGTACAACGCGTTTGTGCTGCCAGCCAACTCGCCGTTCAAGAGCATGAAAGACGTGGTTGAACAATTCAAGAAGGATCCCGGCAGCGTCAAGTGGGGCGGCGGTTCACGCGGTTCCACAGAGCATATTGCAGCGGCCATGATTGCGCGCGAAGTCGGCGTCGATGCCACCAAGGTGAACTATGTGGCGTTTCGGGGCGGCGGTGAGGCTACGGCTGCCATCCTGGGGGGCAATGTGACGATTGGGGGCGGTGGTTACAGTGAGTTGTCGGAGTACATCGAGGCTGGCAAGATGAAAGGCATCGCCGTGACCTCGGGCACACGGCTCAAGGGTGTGAATATTGCAACACTCAAGGAGCAGGGCATCAACGTCGAAATTGGCAACTGGCGTGGCGTCTACGGTGCACCCGGCATCACGCCGGCGCAGCGCAAGGCACTGACGGACATGCTGCTCAAAGCGGCCAAGTCGAAATCGTGGGCTGAGGCACTGGAGAAGAACAGCTGGACGGCGGCTGTGCTGTCGGGCCCGGAATTCGAGAAGTTTGTCGACGATGACTTTGCGGCCCTGCGCGCCACCATGGTCAAGGCCGGCATGGTCTGAACGAACGGGCACAGCACATGAATCAGCACACTACCGTCGCGCCGTCAACGCGTCTGCAGTCAATCGTTGGCGGCGGCGTGATCGTGCTGGCGCTCGGGCTGGCGGCGGGCGCGGTCAGCATTCCCTCGAATGCTGGCTACGCCGGTGTCGGCCCGAATTTCTTGCCATGGCTGGTCGCCGTAGCGTTGTTACTGTGTGGTGCCTTCATGGTCTACGAGGCGCGTACCGGTGGCTTTCGTGATATGGAGGAGCCCACCGGTGACGGCGCGCCCTACTGGGGTGGTTTTGTCTGGATGTCAGCCGGCTTGCTGGCCAACGCCGCCTTGATTACGACCATCGGGTTTATTTTCAGCTGTGCACTGTGCTTTGTGCTGGCGGCGCGCGGTTTGCGCAATGCTCAGGGGCAGTCCGCAAGAGGGCTCAAACCCTGGTTGAGTGACACCGTGACCGGCCTGCTGATTGCAGCGCCGGTGTACTGGATGTTTACGCAATTCCTGGCCATCAATTTGCCCGGACTGACACAAGGCGGGTGGCTCTGATGGACATCTGGAACCAGCTTTTGCAAGGCTTCATGACGGCGGGTACGCCGGTCAACCTGTTGTGGGCCTTTGTCG
>JBMOJJ010000277.1:0-5049 GCA_049315845.1 Rhodoferax sp.
GAACTGGCACGCGGCATTGCGGAAACCAAGGAGACCAACAGCAACATCTCGGCCAGTGGCGGGCGCATTTACGTCGACATTGGCAAGCGCCACACCCGTGTTCGCAGCGCCAAGGAAATTGCGACCGAGTTGCGCGGGAAGATTCGCGCGCTGGTCGGGGCTGAGTACACCGTGCTGGATGACCTCAACAACGGCGCCCGCAAGCCGGTCCAGATTGACTTTACCGGCCCGGATTCGCGCAAGCTGCTGGAGATCACCAGCGCCTTCATGGACAAGCTGCGTCGGGTGCCCGGCGCGGTCGATGTCGGTCTGTCGCAGCAAGACCCCAAGAAAGAGCTCAAGATCGAGCTCAATCGGGGGCTGGCCAACTCGATGGGCATCTCGGCCAATGATGCGGCGCAGTCGCTGCGGGTGGCCTTTGCCGGCATTGAAGTCGGCGACTGGGTTGATCCGACGGGAGAGACGCGGGATGTGGCGGTGCGCCTGCACCCCGACGACCGGGTCAGCAAGGAGAGCATTGAGCGCCTGCCGATTGCTGTGGCCGGGACCAACCTGATGGTGCCGCTGGACCAGATTGCCACCATCACCATGGGCAAGGGCCCCTCGGGTATCGAACACGCCAATGGCAAACGCAATATCACGGTATCGGCCAACGCCCAGGGTCGCTCGAATGGCGAAGTCACCGAAGACGCGATGAAACTGGCCAAGTCGTTTGACTATCCGCCTGGCTACGGGCTTTCGCTCGGCGGCGCCGGGCAGGACCAGAAGGAGCTTTTCACCGAAATGCTGATTGCACTGCTGTCCGGTATCGGCCTGATGTACCTGATTCTGGTGATGCAGTTCAGCTCGTTCACCGCTCCGCTGGCGGTGATGCTGTCGCTGCCGCTCTCACTCATCGGTGTGGTGCTGGCACTGCTGATCACCCGTGGCACTCTCAATCTGATGAGCTTCATTGGCATCATCATGCTGATGGGACTGGTCGCGAAGAACGCCATTCTTCTGCTCGATGCCACGCGCAAGCGCGAAGCTGAGGGTGTCGACCGCGAGGAAGCCCTGATGCATGCGGGCAGGGTCCGGTTGCGCCCGATTTTGATGACCACATTTGCCTTGATCGCCGGCATGCTGCCGGTCGCCATTGGGCTGGGCGAGGGCGGGGAGTTTTACCAACCGCTGGCTGTGGCCATCATTGGCGGCACCATTACCTCTACGCTGCTGACCCTGCTGGTGGTGCCGACTTTTTACGACAGCATCGAAATTACGCGCGATCGTGCGGTAGCAAAGTTTCATAGCCGTGCGGAGCAGCGCAATCCTTTCGTGGCCTTTGTGCTGACACTGGCGGAAGCTATTCTGGCCCTGCTGCTGCTGCGATGGGTGTACCGCACGCTGAGGAATTCGATGCTTTGGGGCAAGCGGCGTTTTGGCGGCCAGTAGTTGGCGAGACGGTGCGGCGGCATTGCAGGCCGTCCGCGGATAGACTATTGCGTGCTGGCAGCGAGTTCATTGCAGCACGAGCGTGCCCATCCTTTGGGTGCAAAGCCCGGCCCTGGCGCCCCCGAGACTTCAGACTCGCTTGCAGGCATCGATCCACCCCCTTGCTGTTGCACAGGCAAAAAAAGATCCCGCAGACCAGGGTCTGCGGGATTTGCTGCTCTATCTCTACAGGAGTGATTAGAACTTGTAGTCGTAGGAGGCGGTCAGTCTCACGGAGCGCGGCGCAGTGTAGCTCTGCACGGAAGTGTAGGTGGTACGAATCGTCGTCACGTTGCGGTTGTACATGCGTTCTTCAATGGTTTCGATCGACTGGCTGTTGAACAGGTTCAAGATGTCCATCTTGAAGCCGAATCCCTTCAGGGCAGTGGGCTTGTAACTTATGTTCATGTCGACACGATAGTCGGCTGGCAAGTTTCCAAAGGAGCCGCGCGGAGCATAAACCCCGTTGCAGAAGAAATAGGCCGAGCCATATCCGGAGTAGTTGGTAACCTGGGATGGTGTGTCGAAGAAGTCACCGGTCGTGCTGGGCGCATTGCCAATACAGTTACGGGGACGACCCGACGCCGCCAGCAGATTGCCGCCGATTCCCCACTCAGGATCAACCTGGTAGTAACCGAACAACTTGACTTGATGGGTACGGTTGTTAGGTAGCAGTCCATCGGCACCGACTGAAAATTCCGGGAAGTCATAGGCCTGCGTGGTTGATACGTCAGCCTGGCCAATGTCAGACAGCAACTGACCTTCGGTGTTGCCCCAGTTCTTCGAGAAGGTGTAAGTGGCACGACCCCACCATTTGCCATCGAACGGATGCTCGGCAAACAGGTCAAGTGCCCCGTACTGGCGCTTCACCTCGGCAACCCCGAGATCCGCGGCCGACAGGGCGATCCTTTCCAGCGTGCCGTCGCCGTTCATGTCGATATTGAAGGTGTTGCCAATGCCCGGATTGAACAGTGAGCAGTTGTAGCCGGCAAAATTGGTCGTGTCGACTTTGTTTCTTGCGGCCCAAGCCATGAAGGGGCGGTCATCGCAGTGGTCGTCGATTGCTGTGCGCAGAGTCCGATAAGTCACCTTGCCGCCGACATTGAGGCCCTTGGACAGGGCCTTTTCGAAGCCAATAGCAAACTCGTCCTGGTAATTGCCCTTCATGTCCTGTGCTGCGACAGAGCGCGGGTCCTTGGCCTGGCCGTATTCATTGTTGTTTGAATAGGGAGCGCCCAAAGACACCAGCCCGGTTGGGGCGCCAGTGGCGACGTCAACGCCGGTATAGACGAAGCGTTGCGTTGTGAACAGCGAGGAGCCAGCGCCACGGACCGCGACATTGGTCGGCAGCGGCACGTGATAGCGGCCGGCATTCGCAAACACCTTGGCCGATGCATCGCCGTTGATGTCCCACGACACGCCAAGACGGGGGGCCAACTGCGTCTGCAGATCGATATACGATTGGCCGTCGCCGTTCTTGTTGTTAAAACCTTCGTTGCGCAAGCCCAGCGATATCAGAAGATTGTCGGTCGGCTTGTAATGGTCCTCGATGTACCAGGCAGACTGCTCCACCGTCGGTGTCGATACGCCCGAGGTGATTTGCTGCTCAACGATGTAGCCCTGTTTCGCATAGGGGTTGCCAGCGACCGAACTCGGTGCTGCAAAGTGCCCTTGCAGGGTATCGTTAGGATCGGTCTTGAGGTAAGACCAGATCGAGCCACCGGCTGTCGAGGTACCGGCCTTGGAGGTGATGGTGTTGCGATCCAAACCGGCCCGGATGTTGTGCTTGGTGTTGAGCTTGTATTCGACGTCCAGGCGGAAGCCCTTGTTCTGGTCAAAAGCGCCAGGGGTCAGCAAGGTATTCAGTGTGCTTTGCGGATTGTTATAGGTGAATCCGGGGATCTGCGAGTCCGAGGTGGAACTGGTCTGCGCCAGCGTCGCGTTATAGCCGACGGGTGACATTTCGTGCGGGCTGTAGGACTTGCCCATCAGCGCGGTGACGGTCAGATCGTCGGTCAGGTAGCCGGTGTATTTGACGATATCGGTCACCGAACCTTGCAGCGCCGCGGTTGGCGTCGGGCCCCAGTTCAGGTAGCTTATGCCGCCACCGACCACATCGTTGCGCTGCAGTGTTTTGTAACTGAAACCATAGTAGGTGCGCTCATTTTGCACCTTGTCTGAGATCCTGGTGTACTCGAGGTGGTTGGCGTCGGTGATATTCCAGTCCAATTTCAACAGGTAGCGCGGCGTCTCGGTGGTCTGGTCCTGCCAGCCAGTCGTTGGAGTGCTGCCAGCCGCAGTGGTATTGGATGTGCGGATCCCGCTGCTGGTCGTCTTCGTTTGCTCTCCCGACAGGAACATGAACAATTTGTCCTTGATCAGCGGGCCGCCGAGGTAGAAGGTCCCTGAGGTGCGGTCTGTCTTGTTGTCCTCGTTATAGAACATCAACTTGCCGTCCAGAGACGTGCCAACCGGCTCGTAATACTGGTTTTTCGTCTTGGAGCGCAAGCTGTTGGGTTCGACCGAAACCTGGCCACCGATGACCCAGTCATTGCCGCCGGTCTTGGTCACAATATTCACGACACCGCCGGTCGAACGACCGAACTCGGCGCCGTAGCCGCCGGTCAGAACCTGGGCCTGTGCGATGGAGTTGAACGGGAGTTGCGAAAAACCAACCTGCGTCAACAGTGTAGTGACCGGAAAGCCGTTGATGTAATAGGCGTTTTCCGAGGCGCCGGCGCCACCGAAGCTGGGAGCGTTGGAGCCGCCATAGCGGGAGTCGCCACGCGTTGTGCTGGGCGCCAGCTGAATCACCGCGCCGACGTTCTGTGCGATTGGCACTTTGGCAAGATCGTTGGCTGTGAACACCGTGGTCGAACCCACCGATGCGACGTCAATCTTCTGACGCAGTGCAAGCACCTGGACCGCTTCCAGCGAGGTTGCAAACGACACTTCCGTGCCCTGGCCAACCCGAACTTCAACGTTGTCACTGGACTTGCTTACTTGCCCGTTGACCACCAGGTCAACCTTGTAAGTGCCGGTGACCAAAGACTGGGCGTTGAAGCGACCAGCGCTGTCAACGGTCAGGGTACGGCGGGCGCCGGTATCCTTGTTTAACAGGATGATAGAGGCACCTGTTGCGCCTGGCACGCTTCCATACAGCGTGCCGGTGGTATTGGATTGAGCGAAAGCTGTCGTATGGATGCCACCGGCCAGCGAGACTGCGCCAAACGCAACGGCAAGAGCACGTGCGACAACGGTCTTCCTGAACACAAGCGCATTGTTGTGCCTTACATTTTCCATGGATACTCCTTCAATCGATTGGAAATCAGAGCAAAAGAAAATTTGCACCAAGATTGGCGACAAGGCAGAACGTGTTCCCGACCTGTTTCTGTTTCCGTGGAACGACTTTAAAGTAAAAGTATGTAAATTTGAATTGGGGCTAACCCAATTGGCTGAAAAACAGCGCGCATGTTGCCAAAAAACATCGCCCTGAAAACCGGTCCGTCCAACAACTCGCCAGCGCCACCCGAATCACTCCAGCTTGAAGTTGAATTCCTGGGTAGCGACCACCTCGCC
>JBMOJJ010000278.1:0-5011 GCA_049315845.1 Rhodoferax sp.
AGATCAAGCTGGAAGAAAATTACCGCAGCGGCAGCAACATCCTGGACTCGGCCAATGAACTGATCGGCCACAACAGCAAGCGCCTTGGCAAGAATCTGCGCACCAGCCAGGGTCCCGGCGAACCGGTGCGGGTGTTCGAGGCGACCAGCGATTTTGCCGAGGCGCAGTGGCTGGTCGATGAGATGCGTCAGTTGGTTCGGGACGACGTGCCGCGCAAGGAGATCGCTGTCTTGTACCGCAGCAACGCGCAAAGCCGGGTACTGGAGACCGCGCTGTTCAATGCCGCGATGCCGTACAAGGTTTACGGCGGTTTGCGCTTTTTCGAGCGGGCTGAAATCAAGCATGCGCTGGCCTACTTGCGCCTGCTGGAGAACCCGCGCGATGACACCAGCTTTTTGCGCGTGGTGAACTTCCCGGCGCGCGGCATCGGCATGCGCAGCCTGGAGCAATTGCAGGACGTGGCCCGCGTCTCGGCCTGTTCGCTCAGCGAGGCGGTGGCCGGTGTCGGCGGCAAGGCCGGCGCCAACATTGGCGGGTTTCTGGCCAGGATCCAGGTCTTGCGCGAACAGACCGCCGGACTGACGCTGCGCGAGATCATCGAACTGGTGCTCGAACACAGCGGTCTGGTCGAGCACTACAAGGCTGATCGCGAGGGCGCGGATCGGGTCGAAAATCTGGAGGAACTGGTCAACGCGGCAGAGAGCTTCGTCTCGCTGGAGGGTTTCGGCCGTGACGCGGTGGCCTTGCCGGTGGACGAGTTGGCGCCCGATCTGGAGACCGGCGAAACCCTGTCGCCGCTGGCGGCCTTTCTGGCGCACGCGGCGCTGGAGGCCGGTGACAATCAGGCGCAGGCCGGGCAGGACGCCGTTCAGCTGATGACGGTGCACGCCAGCAAGGGCCTGGAGTTTGACTGCGTCTTCATCACCGGGATTGAAGAAGGGCTCTTTCCGCACGAAAATTCGATCAGTGACCGTGGCGGTCTTGAAGAGGAACGGCGCCTGATGTATGTCGCCATCACCCGTGCCCGCAAGCGGCTCTACCTGAGCCACTCGCAAACCCGGATGCTGCATGGCCAGACCCGCTACAACCTGAAAAGCCGGTTTCTTGAAGAGTTGCCAGAGTCCGCGCTGAAGTGGATCACGCCCAGAAGGCCGGCCCAGGGCTTCGAGTTTGCGCCATCCGGCAGAGATGGTCCGAGGCCGTCAGCGGCGCCAGTGGCACAGCGCAGCGCGGCGTCGGCGCACGGGCTGCGCGTGGGCCAGAAGGTGTTTCACGCCAAGTTCGGCGAAGGCTCGGTGCTGGCTCTCGAAGGCAGCGGCAACGATGCCCGGGCCCAGATCAGTTTCCCGCGCCATGGAGTCAAGTGGCTGGCCCTGAGTGTGGCCAAGCTGACCTTGATCCCGTGACGCTGCGACGCACCGCATGTTTGACTGGAGATGAAGATGATTGAGAAGAAAAAGTTCATGCGCGTGCTGGCCTGCAGCGCGGTGCTCGCGGCAGCCTGGGCCCATCCGGCGAATGCCCAGTCCGCCACCGGCGCCCAGCCGGCCGCGGCCAGCCCCTCGAGCGCCAGCTCTGCCGCCGCGGCCGAGGCAACGCCCACGGTCCGGCCGGAGATCGGCAACCTGCTGATCGACGCACAGCGCCTGCTCGGTGAAAAAAACAACAGCGAAGCGGCCGGCAAGATCCTCGCAGCGGAGGCGGTGGCCGACAAGACCCCTTATGAACAGCATATTCTGGCCCGCGTGAAAGGCGCGCTGGCGACCGCGATGGGCGACGCCGACCTGGCGGTGCAGCAGTACGAACTGGCGAGCCAGGGGCCATGGCTGAAGCAGGCCGACAAGACCGCGCGCCTGCAGGCCATTGTCGCGCTGTACTACAACGCCAAGAACTACGCGAAGGCGATTGAATGGATTGAGAAGTACCAGCAGGCCGGGGGCGCCGACGCGGCCATGAAGGCGGTGTTGGCCCAGAGTTACTACCTGAAGGGCGACTATGCGAGCGCGGCCAAGGCGCTCGAGGTGCTGGTTGGCGACGCGACTGCGGCGGGCAGGGTGCCCGACGAGATGCAGCTCAAGCTGCTTGCCGACTCGCGCAGCCGTTTGCGCGATGAGGCGGGCTATGCCCGGGCGCTGGAAAGTATGGTCAAGTACTACCCGACGCAGGCCAATTGGCGATCGCTGATCTCGCGCCTGTGGGCCAAGCCCCAGCTGGCGGCGCGTCTTCAAATGGACGTGTTCCGGCTGCAAATGGCCACGGCGGGACTGGCCGATGAAAGCGACTACACCGAGATGGCGGCGCTGGCCTTGCAGGAAGGCTCGGCAATCGAGGCCAGCAAAGTGCTCGAGCAGGGCTACGCCGCCGGCGTGCTGGTGGCGGGCGACAAGTCCGGTGAACTGCAGCGCCTCACAGACAAGGCCGGCAAGTCGGCGGCGGAAGACCGCAACACGCTGGAGAAGGATGTGGCGCGCGCCAGGACGCTGCCCGATGGACTGGCCCTGTTCAATTACGGCTTCAACATGTTCCAGCTCGGACAGGCCGAGCGAGCGCTGGCGCTGATGGAACAAGGGCTGGCCAAGGGCATTGCGCGCAACGGCGATCTGGCCCGGCTGCGACTTGTGGCCGTCTATGCCAAGCTGAATCAGCCCGAAAAAGCTGCAGAGCAGCTTGCCCTGCTGGCCGGCAGGACCGAGCTGATCGGACTCGATGACTGCGTCAGGTACTGGAAGCTTTTCCTGCGACGCCCGTGACGCCGGCTAGGGCGTGCCCGACTGCGGCTGCTCAAAGGTGTCGCGGAAGGTGAAATAGAGCGAGGTGAAGAACATCGTCGCCAGCAGCAGCAGGGCCGGGAACAGAAGGTCGCCGGCCAGTCCGGGGTTCCCCAGCAGTGAACCGATGGTCGTCACCGCGACCACTGTCAGCACCAGAACAGCCAGCCACATCAACCCGAAGACGGCAAAGGCCCAGAAATTGCGCAGGCAGGCGAAGAGGCTGAAAAACAGGCTCTTGAGCGGCGAGAAACCATGCCAGTGCACCAGTGCCGGCGCATGCCAGAACATCAGCGATAAGGGCAGATGCAGGCCGATGAAGGCCCACATCGCGCCCTGAAAGGCAGGCTCCAGCATCATCTCGCGGGTCGGCGTGGCGCCGCCCAGGTAGACGCGCGCGAAGTCGCCGCCATCGACCAGGTAGGACAGTCCGATCGTGGCCAGAAAGCCGAGCGCATAGAGGCCGCCCAATAAGAGCATGGCGCGCGCCTGCTTTCGGCCGGCCCGAAACGCCGCCAGCAAAACCATCGGCATCGGGAAGCGGCCATCGGTCGCTTCGCGTGTGGCGACCATCAGTCCGAGCGTTGCGGCCGGCAGCAGCGTCATGGCCAGCGCAAAGCCGATGACCGGCACCTGGCTGGCGATGGTCATCACCGCCATGAACATGAAAAAAAGCCCGGCCAGGGCCAGCGGCTGCCGCAAGAAGGTGCGCATGCCGAGCTTGACCCACAAGATGCCCGTGCGCGCCGGAATGATGTTCAATTTCATGGTCAGGGCAGCAGTGCGCTGGTGAGAAGGGGATGGTCGAGGCGCTGTCGCAGCACGCGCTCGAAATGGCTCGGGTCATGCGCCTTGAGCAGGCTGGCTGCGCGCGGCTGGTGGTAATCCCACAGCCTCGAAATCCAGAAGCGCAGCGCGGCCGCGCGCAGCATGGCTGGCAACAGCGAGCGCTCGGGGCCGGTCAATGCGCGCTCGGCGTTGTAGGCCGACATAAAGCTCAGCGCGCGTTCATTGTCGTGGGCGCCGGTGTCGAGGTTCACGCACCAGTCGTTCATGCACACCGCAATGTCGAACAGCCAGCTGTCCACGCCGGCGAAATAGAAGTCGAAGAAACCGCTCAGGTGGAGCTGGCCGTCGATATCGTCAAACATCACGTTGTCCCGAAATAGGTCTGCATGGATAGGGCCGCGCGGCAACGCGGTGTAGCCTTCCGAGGCTGCCAGGCGCGTCTGGAAGTCGAGCTCAGCCCGGATCAGCAAAGCCTGCCCATGGTCCAGATGCGGCAACACGACCGGCACCGTGTCGATCCACCAGGCCAGGCCGCGCAGATTGGGCTGCGACAGCGCAAAGTCGGCCGCCGCCAGGTGCATCCTGGCCAGCGTGCTGCCAACCGCCGCGCAGTGGGCAGCGCCAGGCCGCAGTTCGTTCTTGCCCCGCAATTTATTCACCACTGCAGCGGGTTTGCCCTTGAGCTTGAACAGCAGTTCGCCCTGCGCGTTGGCGCGGGGGTCGGGCACCGGTATGCCGCGCTGCGCCAGGTGCTTCATCAGACGCAGATAGAACGGCAGCTGCGCAAAGGTCAGCCGCTCGAAAATGGTCAGAACGTAGTCGTGCTGATGGCCGCCCAGTTCGGTGCTGACAAAGTAGTTGGTGTTCTCGATGCCGCCCGCGCAGCCCTGCATTTCCGTCAGATCGCCGAGCTTGAGCTGCCGCATCAGGACACGCACCTCGTCGGTCGAGACTTCTGTGTAAACCGCCATGAATCAGAAACTCAGAAACTTCCAGCTGCGCTCGCCGCTGACAGGCTCGACCTCGTAGGCCGGCATGCCGCCCTTGGGCTGCACGCGGATGCTGCGGGTCTGACCGCCCACACGCAACTCGTCAATGCTCGATCCGGCATCTTCGACGTGAATTCGCTCGGCACGCTGCTCTATGACCCGGGAGTCGGCCAGGACGTGCAACTGCTCCTGCCGGGAGTCCGCGGCGGTCTGCAACAGGGTCGGCGACTGGGCCCGGCCAACGCCGACGGCAGACAGTGACAGGGCAAGAAACAGGGCAAATCGCATCGGTCAATTGTAGGACCAGCGCCGTCTGGGCGGCAGCAGGCAAAATGAGGCCATGAACGACGCCAAATCAACGAAAAAATGCCTGCTTCTGGTCGATGGATCGAGCTATCTGTACCGCGCCTTTCATGCCATGCCTGATCTGCGCGCGGTGCCGGGTGATGCCGGCAGCGCGCCCAC
>JBMOJJ010000279.1:0-5008 GCA_049315845.1 Rhodoferax sp.
TTTGGCCAACTTGGAATCGCGCTGAGCGAATTCAAAGTTGAGGTACTGGCGGAGCAGAAGTCATCATAAAAGCAAACGGCTACATCGCTTGAAAATAGAATTTTGATCTACAGGCGATTCGAATTATCTCTCCACGGGGTGTTGCGGTTGGAGGCAACTATTTTCTGCAGGATGGACTTGATAGTTCCTCGACATTGAAGTAACCATTTCGCATGTTGAAACAACCGAGGAGGCCACCGTGAAGGCACCAGCCCTAGAAAGCCCCAGAACCAGATTGGCGCAAAGCCCAACGGCCATCGACAACGTTGGCGTCATAAGTAGTGCCGCGACCGTGCTCGATTTCTGCTATCGCCTTTTCGATACCAGCGCCAGCCCGGTAAGGTCGGTGCGATGACATCGCCTCCACCACATCGGCAAGGCCAATAGTCAACTCGCGGTTCTGCTTGCTTTGCACTCGACCAAAGGATCGCGCATCTCACCGTGCAATCTGCGGAAGAAGTCTACCTGTCCTGACCCTTCATGTAATTCTTGCAGGCCATGTCAATCTCGAACACATGAGTGATTGACAAGTCCGCAATTGCCTCAAGAATGGCGGCCTTGTCAATGTGATTCAGTTTGGCCTGTATGACAATGGCGTCGAGCGTGTCAAGAAAGGCGGAATGCATCGCCATATGCGACGCAAGGTCCGGGTAGCCATTGCGGGCAAGAATTCGCTCCTCTTTGACAAAGTGCTGGCGTGCATAAGCCGTCAGATCAGTCAGGGCGCTATGGGCTTGTTCGATGTCAGCAGACGCCTCATATTCAAGGAGTTGAAGGACCTGATGACTGAGTTTGAACAGTTTTCTGTGCTGGCGGTCTATATCAGGGTTCCCCACCTGCATCGGCTCGCGGAAAGCCAACAGGGCAGCGTATTCATCGTTCCAGGCTTTGATCCAGATGCTTGCCTGGGCGTGCTCATCATTGGAAGTTGCGGCGATCATTCGCGCGATCGCCACATTCATCCGATTCAACGCGCCATCTTCCTGCTGACTCGTGTCTTTCCTCATGTTGCCAGCTTCCTTACCTGGGATGCCACTTGCTCTTGAAACGCTCGTGGCACTGCACACGGATGGACAGCTTCAGTTTGCGAGAGTCAGCGACCGGGATCTTGATGACGCAATGATAGTGGCCTGGCTGTCAATGCGGGCAAGTATTTTGACAAGACCGCTGCCAAGCTTGATTTGGGCCGTTGCCACCTTTATGAGGTCAGTCGATGCGGATCACGCATTTTCCAGGCACAAGGATAAGCCATAATATTACGGACTGCTGTAAACAACGGAGAACCCGTGAACGTTGAGACCAAGCGACCCGTGGCAGGCGGGGACGACTCTCTGACAAATCTCGTGCAGAGCCTGTACCAGCGGGCCGAGGCGGCGCTGGGCCAACGAACCAACCAGTCAGCTGAAGAATTTGCCGCTCTGTCACCAGAGGCCGCGCAACGGATGTGGCACGATCTAGAGGTTCATCAGATCGAGCTGGAGATGCAGAACGAAGAGTTGCGCCGAACGCAGGTTGAACTCGAGACCTCCCGAGCCGACTATTTTGACTTCTACGACATGGCGCCGGTAGGCTATTGCACTCTGGATGAGTCCGGGCTGATCCTGCAAGCCAACCTCAGCGCCGCCTCCATGCTCGGGGTCTCAAGGGACGATTTGTCCAGACAGGCACTAAGCAGCTTCATCTTCGATCAGGACCAGGACATTTTCTACCTGTTGCGCCGACGGATCATGCAGACCTGTGAATCGCAAGAGTGCGAGCTGCGGATGGTGAAGCGGGACGGCGAGCAGATATGGGTGCGCCTGCAAGGCATGGCCGGCGCTGATAAAGAGGGTGTTAGGCTTCTGCGTCTTGTGCTGAACAACGTCACCCAGTACCTGCGAGTGGAGAAGGAACTCCTCGCTGCCAACGTCGAAATTGCCCGCCAAAGTGAGGAGAAAGAAAGACGGGCAGCAGAGCTGATTGAACTCAGCAAAGCCAAGGCAAACGAGAGTGTTCAACGCTACATTGGCGAGCTTGACAATGCCTGGTCGGACAAGAAGCGTGCCGAGGTTGGTTTACGCCAAAGCGAGTCGCGCTACCGCACGCTGATTAAGTGGACGCCAGAGCCTCTGGTCGTCCATGACGGCAAGAAAATTATCTTCGCAAACCCGGCCACAGTCAAAATGCTCGGTGCGGCGTCTGATAAGGAACTGGTAGGTAAGGGCATCCTTGAACTGGTTCACCCCGACTCCAGAGACATCGTGCGTGAGCGGCTTCGAGCCGCTGTCGAGCAGGGCGTAAGGGTTCCGCTGATCGAGGAAAAGTGCCTCAAGCTCGATGGAACACCTATTGATGTCGAAGTGCAGAGCAGGCCGATTGATTTTGGCGGAGAGTCCGCGACTCTAATCTCCATGCGCGACATCACCGAGCGCAAACTGGCAGAAAAGCTCATTCAGGAGCAAGGCGAACGGCTGCGCCTGCTATACGAAGCCAGCCAGCGGTTGGGCAGCACGATGGATCTGAATGAAATCTATCGGGTCATCGCTGATTTCATGTCCACCATTGCGCCCGATTGCGATTTCCTGGTGTCTGCGTTCGACCCTGATACGCAACTTATCACCTGCCGCGCCTTCGTGATGAACAGGCAAGCGCTCGATGTCAGTGCTTTTCCACCGATTCCCCTGGAAGAAGAAGGTAAAGGCACTCAAAGCGTCGTCATTCGCAGCGGCAAGCCACTGTTGCTCAACGACTACCAAGCGACGGTCAAGACCGCACGCACCAGCTATTTTGTGAACGACCAGACGCATGAGCTTGTAGAACAAGTTGACCCCGAAGAAGAGGTCATACAGTCAGCCCTGATTGTTCCGCTCAAAGTCGGTGAACGGGTCACTGGTGTGGTGCAGGTGATGTCTTGTCGCCCGAACGCCTTCTCCCAGGGCCAGTTGCAACTCCTGGAATCGCTGGCATTGCACATTGCGTCTGCCAAGCAGAATGCACAACTGTACGCACGGGTGCAATCTGAATCGAATGAGCGCAAAGTGCTGGCAACTACCCTTAGGGAAAGCGAAGAACGCTATCGCGCCGCGTTCCAGGCCAGCCCTGACGCCGTCAATATCAATCGCGTTGCCGATGGGCTGTACATCGACATCAATGAAGGTTTCACGCGCCTGACCGAATGGACACGCGAGGATGTTGTGGGTAAGAGTTCGCTTGAGATCGGCATCTGGCGCGACCAGACGGATCGACAAAGGCTGGTGGAAACACTGCGACGCGATGGGTGCTGCGAGGCCCTGGAGGCTGAATTCGTCACCAAGAGCGGCAAAGTCAAGGCTGCCCAGATGTCGGCAAGAATCATGACCATCGACGGTGCGCCCTGCATCCTGTCCATCACACGTGACATCACCCAGCGCAATCAGGCCGAAGCGGAACTGCGCGAAAGTGAAAGATCACTGAACGAAGCGCAGGCATTGGCGAAGATCGGCTCCTACGTTACGAACATCAAGACCGGCATCTGGCAGGCTTCGCCCACACTGCGGCAGATTTTGGGCATTGATTCCTCGTTTGTCACCAGTGTTGAAAACTGGGGCAGGCTTATGGCGCCGGGTTATCAGCAGAAGATGCTCGACTACTACCAGAGCGTGGTCGAGGGTGGTGGCAATTTCGATATGGACTACGAGGTCATCCGCCCCAGCGATGGCCAGAGGCGCTGGGTTCACGCCTTGGGCCGGCTTATCTACGATGCCGATGGCAAGCCGATCTTTCACAAAGGCACGATTCAGGACATCACAGAGCGCAAGCTCAAGGATGAGCGTCTGCTGGAGAACGTGGCGGAGATACGGTTGCGCGAGCAGGCCCTGAGTCAGATTTCCCAGGGCGTACTGATTAGCGATGCCGATCGGCGTACGACCTATGTCAATGACGAGTTCGTCAGCATCACCGGCTACTCCCGTGAGGAAATGCTGGGCAAACCCTGCAGCATCCTGCAAGGGACCGATAGTCAGCCCGAGGTGGTACTGCAGATCCGTGCCGCCATCGACGCCAAGAAGCCGTTTCACGGTGAGATTCTCAACTACCGCAAGGATGGCACGCCGTTCTGGAACCAGCTATCGATCAATCCTGTCTTTGACGAAGCCAGCCATGTGACCCAGTTCGTGGGTGTACTGCGCGATGTCACCGAGCGCAAGAAAACACTGGAAGATCTCGATCTATTTAGAAAATGTATCGACCGCGCTAATGACGTGATCGTGATCACCGAGGCTGAGCCATTTGAATTGCCCGGCCCACGCATTCTGTTTGTCAACGATGCCTACGAGCGCATCACTGGATATACGCGAGAAGAAGTCCTTGGTGGTACACCGCGAATGCTACAAGGACCCAAAACCGATCCCGCCACGATCAAGCGTATGGGGCAGGCCCTCAGGCAGTGGAAGCCGGTGCGTGAGGAGGTTCTCAATTACACCAAGGAAGGTCGCGAATTCTGGAGCGAGATCGACATTGTTCCGATGGCCAACGAAGCCGGTTGGTACACGCACTGGATTTCAGTCCAGCGAGACATCACCGCTCGCAAACTCGCCGAAGAAGCTCAACGCATTGCCGCGGTGTCCTTCGAGTCGGAGCAGGCCATGTTCATCGCCGATCCACAGCAGGTGATTCTGCGGATCAACAAGGGTTTCACCAGGATCACGGGCTACACGGACGATGAAGCAGTCGGCCAGACACCTCGCTTGCTCAAGTCAGGCAATCATGGCGCGGATTTTTATCGCGCCATGTGGGAGTGCGTTTCCCGCACAGGCCAGTGGCATGGCGAAATATGGAACCGGCGCAAGAATGGCACGGTGTATCCGCAACAGCTCAACATCAGCACGGTGAAAGATGCACAGGGCTTGCTGACGCACTATGTGGGCACCTTCAGCGACATCACCTCCACAAAGGCCGCAGAGGAGCAAATCGAGAGCCTGGCATTCTCCGACCTTCTGACTGGTTTGCCCAA
>JBMOJJ010000280.1:0-4999 GCA_049315845.1 Rhodoferax sp.
TGTGGCAGGGTCGCAGCTGCCTGAACTGCCATACGCAGATTCACGGTTCCAACAACCCGTCGACCAGCAACCCGACGCCCCAGCTGATGCTGCGCTGAAGTACCGAGAGCAATCATGATCCATTCCGATTCTTCTTTTCACTTTGATCGCACGCTGCTGGCCATCGCGCTGTGCGCTGCTTTTGTTCCGGTGCAGGCGCTGGCCGAGGGCGATGACGCCGCGCCGGTGGCCACGATCAGCCTCGGGGCCGGCCTGGTGAGCGGCTCCAACGCCGACCGCGCGATCTTCAACCAGTACTACGGCCTGCGTCCCGACCACAACGCGTTCGGCGTGTTGAATTTCGATTACAGCCTGCGCGATCCTGAAAACAGCAACTGGCTGCAGGCCGAGGGCTGGAACCTGTTTGGCGAAACGCGCGAACTCAGCCTGGTCAAGAAAGAGCCTGGCAACTGGAAGTTGAGCGCCACCTATGGCGAGCTGGTCCGCTACGACCCGTACACCATCAATACCGGCTTGCTCGGTGCCGGCTCCACGGCGCCGCAGGTGGTCGCGCTGACCGGCGGCGCCGGCAGCGGAAGCGAGCTGGAGCCAAAAACCAAGCGCAGCGCGCTGGGCTTCGCCTTTGCCAAGGTCCTCACGCCCGCGCTGCAATTCGACTTCGACGTCAAGAGCGAAAACAAGGAGGGTTCGCGTCTGACCGGCACCGGCATCAGCTGCCCTTCCGTGATCACGCCAGGGTGCCTGGGCACCACGGCCAGCAGCGTCGGCGCGGCCACGCTGATGCTGCCCGAAGCGATCAGCGCCAACCACAGCCAGATCGAAGCGCGCCTCAGTTATGCGGCTGAAAAGCTGCGCTTCAACGTCGGCTACTACGGCTCCTACTACCGCAACAACAACGACAGCATGAGCGCCAGCGTTCCGGGCAGCCTGTTCAACCCGGTCGGCGGCCTGCTGCCGCTGAGCACCGGCTTGCAGTCGATCCTGCGCCTGCCGGTGGCGTTGGCGCCAGACAACCAGTCGCACCAGCTGGATCTGAGCGGCGGCTTTGATTTCACCAACAGCACGCGCACCACCTTCAAGCTCGCCCGCAGCACTGCCACGCAGAGCTCGGACTTTGCCAGCGCCGGTCTGAGCGGTGCGCCCGCCGGCGTCAACAACCTCGACGGCAAGGTCAGCAGCACGCTGGGCAAGCTTGGACTGACCTCGCGCCCGATGCCAAAGCTCTCGCTGCTGGCCGACCTGCGCTACGAGAAGAAAGACGACCAGACACCGATCGCGCTCTACAACACCGAAGGCACGGCGAGCTACACCAACCGCAATTTGTCCAGCGAAAAGTCCTTCGGCAAGCTGCAGGCCGCCTGGCAATTCACCAGTGGCATTCGGGGTACCCTGGGTGCTGACCGCGAGGCCATCGACCGCGGCGTCTTCACCGCCAGCAGCGCCATCTCGGGTATCAGCGCGCTGCGCCAGAAGACCGATGAAACCACGGTCCGCGCCGAGCTGCGCGGCCGCCTGGCCGACAACCTGACCGGCGCGCTGACCGCTTCCAACAGCCGCCGTGACGGGTCGAACTGGCTCAAGGACAACAGCGGCCTGGGCGTCACCGAAGTCACCAACCCGGCCGACACGGTCAACGGCTTCCTGCCCACCGCGATCTTCATGCCGACGCTGGCCGACCGTCAGCGCAACAAGGTCAAGCTGTTTGCCGACTGGCAGCCGACCGAGGGCATGACGCTGCAGGTCAACGCGGAAACCGGCACCGACCGCTTTACCGCGCCCAGCAGCTATGGCTTGCGCGACACCGCCATGCGTCAGCTGAGCCTCGACTGGGGCTACGCCCTGTCCGACAACTGGGGCTTGAACGGCGTGCTCTCGCGCAGCCAGCAAAGCCTGAACCAGTCGCGCCCGGCCGGCTATGTGATGGCCTACGACAACACCAACCTGGGCGCCAGCATCGGCGTTGCGGGCAAGGTTGACGCCAAGCTCAACGTCGGTGGCAGCCTGTCCTACGCCGGCGACACCAGCGTCTATGCGCAGACGCTGGACGGCTATGCCGGCAGCGACTCGGTCGCACTGCTGGCGGCCACCGGGGGCTTGCCCGATATCGTCTACAGCCAGACCGCGCTGAAGATGTTCGGCAAGTACGATCTCGAAAAAGGCTCCTCGGTGCGCTTTGATTTCATCTACCAGCGCAATATCGTCAACGACTGGTCGTGGGGCTTGAATGGTGTTCCGTTTGTCTATTCGGACGGCAGCACCGTGGCGCAGAAGCAGACGCAAAACGTCGGCATCATCGGCGTTACTTACACCTATCGCCTGCCCTGAATTGGGTTGACCGAAACCTCGCCATCAGATCGGGTGTAGCTCCTCACGAATCACCTCGCGCAATGCCTCTTTGACGGCGTCGGCTTGTAAGCCCCGGCGCAGCGTTTCATTGATCAGTGTCTGATAGCCACGTCCACCAGCTCGCGCCTTGTAGGCCCGCAGTACGGCATCGTCCAGCTTGATGGTAATACGCGTTTTGCCCGTCGAAAACTGGGGTAGCACCTCCCCCAACGGTCGCAACTGCCCCGCGTGGACCACGGTCAGTTCTGGGCTATCTTCATCCCTCGCATCAGCCAGTGGTGCTGCGTCCACGGCCGCCCAGTCAATATCGGGTTCTGGGTCAGAGGGCAAGAGCTTCAAATTTCTTTTGTTCACGGATATTCGCCTTCCTGAAAGAGATGATGTGAACGCACTCCGCTGCTGGCAGGCAAAAAACCACCACCATCAAGCGCCCGGCAAGCCGGTTGTACCCGACGTAGCGGCGCTCTGGGTAAACACGCCGGGTATCTTCGCGCACCTGCATGTCGCGATTGAACATGGCCCTCGCCGCCAGCAGGGGCAGTTGTCGGTCCTTGATGTTGATGGCGTTCTTGGTTGCATTGCAAGTGAATTGCATATTGTCGATTGTGCATATTTTAGTATGCATCGTCAAACCGATGCATTGGGTCAGTGGCTGCTGACCCAGTTCTCTACCTTGAGGCCCGGGTAGGTCATGAAGTCAGACTCATGGTTGGTGACCAGCGTGACGCCAAGTGCTATGGCGTGCGAGGCGATCAGCTTGTCTAGCGCGTCGCGACTGCAATCCCGATTGGCAAAGCGCGCCGGGCCGTAAGCCCTGGCTGCGAAGGCCTCAAACGGCGCGACCGGAACATCTTCAACAAAGCTATCGAGCTGAACCCGGTTGGCGAGCTCTGCCGCACCTGAGCAGGCCACCCCGTATTCAAGTTCGGCCATTGTGATGGCGGAAATCACGACATCGCCGATACGCCGCTGTGCTGGACGAATGCGCAACTCATCGCCTTGGCGCTCTATCACCAAATCAATATCCCACGAGCTGTATGCCAGCCCGGAAGGAATTCGCACGGTTTGCGAATTGCCATTCTTGAAAATCTTTGTCGTTGCCATCAGCGCACTCCTTGTGGAGGTTCATTTCAAGCTGCACAGATCCGAAACGCGTTGCGGTGGCGTTTCTTTTGACCTGGCAGAAACCACCCCCCCCAGCGGTCCAGCAGCGGCGCGCGATGGCAAAAAGGCCGATTTTTCGGACCGCAAAGTGTGGCGGATTTGATTCAAGACAAACTTTGCGGCGGCAAGGCCCTTGAAAATGCCACAGTGTTAAGTGCGTGTAAAGCAAGTGTTTCCCAACGTTAACTCCCAAGGAGTCCATAGTGAAAATGTCAGACCCGTCGACCCAAAATCGACATTCCCCCCATTGGCTCAAGTTCGCTGCGGCGAGCTTGCTGGCCATTGCCCTCGCCGGTTGCGGCGGCAGTGACGGTGCGCCTGGCGCCACCGGCGCTACAGGCCCCGCTGGCCCGGCAGGCCCTGCCGGCGCCACCGGCCCCGCTGGTGCTGACAAGACCACCGGCACGGTGGATGCGGCGCAGCTTGGCTTTAGTGACTTGAAAAACAAGGCGCTGGCCGGCAAGATTCTGAGTGTGGACACCTCTGGCAACCAGCCGATCGTCAAGTTCCAGGTTGTGATGCGGGACACGAACGAAGGGGTTCGGGGTCTGAGAACCTTTGCCCTGCACATGGCTCAACAAGTGCCTGAAAAGGACGGTAGCGCATCCTACTGGATGAACTATCTGGCCGATGGCCTGCCTCTGTCCGCAGATCCTGCAGCCACAGCAGCCAAGGTCAACCCCTCGGCCGACAGCGTTACATCGTTTAACACCGATGGCACTGTCAAAGGTCAGGGCTATGCCGTAACCGACAATGGCGACGGCACCTACGCCGTCAAATTCGGCGCCAACGTCAAGGCCAACACCAAGGTCGTCTACGACCCGGCGATGATCCAACGCGTTGTGGTTGGCGTGCGCAGTGTGGCCGTGCCCGGCGTGATCGGCAAGACCGCCGGCGCCTATGCCGGCCCGATGAATCCGCTGACCGGCGCGGTGATCGCGCAGTTCACCAATATCAATGGCGCCAATTTCGCCTTTGACTTCGTACCCGGCACAGGTGCGGTCGTCGCTGCTGCGCGCGACATCGTCACCAAGGCGGCCTGCGACGGATGCCACTACAAGCTCGAATATGGCTTCCCGCGTGGCAACAATACCAGCGGTCATTTTGGCTCGCGCACGGATACCAAGACCTGCGTCATGTGCCACACGCCGCAAAACACGGCCGGCAAGGGCGACTTCACCACCTTCATTCACAAACTGCACATGGGCGAGGAATTGGCCAAGCAGGAACTGATGTTCTGGAGCACGACCGAAACCTACAATGAAATCAAGTACCCGCAAGACCAGCGGAACTGCACCACCTGCCACAAGGGCACGGTTCCAGACAGTTCATCAAAGGCGACCCTGAAGGCCTGCGGCGCATGCCACAACGGCGTTGATTTCACCAAGGACTACGCCACGGGCGGTCACGTCGGCGGTGCACAAGCCAATGACAAGCAATGCGTACTCTGCCACGACGCTGCCACCATCAAGATCAACCACCCGGTCGT
>JBMOJJ010000281.1:0-4997 GCA_049315845.1 Rhodoferax sp.
CCAGCCCCTTGAGCTGGCGCGCCTTGACGATCATGTCCTTCAGGATCTTGTTGACGGCATGGCCCATGTGGATCTGGCCATTGGCGTAGGGCGGCCCGTCGTGAAGAACAAACTTCGGCGCACCCTGGCGCGCCTTGCGCAGCTTCTGGTAGATGCCTTTTTCCTCCCACTCGCGGACCCAGCCCGGTTCACGCTTGGGCAGGTCGCCGCGCATCGGAAAAGGCGTGTCGGGCAGGTTCAGGGTGCTACGGTAATCAACTTTTTCAGTCATGACAAATCTCAATCTGGCAAAGGGTGCACGGACCTCGCTGTCCAGCAAGGGGTGGAGCAAAGCAGGACGCGGGGCAAAGTGCGTCGATCTGGCCCCGTCAAATTCGGGTCGCGAGCCAGGCGCGTGCGTCGTCGCAGTCTTGCCGTATGCCGCGGGTGAGGGCGGCAAGACCGTCGTATTTCAGTTCATCGTGCAATTTGTGCAGCAGTTCCACGCGGATGATTTTACCGTAGGCCCCCTCGGCGCCCAGGCTGTCGGGCCACTGCAGGCAATGTGTTTCGAGCAGCACGCGACCGCCGTTGACATCGTTCGGGTTGAGCGACGGCCGGATGCCCATGTTCGCGACGCCGGGCAGCGGCGTCGCTGTGAGGCCATGGACCAGCACCACAAAGATGCCGCTGGCGGCCGGCTTCCAGTGCGCAAAGCGCAGGTTCAGCGTTCTGAAACCGAGCTCGCGGCCCAGTCTGCGGCCATGCACCACATGCCCGGAAATCCGGTAGTGCCGGCCCAGCAGGCGCGCCACATCGTCCATCCGGCCCTCCGACAGCGCGTGTCGCACGGCAGAGCTCGAAACCCGCAGCCCGTGCACCTCGTAGCTGTTCATGCGCGCCACGTCAAAGCCCTGGGCGGTGCCGACCGCGTCGAGCAGCGCGTAGTCGCCGGCGCGCTTGGCGCCAAAACGAAAGTCGTCACCGACCAGCACGTACTTCGCGCCCAGTCCCCGCACCAGAACCTGGTCGATAAAGGCTTGCGGGCTCAGCGCTGCGAGCCGCGGGTCGAAGGGCAGCACCACCGCCTGGTCGACGTTGCACTGGGCCAGGTCGAGCAGCTTGTCGCGCAGCGTGCCGATGCGCGCCGGCGCCAACTCCGGCTGCTGCCGGATCGCCGCAAAATGGTCGCGCGGATGCGGCTCGAAGGTCAGCGCGCAGCTCGGCACGCCGCGTTGCTGGGCTTCGCTGTTGAGCAACGCCAGCATGGCCTGGTGGCCGCGGTGCACGCCGTCGAAGTTGCCTATCGTCAGCGCGCAGGCCTGGTTCAGACCGGGGTGGTGGAAGCCGCGAAAGACTTTCATGGGGTTGTTATCGTTTTGATAGCAGACAGCGCTTCGGGACTGAGCGCAGCAAGTCAATTTGTCACAAAATGAGGGTATATTGTCTCCCAGCAGCGGGCGCTGCCGTTTTGGCCCGTCTGTCAGAGGCAGTTGGATGTTATGTCGGAACTTGCAGGAGGCGTGTTTTGAAGGTCTTGAAGCTGTCGGCCCAGGGGCTGCCCCAGTCGTGGATTTCGCTCGAGCAGGCGGTCATTCATTACGCCGCGGAGGATGTGCGCTGGGAGATGGGGGCGCAGGTGGCGGTATTCCGCGGCGGACACAACGCGGTGACCGGCAAGCAGTCCATCATCGCCGTCAACAGCATCATCGGGACGCGCGGCGTGCCCGGCATCAATCCGTTCCAGCTCAGGCCAGGCCTGACCAACCACAAGCTGTTCTCGCGCGACCGCAACATCTGCGCCTACTGCGGCGACCATTTTTGCGAGGAAGAACTGACGCGCGAACACATCATTCCGTTCGCGCAGAACGGCCAGGACGACTGGATGAACGTGGTGACCGCGTGCCGTCCCTGCAACCACCGAAAGAGCCATCGAACGCCCGAGCAGGCCAGCATGCCGCTGCTCTACGCGCCCTATGTGCCCAGTCTGTGGGAAGATTTCATACTGCGCAACCGCCGTATTCTGGCCGACCAGATGCAGTTTCTGATGGCGCATGTGCCCAGATCGTCGCGCCTGCTGGATTGAGTTGTGGCAATGACCGGACTTGATTATGATCGCTGCCGGCGTCGCGGGACGCCGGATTGCGCTGGGAGATAATTCACCGATGGACAAGTTGATGGACAAAATGATGCATTCGAAGCAAGGCGCGCGTGGGCGATGGCTGTGGACGCTGGCGGCCACGGCGACGCTGGCAGCCTGTTTTGGAGGTGAGGGTCAGTTGCCGGTGGCGTCGCTCACGACCGCGTTCTACGCGCTGACGCCGGTGACGGCGGTGATCGGCACCGCAACGACCTTCACCGTCACCGGCCAGAATCTGCCGTTGACAGCAACCTTGACGGTTCCCGACGGCTTCTGCCTGACGCCGACGAACCGGACCGCGTCAGGCTTCACCGACGTCTGCACGCTCGGCGGCGCGCCGGGCAACCAGATCATCACGATCCGATCGGACACTCTGGCCAACAATGGCTGGTGGATTGGCCAGCAGTCCATCAGCGCGACCGCAAGCGCGTCGACGCCGCTGACCGTGATCAACCTGCTGGTCGACAGCGGTATCAACGCCGGCCAGTGCTACTCCGCGAACAGCGATGTGCTCGTCAGTTGCCTCAGTCCGTCGGCGATCGCGCTGAATGACAAGCAGGACGGCATGACGGGTCGTGACGTGACGAGCGCCGACGGTGCCGATGGCCAGGCCGGTTTGAGCTACGCCGTGGTGGGCGCCTACGCCAAGACCGACTGTGTCAGGGACGGCATTAGCGGGCTGATCTGGCAGGGCAAGAGCACCGCTTTGGTGGCCTTGCCGGGCGACGCCCGAAATCTGGAGGCCAAAGGCGTGGAAACGACGACCAATGCGGCGGGCCTGTGCGGGTTCACCGATTGGCGTCTGCCGTCCCGCGGCGAACTCCAAAGCGTGGTGAATTACGGCTCCGGTGACCTCTATTTTGCGATTGACACCAACTGGTTCCCCGATACCAAAATCGGCGCCTACTACTCCTCGACCAAGTACGCACCGAACCTGAAGAATGTCTGGCTGGTTGATTTCACCAAAGGCAGCATCGCGCCCGACAGCGCGGCCAACAGCGGCGTTTACGTGCGCCTTGTGCGCTAGCAGCATGGGCGGGCGCTTGACCACCGGTTGCCGGAGAAATGAAGGAAGTTCGCATGAGAAGTCTTAGAAAGATTGATCGCGTTGCCATGCTTTGGGCGCTTGCGCTACTGGCTTGCCTGGGCGCGGCGGGTCCGGCCCGGGCGCAGGCGCGCTACACCTACTCGAGCGACGGCTCCGAGGTGACCGATGTTCAGGCCGGTCTGGTCTGGCGTCGCTGTAGCGAGGGGCAAATCTGGAGCGCCGGCATCTGCAACGCAAGCGCCACCGGCTTCACCCATGAGCAGGCGCTGGCCTATGCGAAGACCCAGAGCGGCTGGCGCATACCCAATGTGAAGGAGTTGTCCAGCCTGGTCGACAGCAGCCGATTCAATCCGGCCATCGATGGAAATGCGTTCCCGCAGACGCCGAGCGCGTCCTACTGGTCGTCAAGCCCGGATGCGCGCCTGCCGTCCCTGGCCTGGACGGTCGACTTCGGCGTGGGTGGCGTCGTCAGCTACAACCGCTACAGCACCGCCGTGCTGCTCCGGCTGGTGCGCTAGCGCACTGGCCCTGGCTCGATTCAGGCAAAGACGCCCGCGCTGTCCTGCATCCGGCTGGCCACTTCGCCGAGCTGATGCAGGCTGTCGCCAAAACTCATTTCCAGTTGCGTGAGTTTCTTGAAGTAATGGCTGACGATGTACTCGTCGGTCACGCCGATGCCGCCGTGCAACTGCACCGACTGCTGACCGACAAAGCGCATCGAATTGCCCAGCTGGTACTTGGCGCGCGCCATCGCGGCGCGGCGCTCGGCGCCCGCCGCGTTGAGCTTCAGCGCGGCGTAATAGCTCATCGAGCGGGCCAGTTCGAGCTGCATCTTCATGTCCGCGACCCGATGCCGCAGGGCCTGGAAGCTGCTGATCAAGACGCCAAACTGTTTGCGCGTGTTCATGTACTCGGTCGTGATGGCCATCGTCTTGTCCATCACGCCCACGGCTTCGGCGCAGGTGGCGGCGATGCCGATGTCAACCGCGTGCTCCAGCGCCGTCAGGCCATCGGCCGTGATCAGGCTGGCCGGCGCATTCCGCAGCGTCAATTCCGCTGCGCGGCTGCCGTCCTGGGTGCCGTAGCCGCGGCTCTCGACGCCGCTGGCTGAACGCTCCACCAGGAACAGGGCCAGCTTGCCATCGACCGTGGCCGGGACCATGAACGCATCAGCCTGGTCGCCGGCCGGCACGATGCTCTTGGCGCCTGTCAGTTCCCAGCCGCTTGCCGTCTTGACCGCTTTCGCGTCGCACCGGCTGAAGTCGTAGCGCGCCGCGCGCTCCTGGTAGGCCAGCACCAGCAAGGCTTCGCCGCTGGCAATGCGCGCCAGCCATTTCGACTTGACATCGTCACCGGCGTAGCCGCTGAGCACGGCGCCGGCGATCAGGCTCTGCTTGAAGGGCTCGAGCACCATGCCGCGCCCCAGTTCCTCCATCACGACCATGCCTTCCACCGGTCCCATGCCCATGCCGTCATGGTGTTCCGGGATGTACAGGCCGCACAGCCCGAGCTCGGCGATCTCCTGGTACGCGTCGCGCGAAAAGCCGCCTGCCTTGACCGTTGCCCGGTAGCGCTCGAAGGTGTAGCCTTTGTCAACCCATTTGCGAACGGCGTCGCGCAGTTGTTCCTGGTCGTCTGAAAAGTCAAAATCCATTTTGGTCACCTGTATTCATCTGGATAGAACCCCCTCCTGGCGGGGGCACGGGGAGTCGTCTTGTTGCGCATCGCGCAGACCGGGCTGGTGCGTCAGCCCAGAACGGTCTGCGCGACGATGGTGCGCTGCACCTCGTTGCTGCCGCCGTAGATCGTGGTCTTGCGCAGGTTGAAGTA
>JBMOJJ010000025.1:0-21849 GCA_049315845.1 Rhodoferax sp.
AACCGTGATGATTGAGATCTTCATCAATATCGGAGCTACGGCAGGGTTCGCCCCAGCAGGGTTTCGTAGACGGCACGCGTCCTGTTGAACGTGGCGTCCCAGGAAAACAAACTCGACCTTCCAACGCCCTTGTCAATCAGGTTCTGTCGCACGTCAGATCGGGACACATGCAGTATGGTTTCGGCCAGATATTTGTGATCAGGCCTGTCCAGCAGTACTGCGGCGTCGCCGGCGACCTCCGGGATCGAGGAACTCCTCATCGCGATCACCGGACACCTGGCCGCCATCGCTTCCAGCACCGGTATGCCGAACCCTTCATACGCGGTCGGATAGACAAGGCACAGCGCATGGTTGTAGATATGCCTCAAACGCTCGATCGTCGCATTGCCCTCGTGAGAATACCTGCCCGCAAGCACCCGCTCCAGCAAAGCCCTCTCGTCTCTCGAAAACTGGCCGCCGCCGACCACCATCAGACGCAGCCCCGACAGATGACCCATCGCATCGACCAGCAGAGCGAAGTTCTTGTAACTCACCCTGGAACCAACAAACACGACATAGTCTTGCGGCGTCGCCATGTTTGACTCGGACCGAAACGCGTCATTTGCGGCCAGCGGTGTGACAAAAATCCGGTCCGCCGAAATATCGGGCAGGTACTCGCACAAGTCCGATCTGGTGCTTTCAGAAATACACAGCACCGCATCCGAATTCCTTATGGCGCGGAATTTTTGCCACGAATGCAACCAACGCGATGGCCCTTTCATATACTTTTCGTAGGTAAAGTCATAGACCGTGGTTACGTTCAGGAACTTGCCTGGTCCCGAGTTCCTGTAATAGCTGGAATGGAACAAGCCCGACCCGTCGATGGCGGCATTTCTGTAGCGTTCAAGAAATCTTGGAGCAAGGTCGTGACGCTGCGACGCTCGTTTGCCTGAACTGGAGATCTCATTGTCTCCATACATCAACAGCAGTGATTCGCTCTGCAGATTCGCAAACCGGCTCCACAGTTCCGAAAAATAAACGGAAATACCACCATTTCTCTGGATTGAGAAAATGATTCCATCAAAGACAAGCACGTGCGAACCCTATTTCTGCCAGCGCCGCGGCCAAACTGGCATTATTAATTTCCCGCAGGTAATCTCGCTTTTTTCTCATTCATCAAAACCAGAACACTGAAGAGACTGAACCGATCAGAATCTGCTCAAGACCAGTTGGTTGTCGCTGATTGTTTTTGAACCGAGGTACCGCCGGGTCAGGATCGGCATGAAAGCCGATATCCAGCGCCGGGTCACCAGCTGCATCAGCCCTTTATTGATCTCCCTCTTGGACAGGACGTGAACGCCATTCGCGCTAAAGAACTTCAGACCCAAGCCTGCCGCCAGGGTTTCAAGAGTCTTGATCTGGAAAAATCCTATGTGTTGCCCTGTCTTCAATGAGTAGTACGGCCATTCATTGGGTTGTGGCGGTCTTATTCTATACAACTCAGTGGTGAAAAAGAGATACTCGGAACCTGAATAACTCAGCACCTCCTCGACATACCCTTTTGGATCTGTCAAGTGTTCGAAAACCTCCAGCGCTGTAACCGCCCGGCACGGACCTGATTCCTGGTCGAATTCGAAGCCGGGCGCCAGCAGATTCTGGCAATATTTGTCCGACCAGTAGAAATTGAAACCGAAATCCCGCATGATGCGCGTCAACATTCCATAACCGCCGGCCACATCCAGATAGGTGCCTTGACCGCGTTCATTCAGCACCCAGTACAGCACGCCCGCCAGTTTGCAGGCAAGTGAAATGTTTCGCATGACCAAGCCGGTATCCGAGCTTGCGATCGCCGAGGAGTACGCTTCTTCGAGCCAGTGAGGTTCCGGCACGCGCAGAAAACCACATTCGTCGCAAACTTCAAAGCGGGCCGAATATTTTCCTAGAACCTGGGCATTGAAACAGTGTTTCATTCGACCCGAACACAGGGGACAAATCATCTTCTTACCTTGGATTCGTCAGAATTGATTTGATTCTGGGATAGAAAACAAATCCATAAAAATAGACATGGGTCAACGCATAGGCCAAAGCCGTCGACAACGGGATCGCAATCAGCCCCGCGCTGTTGATTCCGAAGATCTTCAGCGGCAATACCACCGCGCAAAATACCGCAACCACGACGACCTGCTGTCTGACCACCTGCACCCCGTTCAAGAACATGGCAAACGCCACGCCGCAGCTCTCAAACACCGCCCACAATGCTACGGCCGCGGTCAACTGGATCGGCACCTCCACGCTGCCACCGGTCCAATAACTTAGCAGCCAGTGGCTGCACGCCAGAAAAATCACTGCGCCGACCAACGAGACCGCCAGGGTCAACCCCATGCTTGCCCTCAGCGTGCGGCGGATAAATGCGAGATCCCCCTTGGCGTGGGCGTCCGCATACGCGCTCCAAAGGGGCATGTTGACCATCGCCAGGGGCTGGGTAAGAAACTGAAAGTACCGTTGCACGATGCTGTAAACCGCCACTTGGACGGGACCGAGGGCGCTGGAAATGATCATGGCGTCCGCTCCCCAGCCAATCATTGTTCCGATCTGCAGTATGAAGAACAGGCCGCCAATGCGAAGCAGGCCTGAGGCTTCTTGCCCGACAGCCAGTCCGATGTCGCGAAAGGAGAAAAGCTTGCGCTTGGCCAATAGGATCAAAAGCAGCAGGACGGCGAAGAGTTGAAGCCCCATCGTCACCGCCAACAAAGTGGGGATGCCAGACTGCGCTTGCGCCGCAAGTACCAATGCAGCCAAAGACACAAAGGTACCCAAGGCAGATGCCAGATGCGATTCAAAGGCCCGCTGCAGACCTGCAAAGACACTCTGGATGCCTGTTGTCAGCAGATTGAGGCCGAACAATACGGCAAATACCTTGGCCGCATCCCGAGCTTCCAGCAGAAGCGCCGCCTCTTCGACTTTGATCAGACTTGCCCACGGTAACCCTGCCGCCAGCAAGAACAGGCCCGCACCGACCACCAATCCCAGCATCATCAAGAAACCGAGTCCTCCGCTGATGGCACGACGCAAGAGAGCGGGGTCGCCCTCGGATGCTCGGCAGGCCACGTGATTTGTCAAGGCATTGCCAACCCCCAGACCCAGGAACGAGAGCATGGTTGCAAAACTGGCCACTGTCATCCAGACACCGAAACGCTGCGGACCTAGGTAAGAAATGGTCAGACTCACGCTGAGCACCATGACAATCATCACCGAACCCTTGCTCGCGACGCTCGCAAGAGTGGTCCACGCGGCCAGCCGGTAGCGCTCAGCGGCTCGCCCTGCCTGCGTTGAGGTGTCAAACGGATGAAAACGCAGATACCGACGCAAATTCATGCGCAGGCGACTCGCGCTTGACAACAACACCCAGCCGGACAGCAGGCATTGGAAAGACCAACGTACCGGCTGCCGACAACGCCGAACCTCACAACAACTACTCCACGCTCACCGCAATCTGATATCCATGCTGTCGCAGCAAGGCATGCTTTTTCGCATCCGCCAGATCCGCAGCCACCATCTCCTGAACCATCTGATCGAGCGTGATCTCCGGCACCCAGCCGAGTTTTTCCTTGGCCTTGCTTGGGTCGCCCAGCAGGGTCTCGACCTCGGTCGGCCGGAAATAGCGCGGGTCTATCTTGATCACGGGCTTGTCTGCCCAGTAGCCGACTTCCATCACGCCCTGGCCCTCCCAGCGGATCTGCATTCCCAGGGCCGTTGCCGTCTTTTCGATAAAGGAGCGCACGCTGTACTGCACGCCGGTGGCGATCACGAAGTCTTCCGGCTTGTCCTGCTGCAGCATCATCCACTGCATGCGCACATAGTCTTTGGCATGGCCCCAGTCGCGCAGCGCGTCGATGTTGCCCATGAACAGGCACTCTTCCAGCCCCTGGCTGATGTTGGCCAGGCCGCGGGTGATCTTGCGGGTGACGAAGGTCTCGCCCCGTCTGGGGCTCTCGTGGTTGAACAGGATGCCGTTGCAGGCGTAGATGCCGTAGGCTTCGCGGTAGTTGACGGTGATCCAGTAGGCGTACATCTTGGCCACCGCATACGGGCTTCTGGGGTAGAAGGGGGTGGTTTCCTTCTGCGGGGTTTCCTGCACCAGGCCGTAGAGTTCGCTTGTGCTGGCCTGGTAGAAGCGGGTTTTCTTCTCCATTCCCAGGATCCGGATCGCCTCCAGAATGCGCAGTGTGCCCATGGCGTCCACATCGGCGGTGTATTCGGGGCTCTCGAAGCTCACAGCCACATGCGACTGGGCACCGAGGTTGTAGATCTCGTCGGGCTGGGTTTCCTGCACGATGCGAACCAGGTTGCTGGTATCGGTCAGGTCGCCGTAATGCAGTCTGAAGTTGGCATTCTGGATGTGCGGGTCCTGGTAGATATGGTCGACACGCTGGGTGTTGAAGGAGCTCGCGCGGCGCTTGATGCCGTGCACGACATAGCCCTTTTCAAGCAGTAACTCGGCCAGGTAGGAGCCGTCCTGGCCGGTGATGCCGGTGATGAGGGCGACTTTGGGTTGTGTGGTCATGGTGTTGGTCATGGAAGAGAGGGTTGTGTTGGCCGGTGGCGCTCAATTGGCGTGGTGCTTGACAAAGTCCTGGTAGGCCAGCGACAGGCCTTGTGCCAGGCTGACCCGGGCTTGCCAGCCCAGCGCGTTGAGCCGGCTGCTGTCCATCAGCTTTCTGGGGCTGCCATCGGGTTTGCTCGGGTCAAAGTTAATCGTGCCCTGATAGCCCACCGCCTGACCGACCGCCTGGGCCACCTCGGCGATCGTGATGTCCTGACCAAAGCCGACGTTGATCTGGCTTTGCATGGGCTGGGTCTGCCCGTCATAGGTGGTTTTGGGCAGGTTCATGACGAACACGCTGGCCGCTGCCATGTCGTCGACATAGAGAAACTCACGCCGTGGCGTGCCGGTGCCCCAGATCGTGACGCCGGGGGCTTGCGCGACCTTGGCCTGGTGGAAACGCCGGATCAGGGCCGGGATGACGTGGGAGTTTTCCGGGTGGTAGTTGTCGCCGGGGCCGTACAGGTTGGTGGGCATGACGCTGCGGTAATCGACACCGTGGCTGGCGCCATACTGGCGGTTGTAGCTTTCGCACATCTTGATGCCGGCGATCTTGGCAATGGCGTAGGGCTCGTTGGTGGGCTCCAGCGGGCCGGTCAGAAGCGCGTCTTCACGCATCGGCTGGGGTGCGAGCTTGGGGTAGATGCAGCTCGAGCCCAGAAACAGCAGTTTCCTCACACCTGAGCGCCAGGCCTGGTGGATCACGTTGGCCTGAACCATCAGGTTCTCAAAGATGAATTCGGCCGGGTAGGTGTTGTTGGCGTGGATGCCGCCGACCCTGGCTGCGGCCAGATAGACATGGTCCGGCCTTTCCGACTCGAAGAAGGAGCGCACGCCAGCCTGGTCGCACAGGTCGAGTTCGGCGTGGGTGCGGGTCACGATATGGGTCTGCCCCAGTTGCTGCAGGTTGCGAACAATGGCGGAGCCGACCATGCCATGGTGGCCGGCAACGTAGATTTTGGGTTGAGCCAACATGACCATCAGATGCCCTCAAACACCGGCGCTTGGGCGAACGACAAGCCGGCCTGATCCTTGGCCGAAATCTGCGGCCGACCGTCTGCCAGCGGCCACTCAATGGACAGCGCCGGATCGTCCCATGCGATGCAGCGCTCGAACTGGGGAGCGTAATAGTCTGTCGTTTTGTACAGGAAATCCGCCGATTCGCTCAGCGTCAGGAAACCATGCGCAAATCCGGGCGGCACCCACATCTGCCGCTTGTTCTCTTCGGTCAGCTCGGCGCCGACCCATTTTCCGAAGGTCCCGGATGATTTTCGCAGATCCACCGCCACATCGAACACCGAACCGCGAATCACACGCACCAGCTTTCCCTGCGGCTGCTCGATCTGGTAGTGCAGGCCGCGCAGCACGCCTTTGGCCGAGCGCGAGTGGTTGTCCTGCACAAAATCTGCATCCACCGAAGTGGCCTGCTGGAAGGTCTTTTGATTGAAACTCTCGAAGAAGAAGCCTCTGGCGTCGCCAAAGACTTTCGGTTCGATGATCAGAACGCCCTCAAGGGCTGTGGTGGTGACTTTCATGGAAGATGCCCGGCTCAGGGTTCATGGCGATTGCGCTCGGTGAGCAATCTCAGCAGGTACTGACCATAACCGTTCTTCGCCAGCGGCTGGGACACTTTGTGCAATTGCGCGTCGTCGATAAAGCCGTTGCGCCAGGCGATTTCCTCCACGCAGGCCACCTTCAGGCCCTGGCGACGCTCCAGCGTGGCAATGAACTGGCTGGCTTCGAGCAGGCTGTCGTGCGTGCCGGTGTCAAGCCAGGCGTAGCCGCGCTGCATGATTTGCACACTGAGTTGGCTCTGCTCCAGGTAGGCCTGGTTGACAGCGGTGATTTCCAGTTCGCCACGGGCGCTGGGCTTGACGGCCTTGGCGATGTCGACCACCTGGCTGTCGTAGAAATACAGACCGGTCACTGCGTAATTGCTTTTCGGCTGCAGCGGCTTTTCCTCGATGCTGCTGGCCTTGCCCTGGGCATCAAAAGCCACCACACCGTAGCGCTCGGGATCGTGAACATGGTAGGCAAAAACGGTCGCGCCATCGCTCCTTGTGTCGGCCTTGGCCAGCAGCGTGGCGAAGTCGTGCCCATAAAAAATGTTATCCCCCAGAACGAGCGCACTGGGACTGTTTCCCAAGAACTTGTCGCCGATGATGAAGGCCTGGGCCAGCCCGTCCGGGCTCGGCTGCACAGCGTACTGCAGATTCAGGCCCCACTGCGAACCATCGGACAGCAGTTGCTGAAAGCGCGGCGTGTCCTGCGGCGTGCTGATCACCAGAATGTCGCGTATGCCGGCGAGCATCAGCGTGCTCAGCGGGTAATAGATCATGGGTTTGTCGTAAACCGGCAGCAATTGCTTGCTCATCGCCAATGTGGCGGGATGCAAGCGTGTGCCGGAGCCGCCAGCCAGTATGATGCCTTTGCGTTGGGTCATTGTGTTATCCGGTTCAGAGCGTTTCGGTCAGCATTCGGGTCACCCCTTGCTGCCAGGAGGGCAGTATCAATCCAAAGGTGGACTGTAGCTTGCGCGTGTTCAGACGCGAATTGTGCGGGCGTCTGGCCGGGGTCGGGAAGGCGCTGGTTGGCACCGGCAGCACCTCGCGTGCCTTGATCTGCAAGTCTGGTCGCAGCAGTCTGGCCTGCGCCAGCACGTGATTTGCATAGCCAAACCAGCTCGTCTCGCCAGCGGCCGCCAGGTTGTAAAGGCCGCCATCCATCGGTCGCAGCAGCACCTGGCGGATCGCGTGCGCGGTCACATCGGCCAGCAACTCAGCGCCAGTGGGTGCACCGATCTGGTCATCGATCACCGTGAGGCGTTCGCGCTCCTGCGCCAGACGCAGCATCGTCTTGGCAAAGTTGCCGCCGCGCGCAGCATAGACCCAGCTGGTTCGAAAAATAAGGTGCCGCGCACCGGTGGCCAGTATCAGCTGCTCGCCCTCGAGCTTGCTGCGCCCGTACACGCTGAGTGGCGCCGGCGTGTCGGTTTCAGTCCAGGCGTCACTGCCGCTGCCATCAAAAACGTAGTCGGTGCTGTAGTGCACCAGCCAGGCGCTGGTGCGGGCGGCTTCCTGCGCCAGCAGCCCCGGCGCCAAGGCGTTGAGCGCACGAACCAGTTCGGGCTCGCTCTCGGCCTTGTCGACGGCCGTATGGGCGGCGGCGTTGACGATCAGGTCCGGTTTGACGTCTCTTATCGTGTCGGCCAGCCCCTTCAGATCGGTGAAGCTTCCGCAATGGTCGCTGCTGTCATGGTCGAGCGCAACCAGTTCGCCCAAGGGCGCCAGGCTGCGCTGCAGTTCCCAGCCAACTTGACCGCCCTTGCCAAACAGCAGGATCTTCATGCGCGGGAGGCGTAGTTGGTCTGCACCCACTCGCGATAGGCGCCCGACTGCACATGGGTGACCCAGGCCTGGTTGTCCAGGTACCACTGCACGGTCTTGCGGATGCCGGACTCGAAGGTCTCGGCCGGTCGCCAACCGAGCTCGCGCTCGATCTTGCCGGCATCGATCGCATAGCGCCGGTCGTGGCCGGGGCGATCCTGCACATAAGTGATCTGCGCCTTGTAACTGGCGCCGTCGCTGCGCGGCTGAAGTTCGTCGAGCAGCGCGCAAACGGTGTTGACAATCTCGATGTTCGGCTTCTCGTTCCAGCCACCGACGTTGTAGATCTCGCCGACACGACCCGCCTCCATCACCCTGCGGATGGCGCTGCAGTGGTCTTTCACATAGAGCCAGTCGCGCACCTGCAAGCCGTCACCGTAGACCGGCAAGGGCTTGCCGGCCAGCGCATTGACAATGATCAGCGGAATCAGCTTCTCCGGGAAATGCAGCGGTCCGTAGTTGTTGCTGCAGTTGGTGGTCAGCACCGGCAACCCGTAGGTGTGCAACCAGGCCCGCACCAGGTGATCGCTAGCCGCCTTGCTGGCGGAATAGGGGCTGTTGGGTTCGAGCTTGTTGTTTTCGGTGAAGGCAGGCGCGTCGGCAGACAGGCTGCCATAGACCTCGTCGGTGGAAACATGAAGAAACCGGTATGACGCGCGCTGATCCGTCCGCAGATCCTGCCAGTAGGATCGCACGCTCTGCAGCAGGCGCATGGTGCCAACGACATTGGTCTGAATGAAATCTTCAGGCCCGTGAATGGAGCGATCAACGTGACTCTCGGCCGCGAAATTCACAACGGCGCGCGGCTTGTGCTGCGCCAGCAAGGCATTGAGCAGGGCCGAGTCGCCGATGTCGCCCTGCACGAACACATGGCGGGCGTCACCTTGTATCGGCGCCAGATTCTCAAGATTGCCGGCGTAGGTCAGCTTGTCCAGATTGAGAACCGGCTCATCGCTGCCTGCCAGCCAGTCGAGCACGAAATTGGAACCGATGAAACCCGCTCCGCCCGTTACCAGAATCATTGTCACTCCCAGATTGAAACGATCGGCACCCCCAATGCAAAGGGGCACACAAAGTGCCCCAGATTATCGCCGCTCGCCAGCAGTCCTCAAAAATGGATCCCTCGCATCACCTGCTGCAGTGCGACAGCCTCGGGCGACAACTGCTGCCTGCCCGCCTTGTCGCCCGGTTTTGCGCCCTTGGCCGCTCCGGAGTCCGGAAACATGCGAAAGCTGGTGTTCATCGCGATCTGCGCGACGCGCGGCAGCACTGCGTGCAACAGCTGTCCTGTGATACCCAGCCGTGTCGCGACACGGACCGGCTTGAAGATGCAGGCTTGTGCGACCATGTCCGCAGCCTCCTCGGGCGACAGCGTTGGAACATTGTTGTACAGCCCCGTGGGCGCAATCATCGGCGTGCGCACCAGAGGCATGTTGATGGTGGTGAACGAGATCCCCTGATCGGCGAACTCGCTTGAGGCACAGCGGGTCCAGGCGTCCAGCGCCGCCTTGGAAGCAACGTAGGCGCTGAAACGCGGCGCGTTGGTGAGCACGCCAATCGAGCTGATATTGACGATGTGACCCTTCTTGCGTTCTACCATCCCCGGCAAGAAGCCCATCGTCACCCGCAGACAGCCAAAATAGTTGAGCTGCATGGTGCGCTCATAGTCATGAAAGCGGTCATAGCTGGACTCGATGGCGCGACGAATGGAACGCCCCGCGTTGTTGATCAGGAAATCGACACCGCCATGGTCGGCGATCAGCTGCTTGACAAAACGGTCGCAATCGGCCATCTCGGCAATGTCGACCGGATAGGCAACGAAGCGATAGCCCCTGGCCTTGGCTTCCTTGCAGGCCTGCTCGAGCTTGTCGGCGTCGCGCCCGCAGATGATCGTGGTGGCGCCTGCCTCGGCAAACTTGTGCGCCGTCGCCAGGCCGATACCCGACGAGCCGCCCGTGACCAGCACCACTTTTCCCGCCACCGTGCCCCGCAGGGAATGGTCAATGTGCAGTTCAGGATCGAGATGACGCTCCCAATAATCCCACAGCAGCCAGGCGTAGTCCTTCAGATTGGGGCACGCAACGCCGGAGCCATCGAGCGCGGCCAGCGTGTCGCGGCAGTCAAAACGCGTCGGGTAGTTGACAAATGAGAGCATGTCCTGCGGCAGGCCCAGATCCTTCAGGACGGCGTTTCGCACCCGGCGCACCGGCGCCAGTGCCAGCAGTCCCTTGGTGACGCTGCGGGGGATGAATCCGAGCAAGGCGGCATTGATGAACAGGTTCATCTTGGGCGCGTGCGCTGCCCGGCTGAAAATATCGAGCACATCGCCGACGCGGTAGCCCACCGGATCGACCAGGTGGTAGCACTTGCCCTGAATGCTCTTTTGATGGCTGATGACGTTCAGCGCGGCCACCACAAAGTCAACCGGCACAATGTTGATGCGGCCGCCTTCCAGACCCACCGAGGGCATCCAGGGCGGCAGCAACTGGCGCATGCGCTGAATCAGCTTGAAGAAGTAGTAGGGACCGTCGATCTTGTCCATCTCGCCGGTCTTGCTGTCCCCGACCACCATCGCGGGACGGTAGACAGACCAGGGCACCTTGCATTCCCGCCGCACGATTTTTTCACTTTCATGCTTGGTCATGAAGTAGGGATGCTCGTAGTTCTCGGCTTCCTCGAACATGTCCTCGCGAAACACGCCTTCGTACAGCCCGGCTGCGGCGATGGAGCTTACATGGTGGAAATGCCCGGCATCGATCGCCTTCGCCAGCTCCACCGTGTTGCGTGTGCCTTCAATATTGACGGCAATCTGGCTGGCCTCGTCGGCGCCAAGGTCATAGACCGCCGCCAGGTGATAGAAGTGGTCAATCTGGCCTTTCAGCTTCCTGATGCCCTCGCCCGACACGCCAAGCTTCTTGCCGGTCAGGTCGCCAAACACCGGCAGCGCGCGCGCCGCGCTCACGCCCCAGTATTGCCGCAGCCCCTGGACCTTGCCCTCGCTCTCCGGGCGGATCAGGAAATGGACCACCGAGCCTTTGCGCTCGAGCAGTTTCCTGACCAGCCGCTTGCCAATAAATCCGGTCGCGCCGGTAACGAAATACTGCATCAAAACCTCCATTGAATTACAGCATTCTTGCCGATATTTCAGCAATTGCCATTCAGCACAAACCCGCGCCCGTCCGGCCGGCGCGGATGAATATTTAGGATGCCCCACCTACACAGTGCTTCGGTCTGCCCTTAGAGTAAAGCCCTGTGCCGGTCGGGGTTCATCGGCTGGCGCCCGAATTTCTCAACCTGTCTGGAGTTTCCCATGGTCACAAAGCTGCAAAAATCAAATTCACCAAAAAAAGGCGTTCTGCCGCTGACGGGATCGGTCAAAGACTCGGCCCAGCAAATCTGGCAGGCAGGTCTGGGCGCCTTCAACAAGGCCCAGGCCGAAGGCAGCAAGGCGATTGAAGCCCTGATCAAGGAAGGCGTCAGCATCCAGCGCAAGACGCAGACTGTCGCCGAGGAGAAGATATCCGAGGCCAGCAACAAGATGTCAAGCATGGCCACCGACATTTCCTCCAAGGCATCAGGTCAGTGGGACAAGCTGGAGAGCATTTTCGAAGATCGCGTTGCCAAGGCATTGAACAAGTTGGGTGTGCCGTCCGCCAAGGACGTCAACGCGCTGATCGCCCGTATTGAAGATTTGAACAGGAGCGTCCAGAAGCTTTCGGCGCGCGCAGCCGCACCGAAAGCAGTTGCGAAGACCGCGACCCGCAGTGCTGCCGTGAAAGCGGCCAAGCCGGCGGTCAAGGCTGTGGCCAAACCCGCCCCAAAGCGCAGTGCGAGCCGGAAGACGACGCCGGCTGACACAGCCGTCTGATTTCCATCGGGCGTCTTGACCTGTCGGCTGGATGCGTGCGGTGCCGGATCGGGGCACGCATCTGGAGCAAGCCAAAGGACACCGAGGTGTCCTTTGTTGTTTTTGCGTGTCCGGTCATTGCTGCGTCGCAGCAATCAGGGACCTTGTTCAGACCTACACTTTGATCCCATGAAGTCCAAACCATCACAGGCGCCAAAGATTGCACTTGCATTGTCGGGCGGCGGTCCGCTGGGCGCCATCTACGAAATTGGCGCCCTTTGCGCGCTGGAGGAGTCCCTCAACGGAATCGACTTCACCCGGCTGCAACACTATGTCGGCGTGTCGGCCGGGGGCTTTATCGCCGCCGGCTTGGCCAATGGCATCACGCCGCGCGAGCTGTGCGCTTCGTTCATCGAAGACGACGCCCGGTCGGCCGAAGCATTCGATCCGTCCTGGCTGATGGTGCCGGCCTATGGCGAGTTTGCGCGCAGGGGCATCATGTTGCCAGCCCTGCTGCTCGCAGCCTTATGGCAAGTCAGCTTCGGGCGCAAGTCACTCACCCAGGCCCTGCAGCAGCTTGGCCCCTGCCTGCCGGCCGGCGTCTTTTCCAGCGAGCAGGTCCACCTGCAACTGGAGCGGCTTTTCTCGGAAAAAGGCCGCAGCAATGACTTCCGCCAACTCAAGACCCAGTTGACCCTGGTGGCCACCAATCTGGACAGCGGTGAAGCAGCGCCTTTCGGCCGTCCCGGTTGGGACCACGTTCCGATTTCAAAGGCAGTGCAAGCCAGCGCGGCCTTGCCCGGCCTGTTTCCACCGGTCGAGATCGATGACAACTACTACGTCGATGGCGCGCTGAAAAAGACCATGCATGCTTCGGTCGCGCTGGAACAGGGTATTGACCTGATGCTGTGCCTGAACCCGCTGGTGCCTTTCGACGCCACCGCCCCCCAGGTCGCCAAGGTCATGCGGCGCGGCCTGTCCGCCGAAAAACACCACATCCCGCGCATTGTGGACGGCGGCTTGCCAGCGGTGCTGAGCCAGACCTTCCGCTCATTGATCCACTCGCGCATGGTGCTGGGCATGAGGCAGTACGAGCATGCCTATCCGAACACGGACATCATCCTGATCGAGCCCGACCATCGCGATCCCGAGCTCTACCTGGCCAATACCTTCAGTTACTCCCAGCGCCGCCATCTGGCAGAACATGCCTACCAGCAAACCCGCCAGCTGCTGCGTTCGCGCAAGACCGGTCTGTCAGCCAAATTGTGGCGCCATGGCATCACCCTGCACCACGAGACTCTAGACGACCCGAAGCGTCGCCTGAGCGCGCCTGGCGTGGCCTCGACAAAGGTCGGACAGTCGATTGCCAAGTTGCAGGAGATCATGGACGACCTGGGTCACACTGTCCTCTCGGCTGCACACCAAAAAGTCCCTTCATGGTAAAAAAGGCACCCCGGCGCACGGCGGAGCGCATTCTGGAAGTGACGCTGGAACTGTTCAACCGCTTTGGCGAACCCAACGTATCCACCACGTTGATTTCTGCCGAGCTGGGCATCAGCCCCGGCAACCTTTATTACCACTACCCGGCCAAAGACGAGCTCATCAACTCGCTCTTTGACCGCTACGAGCACGCGCTCAATGAATTGCTCAACGCCAGCGACGGCGTGCGCAACGTCGAAGACGCCTGGTTCTTCATGCACACGCTGTTTGAACTGATCTGGCAGTACCGGTTCCTGTACCGCGACCTGAACGATTTGCTGAGCAAGAACAGGCGGCTGGAGACCCATTTCCAGGCCGTGCTGAAAAACAAGACCCGCGCCGTGAAGGCCATGCTCGACGCGATGAGTCGCGCCCGCGCGATCAACATTGATTCCCGCGAAGTGGAAGCCACCGCCACCAGCATGGTGGTGGTCCTGACCTACTGGCTGAGTTTCGAATATGTGCGCGACCCACGCCGGGCACTCGAAGCCGAGAACGCCCAGTCCGCACTGCTGCGTGGCGCGCAGCATGTGCTGAACCTGCTGGTGCCCTATCTGGAACAGGGACAGCGCACGCACTTGCTCAAGCTGGCGGGCGCCTACAATGACGACAATAAATAGCAGTTTGGGCAGAGGAGACCAACATGGCCAATTGGACCGCCTTTCCCTATGCGGGAGAGTATGTTTTTGACGCTGTCAGTGTCAGGAAGCACTGGGCCAGGTTGCATGCGGGAGACGCTGAACCGCTGCCAAAGGACGCCGAGGTGCTGCAGGCCTGGGCGCTGTTTCACAGCGGTGAATTCCAGAAAGCGATGGACCTCGGACTGAAGATCGGCGGCGCCGGTCTGACGGTGGCCAACAAGGCCGCCTGCGTCTATGCCACCTACCTCGAAAAGCAGGAGAAGACCCGACTTGACCTGTACCTGGAAGTCGCTCAGCGCGCAGCCGCCCAGGCACAGCAGAATCCACAGGACATCAACGCCCATTACTGGCATGCCTACGCACTGGGCCGCTACAGCCAGGGCATCAGCGTCGCCAAGGCGCTTGCGCAGGGGCTGGGCAGCAAGGTCAAGGGATCGCTGGAAAACGTGATCAAGCTGCAGCCCAACCACGCCGACGCCCATATTGCGCTGGGCGCTTTCCACGCCGAGGTGATCGACAAGGTCGGCTCGCTGATCGGCGGCATGACCTACGGCGCGAAGAAGGACACCGGGCTCGCGCTGCTGCAACAGGCCCTCAAATTGAACTTCGAGTCGGCGATCGGCATGATCGAGTACGCCAACGCGATGCTGATGCTCGAAGGCGACAAGATGATGAAGGAAGCGACCCGGCTCTACAGGCAGGCGGCGGTTGCAAGGCCGATCGACGCTGCAGAGCGGCTTGACATCGAGATGGCAAAGGAAGAACTGCGGGACTGAGTCTTCAGTCGTTCCACGGCAGCATCAGCGTCACCATCGCCAGTTTGGCAAATTCCGGCTCGAACTGGTCGATGATCCTCTGCGGGTCAGGGCAGAGCGTCGCGTCGCTGATCACCCCGAACTGGACACCGCCGCCGTAGCTGAGTATGGAGACGCCGAGACCCACCGTACCGGATTGAGGCACCCAGAACAGGCTCTGCTCCAGCGTCGAGCCGCAAAACCTGAGCTTGTCGCGCGGCCCCGGCACGTTGGTCATGACGGCCGTGGTCTTCTTGGAAAACAGGCTGAGCATCGCGTCTTGCGCCGGTTTGACCAACAGCCCCGCCACCGCCAACAGACCGAACGCCATCAGCGGCTGCATGCTGCCTTTCATCTCGCTCATCCGGCGGCGCACTTCGTACACGCGTTCCACCGGATTCTCCACGCCGATCGGCAGAACAACCGGCGCCAGGCCAAACCGGTTGCCCAGATTGTGGGCTTCTTCAAGGGGACGCAGATTGACCGGCACCATGGCCCGGATTTCCTTGCCGGCAATGTCGTCGCCAAAGGACTTCAGGTACTGGGCAATGGCGCCGGCGACGCAACTGAGCAGAATGTCGTTGATCGAGCAGTTCAGCGCCTTGCCGACGGCCTTGACCTCTTCCAGCGGAATCGGCTGACACCAGGCGACGCGCTTGGTTTCGCCGGGGACGCCCTTGAGACGGGTCTGCGAATCATCGGGCATCAGCGCCAGCGAGGCGCCATCGCGAAGCACCTGATAGGCCAGCTTGGCGAGTTCAACCGAGCCGGCCAGTCCCTTTTCCATGCCTCGTTGCGGCCCCAACATCATGTCCAGCGCGTTCGCGGCCCCGTCACCCGCAGCACCAAGCGCCTTCACGGCCACATCGGTAAAGGGCTTGATCAGCGTGTCGGTCAGCCAGTCCTCCGCGCGCTCCAGCCCGCCGTGCTGCAGCGGCCGAACCTTGCGCTCGGGTGGTGCAGCGCCCCCGTCCACCAGCGACTGGGTGACCGCAATCAACGCGATGCCATCGGCAATGCAATGGTGAATGCGCACCATCAGGGCCGAGCCGCCCTGATAGTGCTCGACCAGATGAAATTGCCACAAAGGATGCTTCATGTCGAGCGGCTGCACCGCGAGTTCACCCAGACGCTGCTGCAGTGCCAGTTGCTGCTGTTCCTTGGACCTGGATCCGAGTTTTTCGACCACCACATGCCGCTCGATCTGGAAATCCTGGTCCTTGACCCAGGTGGCTCCGGCCGCATCCTGCTGCACACGCTGTCCAAAGCGGGGGTACTTGAGCAATCGCTCCTCGATGCGGTCACAGACCGCCTTGTATGTGACTCCCGGCTTCAGGATCCAGACGCCCACGATCATCATCAAATTGGCAGGGGAATCCATGCGCAGCCAGGCGGTGTCGACCTTGCTCATGCGCTCGCCGGTAAGACCCAGCGTTCCCGCGACCGCGTCAGAAACGTTCTTCTGCACCAGCTTGGCCGCCCGGCGCACCTTCTTTCCGGTCTGTTTTGCCACAGGCACAACGCTGGCCGCTGCCGGACGCGAAATTTTTTTGTCAATGATTCGGGTAACCATAGGAACTCCAGGGTCAGAAAACACAAATTCCAGATTCTTGGGGAATGCCCCTATTCTCTAGCCAAAACGAAACGTAAGATACTTCGCAATTACCCCAACTGTGCTGGGTACTGACCTGATCCGGAGAAAACCATGACTGACATCCAGAAAAAATTCGACGCCGCCGTGGCAAATTCAAAAAACCTGACCGAGCGCCCCGACAACGCCACACTGCTCAAGATCTACGCCCTGTACAAGCAGGCCAGCGTCGGCGACAACACCGAGAAAAAGCCCGGTTTCAGCGACATGGTCGGCCGTGCCAAGTGGGATGCCTGGAATGGCTTCAAAGGCACAGCCAGTAAAGACGCGATGCAGCAGTACATCGATTTGATCGAATCACTGAGCTGACAATAGTCACGCTCAATGTTCGCCCTTTGCTGGCCGGGGCTTTCTTGTCACAGCGGGTTTCGGTGCCAGCAGCAGATCGAGTTTCTTCACGATTTCGCTCTCGATCCGTCCTTTGAAAGCACCGACCAGAAAACCGAGTTTCGCGTTAAGTTCGAAGCTCTCCTTGGTGACTGACAGGGTGCCCTCGACGCCCGAGCGGACGAAACACACCTCGTCGACGATCTTGCCTTCCTCGTAAGTGCAACTCATGCCGAAGTCGTTTTCCACCTCTTCAGCCCACCTGAACGCGATTTTTCGCGCCTCATGCAAGCCGAGTTTGTGATGGCGCAGGATATGCAGATCAGCCATTTGTACGCTCCATTGCGATTTGTTTCAAAGCCGGAACCCGTGCAGCGGCGGGCATATGGGCCACTCGCCGCACGGCATCATAGAACCGTTGCCAGTCCTGGCCTTCGCGGGCGAACAGGAGTTCGAAGGCCGGCACCAATTCGTCATACACCGCCTGCGTGCCAAAAGCCGCATTGTTGGCTCCTGCGACCCAGGCGTCATAAGCGCTGTAGCCGCCCCAGTTCGCCTTCAGTCGAGCATACTCGTCGCGAAATTCCCGCATCGCTGCATTCTTCATTGCCAGCAGGGCCTCTCGGTCGTCGCTCGACGACTCATTTTGCTGATAGATCCGCTCGAGCCGAAGTCGCGTCGCCATCGACAAGGCCCGAAACTGCCGACGCCTGGCGTCGAGTTCGGCATACTCCTTTCGGGCCGCCCCAGACGCGTGCAGTGAGAGCCAGCGCTGTGCGCCAAGACGTTCCACCGCGGTCGCAAATGACTCATTGAACAGGCTGTCATCCTTGACATAGACCACCTGGTGCGCCAACTCATGAAAGACCATCCGGGCCAGTTCACCCTCGGGATAGCGGATGAAGGTATTGAGCAGCGGGTCGCCCCCTAGCCAGTTCAGCCAGCCCAGCGTGGAGTATGCCGGCACGCCGTAGACACTCACCTCGAGCCCATCGGCCTGCAGGCCCTGCCCGTAGCCGCGCGCCTGCGCTTCGTCAAAATAGCCGCGATAGGCAACACAGCCTGCCACCGGAAAACACCAGGTCTTCAGGACCAGCGAAAATTCGGGCGCCGCCACCACATTCCACACCGCCGCGCGACGTTTCAGATCGGCATAGCTGTGATAGCTGCGGTTGTCAGGCAGCTTGAGCTCGGCCACGGCGAAATTGCGAATTTGCAGGGCCAAGCCGAGGCGCTGCTTGAGCACAGGGTCAGGGCCATCGTCAGCCAGCCATTGCTCAACCGGCCGGGCCAGCTGCATCATTTCCAGATGTCCGGTGATCGACTGCAGGTAGTAGCCGGTGTCGGCGCAGCCCGTCATCAGGCAAGAAAGGACCAGCCCGGCAACCCCGGCCAGTGTTCGAATCGGACTGCGGTTTACGATGCGCATCTATGCTCTACAAATTCAAATCCAAAAGTACCGGCGACCTCATCATGCTCCAGCCCAACGGCCAGCGCATGCTGGAGATCATCGGCAAGCTCAACGACAATGGCCATGCCGCCGAGAAAGGCATCATCCTGCCCGAGCAGATCGCGGCCGCCATCGCAGCGCTGACGGAGGCTGTCGTCCAGGAGGAGGCTGATCAGAAGGCTGCCAAGGCGAAGGCGCTGGCACGCAATGAGCCGCCGCCGCGCTTTGAAGCCGTCTCACTGCGCCAGCGGGCGCTGCCCTTTATCGACATGCTGCGCCGTTGCGAGGAGGCCGGACATGCCGTGGTCTGGGGTGTGTGAGCAGTGTCTCGACGCCTAATCAACGCGGGCCCCTGAACCTTTCACCACAGGCGCCCATTTCTTGATCTCGGCATCGATCAGGGCCGCAAACTGCTGCGGCGTATTGCCGCTCGGAATCGCGCCCTGGGCCAGCAATTTTTCCTTGATGGCTGGCAGGTTGAGCGCCTTTGCGGTCTCCTGCTGAAGTTTCAAGATCACATCGGCCGGTGTACCCGCCGGCGCCAGCAGACCAAACCAGCTGCTGGCCTCGAACCCCTTGAGTTTGGCGGCCTCCTCGATCGTCGGCAAATCAGGCAAGGCTGCCGAGCGCTGCGAACTGGTCACCGCAAAAGCCTTCAGCTTGCCGCCCTTGATCTGCGCCATCGAGGACGGCAGGTTGTCGAACATCACGTCCACGGTACCCGACACCATACCCATCATGGCCGGGCCGGAACCGGTGTAGGGAATGTGGGTCATGAAGATTCCGGTCTGCGACTTGAACAACTCGCCGGCCAGATGAATCGAGGTGCCGTTGCCGCTGGATGCCATGTTCAGCTGCCCGGGGTGGGCTCTGGCGTACTGAATGAAATCCATCACGCTGTTGATGCCAAGGGCTTTGGCCTTCTCGGTATTCATCACCATCACATTGGGCACACCGGCCACCATCGTGATCGGAGCGAAGTCCTTTTGCGGGTCATAGGGCAGGCGGCTGTAAAGCGATTTGTTGATGCCATGGGTGCCGACGGTGCCCATCAGCAGCGTGTAGCCGTCGGGCGCCGCCTTCGCCACCAGATCGGCCCCGAGGTTGCCGCCGGCCCCAGCGCGATTGTCCACAATGAAGGATTGGCCAAACACCTTGGACAGTTCGGGCGCCACAGCGCGCGCCAGAATGTCCGTCGTGCCACCGGGCGCAAAAGGCACGACGATCCTCACCGGCTTGGTCGGCCAGGCAGCCTGGGCCATCACCGGACCGGCGGCGAAGACAATCGCCAGACCGACAAAGGACATGGCTGCGCGACGCGAATATTGAAGACCTGATGTCATGGGAGCAACTCCTTGAATTCCGAACGCGACCGGGTCGCGTCTCAACAGCCTGTATTAGACACCGGCTTTGCTGCTAAAAACCGCGGCCCGCAAAGCCTGCAGATTCAAAACCCGCAGACCACCGTATTCAATGCGGATCGAGCCCTGCTCGGCCAGCGCCGTCAGGGCCTCGTTGACGCGCTGACGTGACAGACCGACCAGATAGGCCAGTTCCTGTTGCGTAATGCGCAACACCTCGCCCACGCCAGGGTACAGGATCGGATTGAACAGTGCCGCCACGCTGCGCGCGACGCGGATATCCGGGTTGTTCAGCCGGTCGATCTCGCGTGCGGCGATGAACTGACCGAGACGTTCGTTCAACTGGTTCATGATGAAGCGGTTGAAACCGATCGAATGATCGAGCAACCAGTGAAATGTGTCCACATGCAACCCGGCAACCCGGCTCTTGCGCAGGGCCTGGATGTTGTAGCGGTAGCTTTCGCGCTTCAGGGCCGTACCTTCGCCAAACCAGCCGCCAGGCGGCATGCCGATAAAAGTCATGGTCCTGCCTTCGGCGTTCTCGCTGCTCATCTTGAGCAAGCCGTCGACCACGCCAAACCAGTAGGTCACCGGCCGCCCGGTACGGCACACATATTCGCCGACACTGGCATCGGTGATCTTGAGATCGTCGACGGCGCGCTCCCGTTCAGTCGGCGTCAGCAGCTGAATCCATGGAATTGCATCAAGCTCCGCGGTCGTCAACGGACGCCGGCGCTGATGCAGGGTCTTGTCGTAACTCATCGAAAAACAGCTTGCATGTTGCTCCAATGTGCAGGGAAAACACCTACCCATAAGACGCTTGATTGTCGTCCAAACGACAACCTGACGTCAAACTAATGACTATTATTCATCCTGCTCGAGCAGCAAGGATACTTTGTTCCATGCTGCTCAAAGTCAGTGGGGACAGGGCTGAATATCTGTCCGGCAAGTTCATTAGTTTGACGACAAGGCATCGGAATGCAGACCACATTTCCTCAACTTCTTCTGGATCATGCAGCGCAGCGGCCGAACGAGCCCGCCATGCGTGAGAAAGAGTACGGCATCTGGCAAGCCTTGACCTGGTCCGACTTGGCGACAATGGTGGCGCAACTGGCCTGCGGCCTGCACCAGGCCGGCCTGCGTCGCGGCGAACACATGGTGGTGATTGGTGCCAACCGCCCCCGTTTGTACGCCACCATGCTGGCGGTTCAATCGATTGGCGCGATCCCGGTTCCCCTGTACCAGGATGCGGCGGCGCCCGAGTGCGTCTTCCCCCTCAACAATGCTGAAGTGCGCTTTGCCTTCGCCGAGGATCAGGAGCAGGTCGACAAACTGCTGGAAATCCGTGAAGACTGTCCGCAACTCTCCAACATCTACTATGACGACCCGCGCGGACTGCGCAATTACGAGGAGACCGGTCTGGCGTCGCTGGACAGCCTGCTCGAAGCCGGCAAGGCGTTTGCCGCGCAGAACACCGGCTTCCTGAAAGGCGAAGTGGCCAGTATCAGGCCCGATGATGTGGGCGCGATGTTCTTCACCTCGGGCACCACCGGCAACCCGAAGGGCGTGGTGCATACCCACGATTCATTGTTGAACCGGGCGCGTGCCGGCGCTGAATTTGACAAGCTCACCCACGCCGAAGATGTGCTGGCCTATTTGCCGCCCGCCTGGATCGGTCAGAATATCTTCAGCTATGCGCAGTGGCTGTCCTGCGGCTATGTGGTGAATTGCCCCGAATCGGCAGCCACTGTCACGATTGACCTGAAGGAAGTCGGCCCGACCTACTATTTTGCGCCGCCCCGGGTGTTCGAGGGGCTTCTGACCAGCGTGATGATTCGCATGGAAGACGCTGGCAGCATCAAACGCCGCATGTTTGAGTACTTCATGAGCGTCGCCAAACGGGTCGGTCCGATGCGCATGGACGGCAAATCGATCGGCTTTGCCAATTCACTCCTGTACGCCTTGGGCAATCTGCTGGTCTATGGACCCTTGCGCAACAATTTGGGCATGAGCCGGGTACGGGTTGCCTACACGGCGGGCGAGGCGATTGGCCCCGACCTGTTCAGCTTTTACCGTTCTATCGGCATCAACCTCAAACAGCTTTATGGGTCGACTGAAACCGCCGTCTTCGTCTGCCTGCAACCGGACAACGAAGCGCGTGCCGATACCGTCGGTGTGCCCTGCGCCGGGGTCGAAATCAAGGTCGCCGACAACGGCGAAATCCTGGTCAAGTCGCCTGGTCTGTTCAAGGAGTACTACAAGAACCCGGCCGCCTCTGCCGAGGTGCTCACCGCCGATGGCTGGTACCACACCAGCGACGCAGGATTCCTC